>CAYWYC010000404.1:0-2548 GCA_964462565.1 uncultured Candidatus Sumerlaeota bacterium | reverse complement strand
GCGGTACGTATCGCCACCATCCTGGTGGCAGTGGAAGGTTTGAGGGAATTTTCAAGGAGCCTGGTGCAGGTTCGATTGTGAGTACGATTTTGGAGATGCCAAAAATGAGCGGGAAGAATCATAGATAATGGAAACATATCTCGAACAATATGTGCTGGCCGGCGGAATCATGATGGTCTTTTTGATTCCGACGTCGATCCTGGCGGTGGCCTGGATTTTCAAGGGATTTATCCAGCTGCGGCGTGGACGTGTGATGCCGAATAAGCTGATCCAGGCGGCCCAGCGGATCGACACGACGGAAATGGCCGAGTCCTATCAGGAAGTGCTGGCGCGGCATTCGGCTCCCCTGGCGCGGCTCGCGGCGCATCTGCTGCGGCTGAATGTGGTAGGCAGCGACGCGAAATCAAGCGAAGAAGAAACGGAATTTCTGCGTCCCGTATTGTCCGATGAAATCGACCGCCTCTGGCAGGAAACGACAGGCCTCGCGACGATCTATGCCGTGGCGCCGCTTATGGGGCTTCTCGGCACGGTTATCGGCATGATCCGCACCTTCCGCGAATTCACCACGAACCCCGAACACAGCATTGAAAGCCTCAGTTTCGGAATCAACGAGGCCCTTGTCACGACCATGTGGGGGCTGGTGATCGCCATTCCCGCCTATATTTTTGTGCAGATTTTTCGACGCCGCATTTTCCGCTATGAAAAAGAACTCCTCCCTGCCGCCTCCAAGGAACTCGCCCGGATCGTCTGGCAAAAAGAACGAAAGATTAGTGAATGATGCATGGTGTTATTCCGGTGCTGAAACCCAAGGGTCCCACCTCCCATGATGTGGTGGCGAAATTGCGACGACTGGCCCATACCAAACGCATCGGCCACACGGGGACGCTCGATCCCATGGCCGAGGGCGTGCTGGTTTGCTGCATCGGCAAGGCCACGCGCATCGTTCCCTGGCTCACGGGCCTGCCCAAGGAATATACCGGCGAGATGATACTGGGCGTATCGACGAATACCTATGACGCTGAAGGACAGGTCACAAAGGAACGCGACCCTTCGGGCATTTCCCGCGAAGAAATTGAAGCCGCCTTTCATGCACGGACCGGCCTGATCGAACAGATCGCGCCACCCTATTCGGCCGTGAAGGTAAAGGGCAAGAAGCTTTACGAATACGCGCGCCAGGGCGAGGAAGTGCCGCGCAAGGTGCGCACGGTTTTTGTGGAGCGTTTCGAGTTGCTGCGCTTTTTGCCGCCGACGGTCTTTTTTCGGGCGCGCGTGGGATCGGGAACTTATATTCGGTCGCTGGCGCACACAGTGGGAGAAAGCCTGGGCTGTGGCGCGCATCTGACGCGGCTGGTGCGAACGGCTGTTGGAAGTTTCGAAATAGACAATGCCTTGCCTCTGGAAGTGCTCGAAGCCGATCCCGATAATCTGCTGCCCGTTTCTCTGCTGGGAATCGAGGAAGCGCTGACCTTTATGCCAAAACTGTCACTCCTGCCGGGACCGGAAATGCGGCTGCGTCATGGGGGTGGCTTCGGGATGGATGACATCGCGGAATGCCCGGAACTGCCGCAGGCGGGCAAGCCGGTGATGGTGCTGGATTCCGCAGGGCGCGCCATCGCCATCTGCCAGTCGGATAACGAAAGCGGACCCTGGAAACCGGTCCGTGTTTTTCCGGCGGATGATGCCGTCTAATAATCCGGACCCAAAATCCAGAAACAATAATATCCGCGACATCCGCACTATTCTCGGTTAAAAAAATGAACCGCAGATAACGCTGATGTCGCGGATCAGGAAACGGGATTCGATTGCGCATGCGCTTGCGAATGCGAAGAGCAGCCTCCCCAAACCACGAACCACAAGCCAAAACACTGATCAGGACATGTAGCTCATCAGGTCTTTGAGTTCATCGCGGATGCCGTTCAGGATGGCGTGGCGCGAAGGACTCTGGCGACGATTCGTCGTGGACTTGCGCTGCTTGCTCTTGCTGAGCGCGCCAATCTGACGGCGTGCGCCGGCGATGGTGAACTTCTGGCGATAGAGCAGATCCTTGATGGTGAAGATCAGGTCGATATCGTGCTGACGGTAACGCCGTTGGTCGTTTTTGTCTTTTTCCGGAGAAAGCTGCTTGAATTCCGTTTCCCAATATCGCAGGACATGGGGCTTCAGGTCGGTGATTTCGGACACTTCCTGAATACGGTAGAAGAGCTTTTTCGCATAGGTGGGGATAGCCGGGGATTCGGCTGCGTCGGTAAGGATTTCAAGCTGGGTCATAATTCGAACCTCCTCGGGAACGGTACGGGCTTAAAGGGAATGCGAACGAGAATATAATTAAAACATCGCCGCCAGCGCGGCATCACGGGAACAGGTTACAAGCAATTTCACGTTAATCGGGTGAAGTCGTTCGAAGCAGTAAAAGCATACCTCCGTAAAAAATAGGCAGGCAAAAATACCTGCAATCCTTCATTGTCTGTCATTATTCCACTTGCACCGGTCCAGTTCAAGAAATATTTTGCGAATGTTTGGATGCGCGTCCATTTATGTCGTGCACCCT
>CAYWYC010000403.1:0-2579 GCA_964462565.1 uncultured Candidatus Sumerlaeota bacterium | reverse complement strand
GGGCCGGTGTGGTTGGGGTCGAACCATTTGAGGTGCGGCTCCAGGGCGGTCCACATTTCTTCGAACATTTCGCGGATTTTGTCCAGCGGCAGGATCGCGGCGGTTAAGGGATCGACGGCGCAGGCATGAAAGGCGGCTTCGCGATCCTTGTTGAGGACGGCTTCCACGGCCAACTCATGGACGTTGACGTTGGTGCGGTTCAACGCGGCGCACTGGGTCGGCAGCTTGCCCACGTAGCAGGGATGAATCCCGCGCGCGTCCACCAGGCAGGGCACTTCCACGCAGCAGTTTTCGGGCAGGTTTTCGATCAGGCCGCCATGGTTCATCACGTTGCCCTGAAAACTGTAGGGCACATTGGTCAGGATGGCCTCCATGATGCCCGTCGTGTATTCATGGGATTTCTTCAACTGGCCCACGGCCTTTTCCTCATTGCCATCAGCACCCGTGTCCTTCATCCATTCGCGATGCTTGCGCGGCTCCATGGGCACGGGATGGCGCGGCGGAATCGGAAACCGTTCTCGGTCGCTTTCGTTCTTGCGAAAATAGGGGACATACTCCGCGTCATGCCGGTTGCTTTCGGTGGGAAAGTATCCGAAGTTCTTCATCAGTTCAAATCGTACTTCCTCGCCCTTGACTTTTTCCGGATCCTCGAGCAGTTTCCATACCTTCGGATAAAGGTCTTCCTTGCCACGCATGAATTCGAGAATCCAGGCGAGGTGGTTGATGCCCGCAACCTTGAAGGAGATTTCGTCATAAGGTACGTCGATCAGTTTGGCGAGTTCCTTGGTCGTGCCCTGAACGCCGTGGCAGAGGCCGGCATAGCGCATTTGCGTATCCACGCAATGCAGCCAGGAGAGCATGCACATGGGATTCGTATGGTTCAGCACCCAGGCGTCGGGACAGAGTTCTTCCAGGTCGCGGAAAATCTGCTGCTGCACGGGACCGGTGCGCAAAAAACGAAAGACCGCACCGACGCTGACCGTGTCGGCCACAGTCTGGTAGATGCCGTATTTGGCGGGGATTTCGACTTCTTCGCGATAGGGGCTGCCCCAATAGGCGCCGCCGCCCTGGGCGATCGACGTGACCACAAAGTCCGCATCGGGCAGGAGGTCGCGCCGGTCGGTGGACGCGACGACCTTGGTCGGAAGTTTATGATACTCGGCCGTTCGCTTGACATATTCATAGATGCCCTTGAGGCGTCCCTCGTGAATATCGCACAGGCAGATGGTGGAATCGCGCAGGAATTCCCGGGCCATAATGTCAATTGAAAGATGTCCGCCGAAACCGCTTCCGGCACCGATGATTACGATTTTTGCCATAATAATGTCTCCTTGAAAAACCTCCGCCCGGCTCAAACCGAACGGCAAAATCCCATTCCTTTATAAAATTGAAATGTCAGGCATGAGCCTGCACAAATTCTTCATATCCCGCCAGCATTCGTTTCAGGATGTTGGGCGTGTCCAGGTCGTAGGGGCAACGAACGATACACTGGCCGCATTCCTTGCACTGTTCGATGCGCTGCATTTTTTCCTGCCATTCTTCGGTGACAAAGTTCTGCCAGGGCGCGCGATTGAGCAGATAGGTCATGCGGGCGGCCAGGGGAATCGGGATGTCCGCCGGACATGGCAGGCAATAGCCGCAACCACGACAGAATGCTCCGGAAAGTTCCTCACGCGCCGCTTCAATCTGCTTTTCGATAATTGCGTCCATCTCAGGCGGATTTTCTTCCAGTTCGAGAAATTCATCAATCTCACTCATGCGCTGGATGCCCCAGATAGGCACGATGTTTTCATAGCGTCGCAAGCCGGCAAAGGCCATGCGTCCGTTGTCGAGGATGCCGCCGCACATGGCTTTCATGGCCAGCAGGCCCAGGTCTTTTTCCTTGCACAAATCCGCCAGGGCAAATTCTTCCGGCGTCGAAATCGCGCTCAGGGGAAACTGGATGGTATCATAAAGCCCCGAATTGGCGGCGTCGATCGCGTTTTGCAGGGCGTGAGCCGTAATGCCGATAAAGCGCGTCATGCCCTTTTTCTGCGCTTCCAAGAGTCCCGCGTAGGCTGATTCCGGATCATCGGGATCGGGCAGCTGCTTCGGGTTATGCAGCTGCAGAATATCCACATGGTCCGTCTTCATGTTCTTCAGGCTGACTTCCAGGCGTTCCATCACGCCCTTACGGTCATTCGCGCCCGACGACTTCGTGGCGATAATGATCTCGTCGCGAATATCGGACATGCCATAGCCGATCTTTTCCTCACTGTCGCTATAGCCGCGCGCCGTATCATAAAGATTCACACCCCCCTCAAAGGCCCGCCGCATCAGTGCCCTGGCCTCGTCAAAACTCACCCGCTGAATCGGCAAGGCCCCGAAAGACGTCCGACTCACCTGCAAATCTGTCCGCCCAAATCGAATATACTCCATGCTTCGCGCTCCTTTATAATTATTACAAAATGAAAGTAACCATTTCCCATATACCAAATCCCACAAGCCAGGCATCCAGTATGCGGATTTTGATTGAAGATACAAGTGAAAGCCAGGCTTTTTGCAAAATCAGCCATGGGGAAGCATTTGAAGCATCAGGC
>CAYWYC010000402.1:0-2658 GCA_964462565.1 uncultured Candidatus Sumerlaeota bacterium | reverse complement strand
TAAAACCCGTGGCTATTTTTGGGAAAGCCCTCCGGGCTTTTCGCCTGAAACTTGCAGGCAAATCTTGAATACCATCGCATTCAGACCATCAGATTAAGCTTTCCCCAAAAATCCCGGAAGGGCCATATTTTTCAGCCAGATCAATTCGCCCGCGTTGCTGTAGCGGGCCACGAAACTGTTGCGCATTGTCTTGCTGCCGGTGATTTCCCGGACAGAATCGCCTTTTCCAAATAGGGCCGAACCGTCATAGCGGCCCATCAGAAAAAAACCGTCGTCCGAAGCCGGTTCCATCGCCACGGGAACATCGGCGCCCTCGGATATGTAGGGCAAGACAAAAAAAGGCGGCAAAAGTTCCGTCCGGTCCGGTCAGGAACTGAAAATCTCCACGCGGTCGCGCCCCGCTTCCTTGGCGGCATAGAGCGCCGTATCCGCGCCACTGACGAGGCTTTCGGCGGTGGCCCCGTGCTCGGGAAAAACGCTCACGCCCACGGAAATCGTCACCGCTTCGCCCTGAACAAGCAATTGCGAGCGCACCCGTTCGCGCAGGAGGCGTGCGCGCTGGGCGGCGACTTCGAGGCCGGCGTCGGGCAGGATGATCAGAAATTCCTCGCCACCATATCGGCAGACAATGTCCTCTTGCCGCACATTTCCGCGCAGCAATTCACCCATGCGTCGGAGCAGGTCATCGCCTTCTTCGTGGCCGTGGGTGTCGTTGAATTTTTTGAAATGGTCCACATCCAGCATGATAATGCCCAGGGGTTTTTCGTGACGCTTGGCGCGGTGCAGTTCGCGGATCAGCGACGCTTCCATGTGGCGACGATTGAAAAGGCCCGTCAACTGGTCGCGGATAGATTGGGCCTGCAAGAGATCGCGCAGCTTCAGGTTTGCCAACGCCAGGCTGAATTGATGGCTGACCGTGCTGGCCAGTTCTTTCTTGAATCCCACCAGCTCCGTCTCGGCCTCGGGGGTCAGGTCTTCCGGCGGCGGGCCCCATTGCACATGGAGCATGCCGAAGAACTCATTACGCGCCTTGATGGGCATGCAGATATAGCCATGGGGCGGAGCCGACGAAACGTGCGAGCAAATCAGCTTCTCATCGGCGTCTTCCACTTCATAGGTATCCCCGCGCCGCAATGCCCAGCAGTCTTCGTTCAGAAAATCCCCATCCACCACCAGCGGATCGCCCCAGCCCGTAATCGTCTCCAGCACGTTTTCCTCGTTGAACAGATAGAGCACACCCGAATCGTCGGGAAAAAGTTTTTCCGCCTGCTGCACAATCACGTCTCCCGTCTCCTGGACGGACTTGCTCGTCTGCAACAGGTCCACCATGTGGGTAAGGGTCTGGATGCGCTGGGATATGGCTTCGGCTTCTTCCTTTTGTTCGCGCAGATCCTGGTTGCGCCGGAGCAGATCCTTTTCGGCCAGTCGGCTGCGTTGCAAATCCCGGTCCAGAATCTCCGCCTTCTCGGAGAGCGCCCGTGTGCGTTCATGGACGGCCACCTCAATCATTTTTTCGGCTTGCGATTGCAGCACATGCACATTCCGGCTCGACCGCGCCAGAAACCAGCCGATGCCCGACGCCACCACCAGACTCACCAGCAGCATGGCTGGTAACATCACGCGGGACGGTCCGGGGCTTGCCGCCAGTGCCTCCGTTTTCCAGGCCACGCTCATGAGCACCCAGGGGCTATGGGGAACGCTTTGCCAGCTGATCAGGGCAGGGCGAAACTCCTGACTTTGTGGATCGAAAATATCATAAGCGTCCTGCCCCGCATCCTGCTGGATAATCGTATCAAGCAGTCCTTCCTGTCGCGTTTTGATCTCGCCGCTCCATCCCGGCGTCCAATTGCGTCCCTGTCGGTCGATAAGCATGGGCCTTCCGAAGGCGTTGCCGGAAAACCATTTTTGGTCGGCCAGTTTATCCATTCGCAGGTCCACAATCATTTCATCGCGAAAACAAACCGCCGCCACCACCCGCTGCCATTTTCGCAAGGGCCGCATATAAGCCACCACCTGCCGGGCCGACAGCGCCGCATCGGAAGGGCCGCGTTCGGCATAGCTCATAAAAACGGCTTGCTCCTTTTCTCCGTCCGGATCAAAATGCGCCCGTTTCAGATGCTCCAGCTTCGACACCAGGGGACCATCATCGGGTTTTATTTCCGTGGCCAGGCTTGGCTGGTTTTCGCCCAGTCCAAGCGCGCAGACATAGCCCGTATCGCCGATACGCTGAGAACCCAGAATATTTCGGGCCTGGGAAAGGGCATCGTTTTCGAGCGCGCTGTCTCCCGTTGGAACCGGTCCGAGAGATTTAAGGACTTCAATATTGCGGTCCACGGTGGCCCGCAGATACTGCTCGATATAATTATCGATCAGGATATCCATGGTCCGGGCCACAATCGAAAGTTGGGCTTCCTGCTGGGCGTACACATAGGCATTGCGATTGGGCCGGGCCATCACCCATACGACCAGGTCCATCAGCACCAGCACGCACAAAAGCAAGCCAACCATGCGCAGAATCCTTGGAATCTGCCCGGGGGCGCTAGTTTTTTCTGTGGAATCAGACATAATCGAAGAAAGGGGCCAGGATATTCAGGTTTTATGCAACCAGAATGATTAGAGCACCCCACCCGGGCGAAGTCAATCCAAATTGACGCAAGC
>CAYWYC010000401.1:0-2854 GCA_964462565.1 uncultured Candidatus Sumerlaeota bacterium | reverse complement strand
GGAATTGTCCTGTACGTAATGGAATTGGGGCGCGCTTACAGTGCTTCCTTTGGCCAGTCCACCGCAGGCTGTGATAAATCGCTCCCTCAGCCCTGATAAAATGGTAAAGATTACCTCATGAGTTATGATACCGCCCCCAACTGCAAAATGCTGTTATCCGAAAACTGATACCCCGACAGAATGGATAAAAAAACAGGCGAACCGGGCCATGGGGCTGGTTCGCCTGTTAATATAGGTTTGTGCGCCGTTTTCGGTGCTTAGCGAATCGCCTCGGGCAGGACGACTTTGCTTACGCCGCGCTTGGCATATTCGTCGTAGATGGCCTGGATTTCCTTCTTGCCTTCTTCGCGGGTCGATTCTTCGTCATATTTGGAATGGGCCTCATAGAGCGCGTTTTGCAGCTGGACCCAGTTCATTTTCGAATAATCCATGGTGCTTTTCCTTTCCGGTCCTTGTCAGGAGATGGCCTGTTTGATTTCGTCGAGGGTTTCGCGCGACTTGGCGATCTCATTCTCCACCCAGGCCCGGTGATAGGGGCTGGTCTTGCGGGGGGGCGGCGGCCAACGTCCGTCCGAGTTTGCCGCGTTGGTCAGGTGGAACCAGAATTTTTCGACGAGGGGTTTGTACTTGTCATCGGCCTCGGCCTTTTCCTGGCATTTGTCCTTATATTCATAGCGGATCATGTCCACCTGCGGGTCAAAACGCTTGGCTTCAGGCGTGTTACCCCAGACCTCGGAATAGGTGCGGTGCCAGGCCATGCCGTCTTCCACGTAAAAGGGTTCGTCCACGGGATCTTCCTGGCAGGCTTTTTCAAAGGTGACCATGGGGCCGAGTTCGGTAACAGCCTTGACCATGGCTTCCAGGCGATCGGCCGCTTCCGGCACAATCCCAAAGCACTTCGAGTAATCGCCATAGTGCTTGATATCGTAATATCCGCGTGTACCGCAGTATTCGGCGTCGTCGGCCACGATGATGAGCGATCCTTCATCCTTTGTGCCCGACCATTTTTTCACGTTGGCAATATAATCTTCCAGGGGAACTTTGCCCAGGAAGTATCCGATGCTGTTGCCGGCCAGCCGGTCGGAACGGCACATGCCGTGCAGGCCCGGAACCACGTCGCGGAAGGGCTTGTGCAGGGTGGGATCGTCGGGGTCGAGATCGTAGTGGGGCAGGTTGCCTCCCCAGTAGATGTCGTGCTGACGATTGCGTTCGACCCAGCCGTATTCCTTGTCGGAAGAGACCTTGTAACTTTCGAAGTCCAGCGTCAGGTATTCATAGCCGACATCTTTAAAGGTGTTGGGCACGTACTGGCGCCAGGTGCATTCGGGGTTCCAGCCCGACTTGGGCCGCATGCCCAGGTACTCGTCGTACATGCGCATGGAAAATTCGTTGGACCAGCGTCCGTCTTCTTCGGGAATATTGGCCAGGACGGGATGGGCATAGGGCGCGCCCATGAACTCGCACTGTCCGCGCTGGATGGCGTCTTTCAGTTTTTCCAGAACGTCCGGGGTCACCTTGGCTATGTGCTCGACGGTGTAACCGGAGGCCTCAAAAACATACTTGGCGTCGGGGCATTTTTCCCGAAAGGTGTCGATAATGACTTCATAGGAAGCCCGAATTGTGCGTTCGAAGAAGAAGGGTTCCAGGAAGGCATAATTCAGGTTCGCGTGGAAAATGGTAACGTATTGCATAGTTCTCACTCGATTCCGGCCGCGACGCGCGCGGCAAAGATATAGGTGCGCATATTATCCCTAGGATTTGGGATTTACAAGAATTAATCGAGTGAATTTTGCAGAAATAATGTTTAGAGTTTGAACTGTTCCTGGGATTCCTTGAAGGTCGTCATCGTTTCTTCTACGATCTTCAAGGTCTGGTCCTGATCGATCTTCATCATCTCGTTATAGGGCGTGTTGACGACTTCGATCTTTTTGTCCGGTTCCGCACCACCCAGGCCGAGGCGGTGGGCGATCAGGTTCGCCTGTGCCGCAATGGCAACGGCGCTTGGATTTTCTTCCTGGTTGATCAGGTCGATGTTGGTGCTGTGATGGCGACGGGCGATACGGCCATAGACATTGGGCAAACGCCATTTGCTGATAACGCGTGCGCCGATCTCGGCATGGTCGTAGCCGAATTCTTCTTTTTCCATGCTGATGAGTTTTGCCATGCCCACACTCTGGTTGTAGGATTTTTGAAAGAGCGGTGTATAATCGTCGCGATAGACCACGATCAGGATCATGCGTCCGATGTCATGAAGGAGCCCCCCGAGAAAGGCTTCGTCCTTGTCCATGAGATTCGTCCGCCCGGCGATACATCGCGATGCCACGGCAGCGCCCAGACTATGTTCCCAGAGTTTTTCTTCCATGAGGCCGGGATTTTTGAATATGCCCTTGGTGCAGACCGTGATGATAAGGCTGCGCAGGGCGGAATGGCCGAGGACGAAGATGCCCTGACTGATGGATGAAATTTTCTGCCGCGCGCCGAAAAAGGGCGAGTTGGCCATTTGCAGAATGCGCGAGGCCATGGCCATGTCGGTGGAAAGGGCGTCTCCCAGTGAGCTGTTGGTGGTGCGCGGATCGCCAAGCATGTGCATCACCTTTTGGGCGACAACGGGCATCGCCGGCACATCCTTGACCATTCGGTCCATATTTTCAATAATCGGAGACAAAACGCTTTAATCCCTTCCCCTATTGGATTCTTTCTTCTTATCGGTTAATTGATCAAAATCATTATGCCTTGGAATCCATATTGTCTTAAATTTCCGAAACGCTTATAGCGAATCTCGAAAGTCTTTCTGCCAAATAAAAGCCGCGAGATTCTGCAAAAGGGTCAAAAGCACCATTTCTCGGGCTTCAGA
>CAYWYC010000400.1:0-2890 GCA_964462565.1 uncultured Candidatus Sumerlaeota bacterium | reverse complement strand
CACCCGTATCATCCGCGGTTCATTTTCTTAGCCGCGAATCGCTCAGATTTTGCGGCCCTTACGGGCCTTACGCTCTGCTGCTTGAAGGATTAAGGAAATCATTCTGCTATTCCTAATTGGGATCGGGCCTTCAGCCCTCGCTTCTTTAATATTTATCCTTCCTGGGGTTATAACCCACAGGCTATTATCGGGTGCGCCTTTGGCGCTTTTTCATCTGCGAACATCTGCGCAATCTGCGGATATAGAGCCGTTCTCGAAAGTATTCCGGCTATCCTTTTTGCATGGGCGGCTCTGAAGCCCGAGAAATGGTGCTTTTGACCCTTTTGCAGAATCTCGCGGCTTTTGATTGGCAGAAAGACTTTCGAGATTCGCTATAATGTCACATACCCGAATCGTCCTGGTGAAAAGACTTTCGAGAATGGCTTTTTGTGATTAGGGCAAGTGCATCTTTTCCTGATCACAAAATTTCGTAGCTGCGTTGCCAGTCGTGGACGGTTCCGCCGGATTCTTCCCATTGGGCGGTGGGGAAAAAGCCGGTGATGGTTTCGCGTTCTTCGGGGGTGAGCTCGATTTCGAAGCCTTTGAGGTTGGCTTCGAGCTGTTCCATGCGGCTGACGCCGACGATGGCGGCGGTGACGGCGGGGTGGCTGACGACCCAGGCGTTGGCAATGTCGGCGGCGTTGACGCCCTTGTCCTTGGCAAACTCCACCAACTTCTGCACACCTTCCTCGTATTTCTCCTGCCAGCCCTGAACGCGCTGGTCATCCTTGCCGCGGGCTTCGTCGCGCGTTTCGCCCAGGTATTTGCCCGTGAGCGTACCAATGGCCAGGGGTCGATAAATACACACGCCCATGCCTTCGGCCTTGGCAAAGGGAAGGATTTCCGTCTCGATGCCGCGTTCGATAATATTGTAAGGATATTGCCCGGCCACAAAGCCGATCTGGTCATGGCTGTCGGCAATCCACTGGCACTTGCAGGCGAGCCAGGCGGGAAAGTTGGAGCAGGCGGCATAGCGAATTTTGCCCTGCCGCTCCAAGTCGTCCAAGGTGCGCATCATTTCTTCCAGGTTCATGCCCTTGGTGGGCCAGTGGATATAGAAGAGGTCCACATAGTCAGTGCCCATGCGCTTGAGGCTGTTTTCCAGGGCGCGCATGATGTGAAAGCGGGAGATGCCCTCGCCGTTGATGTCGTCGGCGGTTTTCATGCCGGCCTTGGTCGCCAGGACGATGCCGTCGCGCTTGCCGTCACGCAGGGCCTCGCCCACGATCTCTTCGCTCTGTCCGCCCGTATAGATGTCGGCCGTGTCGATGAAGTTGACGCCTCCGTCGATGGCCGTATGAATCATCTTGACGGCCTCGGGCTTGTCGGCCTTGCCCCAGAATTTTTTCTGCGGGGCGGTCTTGCCGCCGAACATCATCGTCCCCAGGCAAAAGGGCGAGACCATCAGATTCGTTTTTCCCAAGCGAACATAGCGCATTATATTTCTCCTTCGTGTGGTTTGTGCGTTTTTGGCCGTTATTCCGATGGCCGACCATTTGAAGCAGTATGCCATAAATTATGGCGCCGGACAACAGCTCGGTTGGTGCATAATACGACAAAGTTAAAAAATGATTTCAAATATTTGAGTCGGGATGGTATTTGTGTTTCCTTGGCGCAAGCCATAAATCGCCCGACCATGAGCCGAAAGGATACAGGATAATGAAAGAAACACTGGACATACAAAAAGCCGTACGCAAGGGGAACGTTTTTCGCGACCTGGACTGGTTTCAGCAGGGATTGCCACCGGTGCCCATGTATCTGGCGAATGGGGCTGTTGGCGGATGCCTTGATGAATTCGGCGTCCATTCCCGTAAGAATTATGACATGGACAATGGCCGCACCCACCTGACCCATGTGGACCATTACAGCAAGCGCCACGACAACGGCGGTCATGTCCTGCGATCCTTTTCGCACATCCTGCTGGAAGACAGCAAGGGCCGCGAGCCGGGCCTGGGTCTGCTGAAAAATTACACGCAACTTCTGGACCTGTGGACGGCATCGGTGCATACGGAGTGGACGGAAGAATCGTCTTTCAAGAGCCACGTTTTTGCCAGCTGGGACCAGCCGCAGCTCTGGTGCTGGCAGCTCGAGCAGGATCTGTCCGATCCGGGCGATGGTCTTATCTTCACTTGGTGCTTTGATGTGCGCGATGCCGAAAACAACAACCGGCCCGGCAAAGCCAAAATCATGGACGACCTGAAAGTGCAGATCGAGAAATCGGAGGATGGTCTCTGGCGGATCGTTTCGACGACCGACTGCCTGAGCACGGAAATGTTGCTCTGTGTTTTGGGCGGCGAAGCCGAGATCGACGGGACCAATCTCAAGGTAACGAGCGGCGAAAAGGGCGTTGAAATGCGGGCGCTATTTGTGGATCGTCACCTGCCCGATGCCATTCGAAAGGATCCCGCTGCCTTCCTGAAGCGCCACGACCTGCGCGCGTCGCATGAAGCCGCTACCGCAAAATTCTGGAAAAAGACGGGCATGCTCGATCTGCCGGACGGTACGCCCGAGGCATCCTGGTGGCCGCGCCTGACCTATTACCTGCCCGCCAGCCTCAGCCCGAATCCCAGCCATATCCAGGTGGCCAGCGGACTCAACGCCAACAACTGGGGCCACGGTTTTCCCCAGGACCAGTGGTACGTGATGATGGCCCTGCCGCGGCTGGGTATGCATGATCTGACCGCCGCACAGCTGCCCTATTACAACGATGACCTAGATGCCTACCGCCGCTACACGAAGCGCATGTGCAAGCGCGACGGTGTCTTTTTTCCCTGGGAAGCGCCCTTTGAAAAACTTGACGAATTCGAGCTCGACGGTCCCACCAACGACAACAGTTACCAGTTCCACAATG
>CAYWYC010000399.1:0-3006 GCA_964462565.1 uncultured Candidatus Sumerlaeota bacterium | reverse complement strand
TAAACTATCCCGCGTGGCATACTTGCTTGCCGCGCGGGATGCTTTGTGTATAATAGGCGGCATATTCTTAAGAAACAGGAATGGGAACCATGGAACTGAACGTAAACAAGAAGGACCGGGAAATCCTTCGGGAACTGGCGAAGCGCGTGGCCGAAATCGCGGCATTGCCCGAAATGGAAGCGCGCAAAAAATTATGGACGGAGCATAACAGCCTGCGCAGCAAAAAGCCGATTATCTTTATCTCCCCTGAGGGCAGCTGGGGAGAACTGATTACCCATGAGGACATGCAGTGCGAAGACGACGAAGTGCGCCGTCAACTCGAATGGCCCCTGCGCCAGAAAATTTATTATTACGAGCATTTTGTCGATGACTTCGTGATCGAAAGCCGGACACCCGTGGGCAAGGCCATCTGGAATACGGGCTGGGGACTGACGGAGCAATGGAAACCGACAAGCCAAACCAAGGGCGCGCGGGGTTTCGATCCCGTTATCACCAGTCGCGACGACCTGACCAAACTCAAGCACCCGGAAGTGGTCTATGATGCGGAAGAATCGCAAAAGCGCCTGGCCTTTCATCAGGAACTTTATGGGGACATTCTGGATGTGGTTCCCCAGGGCGTGAAGCAGATTTCCTTTCACCTGATGGCGCAATACACCAAGTTGCGCGGGCTGGAGCAGGTGATGATGGACATGGTGACGGAACCGGAATGGCTGCACGAGGCGATGGCCTTTCTCACCGAAGGCCACCAGAAAATCCTCCGCCAGTATGAGGAAATGAACCTGCTCGAACTGAACAATGACAACATGTACCACAACTCCGGCGGCAATGGCTGGACCGACGAACTGCCGCCGGACGACTTCGACCCGAACCATGTGCGCCTGAAGGACATGTGGGGTTCGGCCGAGGCGCAGGAACTGGCGCAGGTGGGTCCTGCCATGCATCGCGAGTTTTCGCTGGATTATGAAAAGCAGCTGCTCCAGCACTTCGGCCTGAACGGCTATGGCTGCTGCGAGGACCTGTCGCAAAAAATGCCCGACGTGCTGACCATCCCGAATATCCGTCGCATTTCGATTTCGCCATTCGCAAGCGTGGAAAAATGCGCCGAGCAGTTGCAGGGCAATTATATCTTCTCCTGGAAGCCTCATCCCTCGCACCTGGTGGGCCATTTCGATGAGGACGCCATTCGGAAATACATCCGCCATACGATCGACGTCTGCGAGAAAAACGGCTGTGTCCTGGAGATGATCCTCAAGGATACCCACACCTGCGAAAATCATCCCGAACGATTCGACCGGTGGACGCAGATCGCCCGCGAAGAGGTGGAGCGATAGGAGAAAGACGCCACGACTTCTTAGCGGATCACAGCGTGCCCTCGAGCGTGAGCCTGGAAGAATTTCAACGTCTTGTTAAATTAGCCAAGGAAGTTGGCCGATACGATTGACGGCGCTTCATGGTATTGGTGAAAGCCCGCGCTTCTGTAAGAATAATGGACAAGGAATTTGCTGATGAAGATTCTGAACTATGGCTCGCTCAACATTGACCAGGTATATCGGGTTCCCCGTATTGTGCGTCCCGGCGAAACGCTGAGCAGCCGCTCGCTCAAGACTTTTGCCGGCGGCAAGGGCGCGAACCAGTCGATGGCCCTGGCCCGGGCCGGTGCGTCGGTCTGGCACGCGGGCAAGGTGGGCGATGATGGCGCGTGGCTGACTGAAAAACTCCAGAAGGCCGGAGTGGAAACGCACTGGATCCGCAAGGGAGATACGCCAACGGGCAATGCCATTATCCAGGTGGACGACGCGGGACAGAATGCCATCTTTCTTTTTCCCGGCGGCAATCGGGAGATTGATCGTGACGAGGTGGATGAGACGCTCGAGTCCTTTGGCAGCGGTGACTGGATTCTGCTGCAAAATGAAATCAACCTGATTCCCTTCATCATCCTGGCGGCCTGCGACAAGGACATGAAGGTATGCCTGAATCCCGCGCCCTTTGGCGAGGAAGTGCTGAAATATCCCCTGGGTTCCGTGGATATGCTGGTGCTCAATGAAACAGAAGGCGAGGGTCTCACCGGCGAGAGCAATCCCGAATCGATTCTGCAGATGGCCCGGGCCAAGGCGTCCAAGGCCGAGATCGTCCTGACCCTGGGCGAAAAGGGCGCAATGGTCATGGAAGGCAGCGAGATCACCACCGTTCCCGGAAAAACCGTGAAAGCCCTTGATACAACGGCGGCGGGCGATACCTTTATCGGCTACTATCTGGCCCGTCGCAGCGAAGGCCTGGAGGTGCGGGACAGTCTGGAACAGGCCTGCGCGGCGGCCGCCCTTTCGGTAACACGCAGCGGCGCGCAGGACTCGATCCCCAAGCGCGCGGAAGTCAAAAACTATCTCGCGGGCAACGAGCCTGACCAGGAAAGCGACCAGCCCGATTTAGTCTGAAAAATCAGGCATGGGTGCTCTCGTTTGTAGTAAGGCCCGTAAGGGCCGTCGTCCGGAGCAGGATTTTCCAAGGTGATGAATGGATTCCATTCAAGCCGACGGGGCGGTAACATAAATAATGACAAATTCATTGACCCTTGATTTCAGCGCTGAAAGCGCGATTCATCATAGCCTGGGGTGGAGCGCCCGAAGGAAGCGGAACCCCAGGACCAGGGCCGCAAAATAAAAGCAAGCGCTGTAAGCGCGCCCCAATTTGAGCCGTGCTTACAGCACTGAAATCTTATTTGAATGATTATAAACCTGGGCTTTCACCCCAGGCTGAGATGATACCGGGCTTTCAGCCCTCGTAAGGAAGTTCCCATGATAAAAAAAGAGGGCCCTTTCTGTTTTTTTGGGTATTTCAGCACAACGCCGAAGGCGTTGCCCAATAATAGCCCCGGGTTTTAACCCGGTGGCATGGGTGCTCTCGTTTGTAGTAAGGCCCGTAAGGGCCGTCGTCCGGAGCAGGATTTTTCAAGGTGATGAATGGATTCCATTCAAGCCGACGCCCCTCACGGGGCTGACTACGAACTTG
>CAYWYC010000398.1:0-3040 GCA_964462565.1 uncultured Candidatus Sumerlaeota bacterium | reverse complement strand
AAAGAAAAAGGCGAAGCCTCGGGAGAAGCTTCGCCTTGGGGATTGGTATGATTGGTGGTTAGCGGTTGCCGCCGCGGTCGCGTCCGCCACGATCACGTCCGCCGCGGTCTCTGCCGCCACGGTCGCGTCCGCCACCACTGCGTCCACCGCGATCGCGTCCGCCGCCGCCACGGCCACCACGTCCACCGCCGCTTTCACGGGGAGGGCTGGGGGCGCGGTCTTTTTCGGGAACCGATTCGATGTCGAAGTTGGGATCGTCGCGCAGGGCTTCCTTGCGGCTGAGTCGAATCTTGCCCTGGTCGTCGATGTCGATAACCTTGACCTTCATCATATCGCCTTCGCGGCAGACGTCAGTCACCTTGTCCACGCGACCGAAGTCGAGTTCGCTGATATGGACGAGGCCGTCCTTTTTGGGCAGAATCTCGACGAACGCGCCGAAGTCCGTAATCCGAACGACCTTGCCTTCGTAGATTTTGCCGATTTCGGCGTCGGCGGTCAGGTCCAGCACCATCTGACGGGCCTTCTTCATGGCCTCGCCGTCGGCGGTGGAGATAAATACGGTGCCGTCGTCTTCCACGTCCACCTGGGCTTCGGTGGTTTCGATAATGTTGCGGATGTGCTTACCGGAAGGACCGATAAGGTCGCCGATTTTATCGACGGGAATCTGCATGCACTCGATGCGCGGCGCGAGGGGGGAAAGTTCGCTGCGGGTTTCGGGCAGGGCTTCGGCCATCTTGCCCAGTATGTGCAGACGTGCTTCCTTTGCCTGGTTCAGCGCCTTGCGCAGGACTTCAAAATCGAGTCCGCCGATTTTGTTATCCATCTGCAGCGCCGTAATTCCGTCGGCCGTGCCGGCGACCTTGAAGTCCATATCGCCGAGGTGGTCTTCCATTCCAAGGATGTCGGTGAGGACGGCGACGCGTTCGCCGTCGCTGATCAGGCCCATGGCGATACCGGCCACGGGCGCCTTGATGGGTACCCCCGCATCCATGAGAGAGAGGCAGCCGGAGCAGACGCTGGCCATGGATGAAGAGCCGTTGCTCTCCATGATTTCCGACACCACGCGAATGGTGTAAGGAAAGTCTTTTTCATCGGGAAGAATGGGTTCGAGGGATCGCTGGGCCAGCATCCCGTGTCCCAGTTCGCGACGTCCCGGGCCCATGATGCGACGGGTTTCGCCGACGCTGTAGGCGGGGAAGTTGTAATGGAGGAGGAAACGTTCGCTGGACATCCCCATGAGATCGTCCACTCTCTGCTGATCGCCAACGGTGCCCAGGGTGGTCACGCCGAGTGACTGGGTCTGGCCGCGTGTGAAGAGGGCGGATCCGTGGGTCATGGGCAGGAAGGGTGTCTGTACGTCGATGGGACGGACTTCGGTGAGTGCGCGTCCATCGGCGCGGATACCCTTGGCCAGGACGTTTTCTCGCATGTGCTCTTGGAAGGCGTCATCGAAGATATCCTTGATTTCGCCAGTGAGGGCTGCGATTTCGTCTTCCGATTCGAGGCCCTTGGCTTCGACGATTTCGTTGATGGTCTTTTCGCGCAGATCGGCCACGGCGTTTTCACGTTCGTGCTTGTCGCTGATCTTGTCGATTTCTTCAAAGCCGGGCGCGGTCTTCGTTTTGACTTCCTTTTCCAATTCTTCGCTATGGGAAGGCGATTCGAACGCGATCTTTTCCTTGCCGTTTTCTTCGAGAAAGGGCGTCATCTTTTCAATGATGTCATTGATCGATTTCTGCGCCAGTTCGAGACCTTCGAGGATGGTGTCCTCGGGCAGGCAGTTGGAGCCGCTTTCGACCATGGCCAGGGCGTCCTTGGGGCCGGCCACGACCAGGTCGAGTTCGCTTTCTTCGCGCTCCTCAAAGGTGGGATTCAGAATGAATTCGCCATCCTTGCGTCCCAGACGTACGCCCACGACGGGCCCGGCAAAGGGGATGTCGCTCAGGCAAAGGGCCGCCGATGCCGCGATCAGGGAGACCACGGAGGGCGGATTTTTCTGGTCCATGGAAAGGACGGTCAGATAAACCTGGACGTCATAGTTGAAGCCCTTGGGAAAGAAGGGTCGGATGGACCGATCCACCAGTCGAGCGTTGATAGTTTCGGGGGTTCCGGGACGACCTTCGCGGCGAAAGAAGTTGCCGGGGATGCGTCCCACTGCGTAGTGCTTTTCCCGATAGTCCACCATGAGCGGGAAAAAAGGCATGTTTTCGATAGGTTTTGCCGATCGGACGGCTGCCGCCATGACGACGGTGCCTCCGATTTTGGCGAGAACGGCGCCATGTGCCTGTCTGGCGACCTGTCCGGTTTCGAGAATTAGTTCCCGATTTTCCCCAAAGGGGATTGTTACAGAATGCATAAAAATGCTCTTTCCTCACCGGAAGGGCCAAGCCAAAGACGCCGGTTGCCCGTGGAGAAAAGGGTGCGCGGATACAACCAGGTAAAGATTTCGGGGTTTTAAAAGTCAACGTCCGGATGGATGAGCCGGGCGCTCAATTTTAAAATCCCGAAAGGCCGTTGGTTCCTGGCGCGGCGTCCGGTGAATATAATATATGTTTGCCCTCGCTCAGGCGAAGGCGTTTACAGCCGTTTGTGCAAAGGCCGGCGGAGGCATCCGGCCTGATCGATGACCGGGCCGGAAACCGAAAACTACCGGCGCAGACCCAGCCGGGCGATCAGCGTGCGATACCGCTCAATGTCCTTGTTCGAAAGGTATTGAAGCAGGCGTTTGCGCTTGCTCACCAACATAAGCAGGCCGCGGCGGGAATGATGATCCCCGGCGTGTCCCTTAAAATGATCGGTAAGATTCTTGATGCGCTCAGTCAGGATAGCAACCTGCACTTCAGGCGATCCTGTGTCCAAAGGATGGGTCTTGTACTCTTCGATGAGTTCTTTTTTTCTTTGCAGTGTAATCGACATTCCGGTTTTACCTCCCGGGGAACGGATTGATATTTGGGCTTAAATGGGTACTACTCGCCGGTCCGCCCACCAGCGACTTCACATTAAACCAAAGGCAGGCTGCCCTGTCAACATAAAAGCGCAA
>CAYWYC010000397.1:0-3105 GCA_964462565.1 uncultured Candidatus Sumerlaeota bacterium | reverse complement strand
CAAGACGCGATTAATCCGATTTCTCTTTTCCGGGTTTATCAGGATTACCGGTGGGTTCAAAGTAATTTTGATGGATCTTGGAAACCTTGATCGGCGATAGGAAATACAGGATGCCGCCGAACAAGGAGACCAGGATGAGCATGGCTCTGGACAGCAGGGCAACAGCCAGCGATGTTTCCGCCGGAATGGCAACCAATGCCGCGGCGCCGACAAAGGCCCCTTCTGAAATACCGATATTTCCCGGTGTCAGTGGGATAAATCCGGAAATCAGGGTCGCGCTGCTTGCCACCAGGATCGCCGACAAGGGAACGCCGGGATCGATGGCCTTGGTTATGGGCCAGTAGAGGAACAAGGTCCACAGGGAGATGCACAGGGCGAAAAAAATCGCTGTCAAAAGTTTCCGCCGGTTGGCATGGTAGCTTTGCAGGGCCAGCAGAGTTTTGAAAAAGGCGCGCAAGGGCTGACGATGTCGGTTCGCGCGCTCTTCCGTGATTTTACCTTTTTTCCGAAAGTACAAAAACAGGCTCAGGAGCACCCCACCGAAAACCAGGGCCCATAATCCGATGATGAAAGCCGTGGAAGGGGGCAGCACGATAAGCGCCGCGCCTAACCCCAGCAACAGCATCGTGCAAAAGCCCAGGAGGCGTTGAAAGATGATAATGGCCAGTGCCTTGGAGCCCGACCGGAAGTAGGGCCAGAAATAGGCGCTTCGCACCAGGTCGCCCCCCACTTGCGAGGGGAAAAAATTGGAAAAATACGTCCCCACCAGATTGTAGCGGAATATGCGCAGGGGGGTGAGGCTGGAGTCTTCCCTGGCCAACCAGTATAAAAAACACGCGCGAAAGAGATAGAGCGATATTTGCCAGGCAAAGGCGAGGGCCAGCCAGCCCAGATGCGTCTTCCGCAGGGAATCCAGAGCCGAAGCAAGATCGATTTTCATGATCAGAAAAACAAACAGTCCCGCCGCCAGGCAGAGCTGCAGAAAAGTAAGGAAGATTTTCGAACGCTTTTTCATGGGCGAGTGATCTGTGATGAAAATTGCGGGCCGGTCCGGTTCGGCCACCGCCTTTGTGCAAAATCTCCAAAGAAGACAAGGCAAGCGTAGCATAGACCGAAGAGGCGAATCAACTGAACTCGCTATGCTCTCCGCCATCCATGCCCTTTTGCGTCAAGCGGGTTTTTCTAAAATTCTTGACTTCGCCGGTGGCCGATCTATGATAGCGCTATGCGCCCTGACCATGGATGACGCCTTTTTTGCATCACCGTCGCCCTGCGGTTCAGACTGAGCCTTTCCGGTTCCCAGAGGCCAACCGATTTTAGACTAATGGAGAATTCAAATGACTGACAAGCGACCCAACATCCTTTTTTGCATTGCCGACGATGCTTCCCATTTCAGCTGCTACGGACACAGTTTTGTCAAGACGCCGAACTGCGACCGCGTGGCGCGCGAAGGCGTGCGCTTTGACAATATGTTCACCACGAACCCGAAATGCGCACCCTCGCGGGCAAGCATCCTGGCGGGCATGCATACCTGGCAGCTTAAGGAGGCATGCAATCATTGGAACGTGTATCCCGCGCCCGACGAATTCCCCAACTATCCGAACCTGCTGATTGAAGCGGGCTACCATGTGGGCCACACGGGCAAGGGCTGGGCGCCGGGCGATTTCAAGCGACGCGGATGGGAGCATAATCCCGCCGGTCCCGAATATAACGAAAAAACCCTGACGCCGCCTGAGGGATCGCTTATCAGCAACACCGACTATACGGCGAACTTTGAGGACTTTCTGGCCGCGCGTCCTGAAGGCGCGCCTTTCTGCTTCTGGTATGGCGGACGCGAACCGCATCGCCACTATACCCCCGGCGAGGGCATGCGCCATGGCAAGCAACTGGATGAAATCGATGAAATCCCGCCCTATTGGCCCCAGGAGGAAGTGGTCAAGCGCGACATGCTGGACTATGCCTTTGAGACGGAATGGTTTGACAAACACGTGGGCAACATGCTGCAGAAGCTGGAGGAAATCGGCGAATTGGAGAACACGCTGGTCGTCGTGACGTCGGACAATGGCGCGCCTTTTCCCCGCGTGAAGGGCAACATGTACGACGACGACTTTCGCCTGCCCTGCGTGGCCATGTGGAAGGGCCGGGTTCAGCCCGGACGCATAGTGGAGGACCTGTGCAGCTTCACCGATTTCGCGCCGACCTTCCTGGACCTGGGCAAGGTGGAAAAACCCGAGCAGATTGTTGGCAAGAGCCTGATGGACGTGCTCCTGGCTGAGGGATCGGGCATGGTCACGCCCGACCGCGATCGCGCCTTTATGGGACGCGAACGCCACGACCTGGGACGCGAGGGCGACGTGGGCTATCCGGTGCGATGTGTGCGCACGCCCAAGTATCTCTATGTGCGCAACTTCAAGCCCGAACTCTGGCCGGCATGCAACCCCGAGACCTATTTCCCCGGATGCGACGGTAGCCCCACCAAGGAGCGGATCCTGGAACTGCACGAGCAGGGCGATGATTATTATTTCGCCCTCAGCTTCGGCAAGCGTCCGCTGGAAGAACTCTATGACATCCAGTACGATCCCTGCTGCCTGGTGAACCTGGCCGAGCGCCCCGACTTCGCCAGCCTGAAGGAAGCGCTCTGGGCCGAACTCGAGACCAAACTGAAGGAAACGGGCGACCCCCGCATCTTCGGCAAGGGCGATGTCTTCGACACTTACGAATACTACCTCGGCGCGCCCCACAGCTGGAAGTCGCTCATGGAAGGCGCCTTCCAAAAGCCGACGCACTAGGGGGAAAAAGCACGCTAAAGCGCGCGGAAAATAGTCTCGATGCATCGATTCCCTCCGGATAAATCCGGGGGCAAAGGTGGAGAGGCTGCAACATAAGTGGACAAGTAAGGCAAAAGAGGCATTATCTTTTTATGGGATTTTCCTTTATGAGGGCTGAAAGC
The DNA here is from genome assembly GCA_964462565.1 of uncultured Candidatus Sumerlaeota bacterium. Lineage (GTDB taxonomy): Bacteria > Sumerlaeota > Sumerlaeia > UBA8349 > UBA8349 > CAYWYC01. The sequence goes on along the minus strand of CAYWYC010000397.1, from coordinate 155 downwards.
CCGGCATATGGATCACGCAAATAACATTTCAGTGCTGTAAGCACGACTCTAATTCCTTAATACTTCAAGCAGCAGAGCCAAAAACCGAAATGTCCGCAAAATCTGAGTGATTCGAGGCTAAGAAAATGAACCGCGGATGACACGAATGACATGGA
>CAYWYC010000396.1:0-3219 GCA_964462565.1 uncultured Candidatus Sumerlaeota bacterium | reverse complement strand
GCAGCCTTCGCCTGTCCTTCGGCAAAGCGATCCCAGGGATGATGCTTCCAGGCCGACGCCTTCGTCTTGCCGTCATTATTGTCGTTGCCATTTTCAAAGTCGATAAAGCGCACTTCCGCCCCCGCATCCACCTGATAAGGCCGGGGAGCCCACTCGATATCGCCCGTAGGCAGCACCTTGGCCTGGTGCTTCTGCCATTCATATTCCTGAGCCCCAATGCCCACGGCCAGAGCCAGAATCACTAAGACCAGCAACGTCCATTTAGACTGATAACGAATACCCATCTGCATCCTCCAATCCCAATATTATTTTTGCTTGTTTTTCCAAACTTCCCCATTCGCGCAGCAAGGGCTGAAAGAGCCCCGGCATGAAACAATAGAATGGGTTGCACATTCGGATTATGTATGATTATTTACACACATGCAAGCAAATTTCTGCATTTCTCCACAGGCAGCAAAGGGAGTGAGGCTTGCCATAAAAAAATGCCGCGGGATTCCAGTTAGAATTCCGCGGCAGATCATAACATCTATATCTTTATACGCTTAGTCTTTGCCTTCATGCTTTTGGATTGTTTCCAGAATATCTTTCGCGTCCATGGCCGGACGAACGCTGGTGTTTTTTGATAAAAGTTTCCCGTCTTTCCCAATGACAAAGGTCCACCGCGAGGCGCTGGAGCCGCGTTCGAGAACCTGCTCGATGCCTTCGATAGTCTTTTTGATCGAACCGCCCTTGCTCGTTGGGACCCCGAATTTTTCGGCAATGCTCCCGTCGGGATCGGAGAGAAGGGTGAAGTTGAGATCGTAGGCTTTCTTGAATACCTGCAGCGCTTTGACAGAGTCGCCACTGATGCCTACGACTTCGATATTCTCCTGCTTGAGTTGATCCGACAGGTCTCGATAAGAGCAGGCCTGCCTGGTGCAACCGCCGGTCATGGCGGCGGGATAAAAGTAAACCACGAGATACTTATCATTGCCCATATGCACATCGGATTGCCAGAGTTCACCTTCAGCATCATTGGCGCTGAATTCCGGCGCCTCGTCCCCAGTATCCAGTGCCGTATCTGTGTCGGCCGCTGTCGCGGAAAATATCAGCATAAACATAAGAGCCGGGAAGGCTATGATACAAGCCATTAGCTTTTTGAAAAATGTCATAACGAAACTCCTTTCCATCCCTCACACTGATAATAATAAGCAGCCTTTTCCCAAGGGTAAATCCGGAAGATTACGGGAATTGCTTTACTGATTTCTGCGCACTTTTTGGTGCAAGAGCCACCTGCTCCGAATTGGCTGGTACGGCTTTTGCACCTGAGAGGCTTCAGAAAACGCTCGATATGGTGCGCACCCGGACGAGCCAGGCGAAAGGAAAGACAGGAGGATGGACACGGATTAAAGGCTTTTGTCGCTGATTTGCCCCACAAGCTGGAGCAGCACCACCCACAATGATGGGAAACGGGTGGGGAGCCTACGTTTGCTTCGGTCAGGCCTTTGGTATTTATAACGAAACCCAGATCGACGTCCACGGAACCGGAGCCCAACGCAGCGATCCCAAGTCCGGCGACCCGATGGATTACCTCTATGGCCACGGGCCCCAGAACGACGAAGTTCGCATTTATAATTACGTCAGGTTGGTGCGCGATGCCGACAACAAACAGGTTCAGGCAGCGGCAAGTTCCAACGTGTGGCAGATGTACCAGTGAAACGCCGCAAACACTCACTGTTTGGACCCGGATTCCTGGTGAATGCCTATCGATCATGAAAAGGGCTTATTGAGGCCTTGGTCCGGGCCCAAAGAATCTTTCTCAATATCATGGCTTTTCTTGACTTCATTGCATTTGTGAGATAAAAGTAATCCTGTTGCAAGGTTAAGAAAGCTATTTTGAGAATACGCAATGTCAGAGCCCAAACAGAAACTCGTACTCGTTTTATGTAATAAAAAAGATTCTGCTATGCATATCGCTGACGCGCTCGATGCGATTGGCATCAAAGCGATTGCCGCGGAAGACTTGCGCGATGCCATTCTTCGGCTGAAAAACAGCCGCTATGACATGATGATTTGTGAATCGGTGGTCGATGGAAACCGCTCGGGTCTCTCGCTTCTGGCCGAAGCCCACAAGCGCCTGCCTAATATGATGCGCGTGGTTTTGGAAACGGCTCCTATCAAGTTAAGCATGCACGCCATGATTAATGAAGTGGCCCCCACGGCGATTTTTCCGGGCAAGATCGAGGCCCGCAAAATTCAGAAACTGCTTGAGCCTGAAGAGAAGTCCCTGGCCGCCATCGAAGCACCGGACAATAGCGGGGATAATGGCAAAGCCGACGATGGCTTGAGTGGCATTGATCTTGTCGATCTGATTACGGACATCTCCATGGAGATGAACGTGATGATGGAAGATCCCAATATCTCCTTGCCCGTGATGCCCGAAATAGCCATGCAGGTGCGCGACCTGATGGTGGACGAGTCGAACACCTTTGAAAAAGTCGCCGACCTGGTGGAACTGGAGCAGGGGATGTCGGCGCGGATTCTGCAGGTTGCCAACTCACCGATTTATGCCGGGCTGGAGCGCATCAAAAACCTGCAGCAGGCCGTGGGACGTCTGGGGCTGCGTGAAACGCGCAACATCCTGCAGGCCGTTATCGCGCAGAATCTTTTCCAGACGGAAATGAAGTCGCTTTATGAAATCCTGAAAAGCCTGTGGCTGCACAGCATTTGCACGGCTTATTGCAACGAAAATATCGCCCAGACGCTGGACATGGAAAACAGCGAAGACTTTTTCATGATGGGACTGCTCCATGATATTGGCCGCCTGCTCGTGCTCCACCTGATCGAGGTTGGGCGTCGCAAGGGCAGTTGGGGCGATCGCGTGGTGAACGAAGCCGTGATCCGAAAACTCATGGCCATGCGCCACCACGACCTGGGCGCGCGGCTCCTTGAAAAATGGAACTACCCGGCCTCCTTCCAGGATGTGATTCGCCTGCACGATGACGACGTCAACATCCATACCCGGCCCGAGCCGGTGGTGGTGACCTACTATTCGAACATCCTGACCCGCAAACTCGGCTTCAGCCTGGTACCCTATGAAGGCAATCCGCTTTCCAACCGCCAACTGGCCGAGGCCCTGAACATGGACTCCAAGACGCGCGACGCTCTCGAAGAACAGATGCGCGTTGTCACCGACCGCATCCAGAAGTCCTGCTTCGCCGAAGTCTGAGAAACTGTTTC
>CAYWYC010000395.1:0-3373 GCA_964462565.1 uncultured Candidatus Sumerlaeota bacterium | reverse complement strand
AACCAGCCCTTCTTCTTGTTCAGGTATTCGAGGGGGCCCCCTTTTTCGCGAAGGCGTGTGAAAATTTCTGGGGCCAGCTTGGCTTTCTTGAAGGCGGCTTCCATCTGTTCGGCATTGGCTGCTTCGTTTGCCTTGATCACCTTGCGCACCACCGCCTTGTCGCGGAGCATGATTTTGTCGATCAGTTCCCGGCGGAGTTCACCGGATTTGGTCAGGGAATCGTTCACTCTTTCGAGTTGGCCCCGGGCCTTGCGTTTTTCCGCCGGCTCGATCTCGTTGTTTTTCATGATCGCCTGAAGCTTGGCGCGGGCGTCGGAGCCGCTTTTGTAAATGCCGCGGATCATGCGCAGGGCTTCGTTGAGATCTCCCAGCCGCACCATGATTTCAATAATTAATTTCAACATGCCGAAGTAGGCGTTGTTGTCGCTGAGTTTGGGATCGGTAGTCACGGCCTTTTCAAACATGGGGACCGCCCTGCGCATTGCCTGCTCTTCCGCAATGGGCATTTCGGGCCACAACTTGATCAGCTTGTCGCGCAAAAAGGCGTATGAGGGAAACTTGTAAAAAGGCTTCTTGTCCAGATTTTCCAGTCCGGCGGCTTTCTGCTCGCGATAGAGCCAGGCCACCCGCAAGTAAAGCCGTCCGATCTTGTAATAGTCAACCAGGTCTTCATCTTCAATCAGCTGCTGCAGATAAATACAAAGCAGATGCTGATTCAGGGCCGAATAGAAGTTGGGTTTTTCCTGCTTGGCGCTCTGGTTCAGCAGTTGGATGACGAGTAGTTTTTTCTGTTCCAATTCGGGCATCATCTTTACGATACGGCGTGTATTGGGGGCTTCCTTGGGGTTGACATAATCTTCTTCGATGTCGGCAAAGCCACAGAAGGGGCATTGCTTGATAAAATAAAAAGGCGGGTGAGCCTTTTGTTCTACATCCTCGATCCATTTGTATTCCGCCACATGGCCGTCGGTTTCGATCTTTTCGGGGATAAAAAGACGGGACCGGAAAAAGGGCAGGGTGCTGGTCTTGCCGCAAGAGGGGCAAGGGATTTTTCTATCGATAAAGGGGGTGGTGAACTTCGCCATGGCAGTGCCTCATAAAACAGATTTGGCTTGCTGAAATTTCCGGCCAGCCATCCGCCGGACCATCGGGAAGTGGAGATATTAGAAGATCATGCCGAAGGGCATAATCGCCTTTATTGCCCGAGATGCCGATGCAGGACAAAGTCCGTGGAGACCGTCTTGATGCCCAGATCAGCGTAGCAGGATTGCGCCGCGTAATTATTTTGGCTCGTGCGCAATTCTACATGTTCATACTCATCGGCAAGAATGCGCAAAGCCTTACCAATAAACCATCTGCCGATGCCGCCGCCCCGGGCTTTTTCGTCCAGGCACACGAAATCGAGGATAATGATCGGCTCGCGAAGATCGCGGTTCAAGGACAGGGGCTTCAGATAGATGGCAAAGCCCTGGACCTCATCCCGTCGCTCGAGCACAAAGACTTCCGACGGCAACTCCCGGCAACAACGCTCCACCCAGGCGGCAAAAAGTGCGTCTGTGTCGGCTTTGTCAAGCCAGGGGTCATTATAATAGTGATTCATGGGGTGCGATGTGGCGGCAATGCGCCGGATGGCTTCCAGATCGCGATCCTCCATTTTTCGGATATGCGCACCGCGCGCCTTGGAAGGAGGAGCCAGGTCGGGCACATGGGAAATAGGGGCCGACATTTTGAGCGAGCAGTCCACGAGATAAAACTTCTGCTCCGTCAGGCTTTCCAGGGGACCGAACTCCGAGCCATCGACACGGGTAATGAGGTGCTCATAGCCCCGCTGCATGGCCTGCTCCAGGAGGAAGCCGATGAGGGCATGGCGGTCCGCGCCATCCAGTTCCATGCAGTTCAGGGGAGCAATGCGCCCGAATCGATAGGGATAAAATCGGCTATGCCAGGCGTCGTCCTGCAAGCCGGCCAAGGCATCGACTTCATCATAAACCGTTCCCACCCAGGGGCCGGTTTCGTCGGTGGCTTTTTCCGCCCCGGCTTCCAGGCTTTTTACAAAGCGGTCGGCCAGCATTTGGGGATCCAGGTTCTGCGCCCGCTGCTGTTGCGCCTTGTGGGGAAAGCGCAGAAACAAGGCGCGCAGGGCCTTAAGGTCGGATTTGGAGAGAGGGCGAATAGAAAAAGACATGCCTTAACCTTTAAGAACCTAATGCTCAGTAGCTGCGGTTTTCGTCGATAAAACTCTGGATTTTCTGGTAACGGGCGCGAACATTCTGCTCCTGCTGCAAGCGTTTGTCCCGCTCTTCTTCCATCTGCTGGCGGAGTTTGTTTTCTTCCGCCACCAGCTGCTTGAAGGCCGCCTGCTTCGGATGAATCACGAATTCCGGCTTTTCCACGACCTTCTTCACGGCTTCGGCAATGTCATCCTCCGAAGCATTCGGCTCGATCAGGTCAAATTTCGTAATCGTCGGAATCAGGCGTTCGTCCATGGGGTTTTCATCGTCCCGGATGAGGAGGATCGGCAATTTGCGAAAGCGGGCATTCTGCCGGATAATCTGCACCAGACCCCAGCCCGAAAGGCGGGGCACACCGGGATTGATGATCAGCAGGTCGGGCTCGTAGCGGAAGAGCTGCTGCAGCGACGCCAGGGGATCGGCACAGGGGATCACTTCATAATTTTCGTCCAGAGCATGGCGGATGCGACGCACCTGGTTGGAATGATGGTCGATGACAATAATCCGCGTGACCCCCGACTGCCGGGCAGTGGCGTCCAGGGGGGCCTTCTCGCGCATAAGCTGCTTGGCTCTTTTCTGCACCTCATCGGCGCTCAGGCGTTTCTGCTTGGGCTCTTGGCCGCTTTCCTGCAGAAAATAATCAATATTCTGCAATACACGCGTCGGCTCAAAGGGCTTGGTCAGGTAAAGGTTCGCTCCCGATTCGAAGCCTTTCTTCGCCTCGTCACGACCCGTTTCCGCCGTCAGGAAAAAGACAGGCACCGTCATGTATTGGGGGTGATTCCGAATGGCCTCCACCGTCTGAAAACCATCCATGCCCGGCATATGCACATCGCAGATGATAAAATCGGCATCGCAGAAATCCAGCATGGCCACGGCCTCGATACCATTCGAAGCCGTTATGACTTCATGATTGATACCCAGGCTCACTTTGAGAATTTCCAGAACGTCCGGTTCGTCGTCAATACACAAAATCCGCCATTTGGAATCAGAAGCCATCGCGCTGTCTCCTTTTATAAAGATGCCCGCCCGCCATTATCGTATCGTCTAGCATTCTTTCATCTTTAAGTCTCTGATTCAATAGAATCCTGCAAAAGAGGAAGTTGCCTTGATCCTTCATACTGATATCTGTCTTGGCTTTT
>CAYWYC010000394.1:0-3412 GCA_964462565.1 uncultured Candidatus Sumerlaeota bacterium | reverse complement strand
CCGGCATCAGGGGCTTTCGATTAGAAGTCAATGGCTCCGGCGGCGGTATTGTTCCAGTCGCGGCGGCGGCCGGTGAAGTCTTCCAGAAAGGGCCCGTCGATAAATTGCCAATGATAAATCTCGGCAATCGACGTGCGGGCCTGTTCAATAGTGCCGCGGCTGATACGCAGAAAGTCGATGGCGCCGGTAAAATCCTGACCGACGATAAGGTCGCTGCTGTTCTTCAGGCTCACCATCTCGTCAAGCGCCAGTACCGATTCGGCATCCTGCCTGCCGTCGATATAGATTTTCATCATGCGGCCCGCGCGATCCACTTCGGCCACAATATGATGCCATTCGCCATCGTTGATGGTGGCATTGCTCTTGACTGGATAAAACTTTCCATGGGATTGAACCGTCATCACTGCCTTCCCCTCGGCATCGATAGAAAGCGCGTAGCCCGCCGCTTCGGTCATCTTTGAGACCAGTGTGGCCGGAGTGATTGTAGCCGTGCGAAAGTAGATTTCGATCAGGAAATTATTGCTATCCATATCGACGGTCTTGAATTCCGAACCGGGTACGTTGATTTCGCCTTCCTTTTTGTGCGTGTAGGTGGCTCCCTGTTCGATGGTTTCCTGGCTGAGGACGGCGGGTTTTCCGGAGAAGTCCAGCGCGCCATCGGTCCAGTTTTCCAACGAGCCTTGCTGGAAATGATCCGCCGTGGCCCAGTCGGCCTTGAGAGGATAGCGCGGCATGTGGATATAATATTCCCGCTCGGGATAAGGTGGCTGCATGTACCAGTGCTGGTCGATGATATGGGAGGGATCTTCGTTGTTCTGGAGAAAGTGCCATTCCCCGACCACGGCATAAAGCGCCCAGGGCACGAAGAGTTTCATCGCGCGCGTCTGGTCCGCCTGCCCCGGCACGGGTCGCACGTCCATGTTTTCGGGATCGCGCAAAGGAGCTGTCTCCACCTTTTCGCCCAACTGCCAGGCCATGAGATTGTTCTCCTTCATGGCGGCGCGCATGTTTTCGAGCGAGTCGTATTCCTTGCCCGATGCTTCGAAGAGACCGTAATGTCCGGCGATGCCATGGAAAAGATTATTTTTATAGCCGTAAGTCTGATAATCGAATTGATCGCCCTGCTTGCCTGCATCGGCGGCGTTGGGATCGGCCTTCTTCGATGGGTTGGCATGACGGAAAACGTATTCCGAAACATCCTGATAGATGTTGCCGATATAGAGCCACCGTCCGAGCTGGCCCGATTGGTTTCGCGATGCCTGGACAAAGCGGTAGGCCGTGTTGTTGAAAATCTGATTTTCAAAGCTGATCAGGGTCTGGAAGGCGCTTTCGTTGGCATATTTGCTTCCCTGCTCATTGTTCTTGCCCCAGGCGATATTGTTGAACACATATTTTTTATAAGAGCCGTCGAGATAGTAGGAATGTCCGAAGCGGGGGGTGCCTTCTTTCTTGTTCTGGCGATATCGCCAGTTGGCAAAGCCGCCGGGATTGCGCACCACGTTGTCAAAGACATATCCCGGCCCGCCCTGGTTCACGTAAAGCGCGCCCCAGTCGTTCGAGGCGAGGATGGCGTCGGTGACTTTATTGTGGTGGATCAGCATGCGCGTAAAGGGCGCGTCCACCGGTTGGCCGTGCCCCTTGAAACCGGCAATGTCCATCCCGCCCTGGTAGGTGCGATCCAGAAAGTTCCCCGCCACGTGCAGCACTTCGGGGTAGCGGATATTCACAGCATGTTCGTGGCCCATGTGCGGGAAGCGCAGGCCGATTTCGTAAAGGTTATTTCGCAGCAAATCCACCTCGATCACGCGCGAAAAGTCCGAAGGTTCCTTTCCATTTCGCGGACTCAGGCTTTTTACGTGAATGCCGCCATGGTCTGTATAGCGAATCACATTATCGGTGATGCGGATTTTGTCAATCGTGTCCGTGCCCTTTCGGCCTTCGAGACGGATCGCCTTGTTTACGTGTTCGAATTTGCAATGGCTGATTTCCACATTCTCCGCCGGACCCAGCACCCGCACGCAGGCAGGCAGCAGGTCTTCATGCTGAAAAATGAAGTCCGCGATGTTCCAGTGATAATTGCTGAAACGAAAAGTGAGGCCGGTGATACGGACATTTTGCATGCCGTCGGAATCGATGGCGTTGATGTATTTGGCGGCTTCGATGGTGGCGGTGTTGGGATTCTGATCTTCGGGCAGGCGGAGGTAAAGTGTGCCGCCCTTGCCTTTTTTGTGAAACCAGTATTCCCCGGCCTGGTCCAGGTAATGGGGCTTGTCCTCGAGAAAATAGCGCTGACCCGTGATCAGGAAACCCGGCCCCAGAAAGGGCGTGGCAAAGGAAAGCGCCTTGGTCTCCGGATCGAAGTGCTCGACGCGGGTCGGCATGGGCATGCTCATCACAATGCCCCATTCCGTCCGCACGATGGCGTCTTCATAATAGTCGGCATCTTCGGTCAGGTTTTTCGTATCGATACCCACGATACCCCAGCCCTTTTTCTCCACCTTGGCCCGCGGATCGCCCACGCTCATGTGCTTCCACCACTCCGGCTGCGTCCATTCCCACCATTCGCTCATCACGTCCTCGGGATCGGACACTTTCCAGTTGGGCGTCTTGGCAAGGTCGATGCGGGTAACCTCGTCGCCGTCCACCATCCATATCGCGCGCGGGGCAAAGTCGAGGTCGATGGACCAGACCATTTCGGCATTCGGGATATCGGGATGGAGCGCGCCCTTTTGCCAGCCTTCCGTGATCATCTGAGAGCCGTATATCATGGCGTCGCCTTCACCCCATGTGGGGTCGCGCGTAAGCTGGACAGGCTGGAGTTCCGTACCGGAAATTCCGGCAGGCGTTTCCATGTGGCCGCGATATTTCACGCCGCCCTTGAAGACATAGGTATCAATCCCGCTGGCGCCTGTACGGGCCACGCCAGTTGCGGCAGGATCCCAGGGATGATGCTTCCAGGCCGCGGTTTTGCTATCACCGGAATTATTGTCATCGCCGGCCTCATAGTCAATGAAGCGAACCGTACTGCCGGGCTTGTACGTGTAAGGCTCCGGGGTCCATTCCAGGTCACCCGTGGGGATAAGCCTGGCGTAATCTTCCTGCCAGAAAAAGGCATTGTCCTGGGCGTGGATGGAACATATAGGAGCGAGTACGCAGAACGCGAAGATGAGAATGCTGGTGATCAAGCGACCTGTTTTGGGATGTTGTGAAAGCATTATTTTTGAGCCTTTCCGGCTTCCGGTGATTCAGGAAGCGCTTATGTAATCGATTATGTTATCAGCGAAAAACACGTCGATGTCATAGTGCATCAAATCCCGCAAAGGATAATCAATCTAGTGTATTCCATACTTGAAACATTCATATCATTTCAAAAGAACGAGCGCAAGATTTTATTCTGCAAAACTGCCGGGGG
>CAYWYC010000393.1:0-3432 GCA_964462565.1 uncultured Candidatus Sumerlaeota bacterium | reverse complement strand
AAAAAAACTACGAATAGCCCCCTATTTTTGTCGTGCACCCGGAGATTTACAAAGCCCTGAAAAAACGTAATGTGTTGATATCAAGGCTTTTACTTGATACCCAGGACGTCCTGCATGGTGTAGAATCCCGGCTCCTTGCCTTCCAGCCATTGCGCAGCGCGCAGGGCCCCGTGGGCAAAGGTTTCCCGGCTATGGGCGCGATGGCTGATTTCCACCCGTTCACCCAATGTTGCAAAGGTGACGGTATGTTCACCGACCACATCGCCGCCACGCAGGGCATGCATGCCGATTTCGCCTTGGGGACGCTCGCCCGGCAGTCCGGTTCGGCCGTCCACGACGACATCTTCATACTCAACGCCTCGTGCCTCACAGACCACCTCGCCCAGGCGACGCGCCGTACCGCTGGGGGAATCCTTCTTGAAGCGATGATGGATTTCCGTAATCTCCACGTCATAGGCTTCGCCCAGAATGCGGGTCAGGTCGCCCACGATCTTGAAAAGGGTGTTGACCCCTACGCTCATATTCGGCGCGAAGACAACGGGGATCGACTTGGCCGCTTCTTCGACCATGACGCGCTGATCGGCGGTGAGGCCTGTGGTGCCGATGACGGCGGGCACATTGTTATCGACCGACCATTTCAACTGGTCGATTGTGGCTTCGGGCGACGAAAAATGGATGGGCACGGCGTCCTTGGCATTGGGTATTTCAGCCAGGGAGACCTTGACGGGGGCGTCTATCTCTGGCTTGCCGATCAAATCGCCGATGTTCTTTCCAACTGCGGGGGATTCCGCGTATTCCGTTCCTCCGGCAATTGAAAAACTATCGTCTTCCGCGGCGCCTTGCAGGATCATCTGACCCATACGTCCAGCCGCTCCACACATAATTATAGATGTAGGCATATTATTCAGTCCTTTCACTGTTTGATTTTAATCGGTGCATTTTTCTTGGCGCTGGCATAGATCGCATCCAGCAGTTTCATCACGGTCACGCCCTCTTCGGCCGTCGCGATGTTCGGCACGTCCTTCACGATGCAGTCCACCAGGTGATAGGCCGACGGCTTGGCCGCGGGCACCGGCGGATGCAGCTTCATGTCAAAGGGGCAGCCATCTTTTTCGAGATAAATTTCCGCCTCAAACTTATAAGTCTCATCCAGATTGCGCTGGACCAGGCCGCCCTTCGTGCCCAGCAGGCGCGTTTCCATGAGTTCGCGTTCGGCAATGTTGCTGGCCCAGGATGCTTCGACTTCGAGCATGGCTCCGTTTTCAAACTGGATCATGCCGGCGGCCATGTCTTCCACGTCGTATTCCTTGCCTTCCTGGCGGGCCTTTTCCGAGGCGATGGGGCTCCAGGCGCGACCCATGACCCAAATCGGCTTGGGATAACCCATCAGCCACAAGGCCAGGTCGAGACGGTGCACACCGAGGTCGATGAGCGGGCCTCCGCCGGAAAGCGCCTTCTGGCCGAACCAGCCGCCAAAGCGGGGCATACCCCGTCGCCGCAACCAAATGGTCCGACCGAAATAAATATCGCCGAGGATTCCTTTTTCCACCTGCTGCTTCAGCGCCCAGGCCTGTTCCGTAAAGCGATAGGAAAAGTTAATCATCAGACGCTTGCCCACGGCCTTGGCTTTGTCCAGCATGGCCTGGGCCTCACGTGCGTTCATGGCCATCGGCTTTTCGCAGAGAACATTGCAACCGGCATCGAGCGCCTTGATCGTCAGGGGCTTGTGAAACTTGTTCGGCGTGGCAATGCTGACGATATCCAGTTCTTCTTCTTTCAGCATTTTTTCCGGCGACGTATAGCGCCGCGGCACATTGTTCAGGTCGCCGATTTCCTTCAAGCGTTCCTCGTCAAGATCGGCGATAGCCACTACCGATGCGTTGGGATGCAGATTAAATTCGCGCACATGATTGCGACCCATTCCCATTCCGATAACGGCGCATTTCAGGATCTTTGCCATGCTTTCATTCCTTTTCATTTAATAAATTTATGTGGCATTGCAAAAAAGCAAGTCATCTTCCCATACCATATCCAAAAAGCAAAACTTAGCCTTTTTTCCAGATGAAATCAAGGGAAAGTCCGGCATATTGTCCTTGCTATTCAATCTGGAAAAGGATATGCAGAAAAGCCTTGGCAAGGGATGGCAAGGTCAGGAGCGCGTTTTGTCAGACAAGATTATCAGATACGGCATCATATCCGACACCCACGGCCATCTGGCGCCAGCGGTCCATGATGTGTTCGACGGTGTCTTCAAGATTTTTCATTGTGGAGATCTGGGTTCCAACGATGTCCTCCACGAGATGCAAACCATCGCCCCCCTGTGTGCCGTCCATGGCAACATGGATCCCTGGCCTGTGGCGGGGGCACTCTCCGACGGACGGACTTCCCCGGAAAAATTCGGCACAGCGGCGCTGTATCATGGCATGCGTTTCGGTCATGACAATGGCGCGATCATGAATGGCATGATGCGCATGTTTGCCGATGAATCGCCGCGACTCTATCTTTTCGGCCATACCCACAATCCCATCATCCGCGAACAGGACGGTCGCCTTTTCATCAATCCCGGATCAGCCACCCTGCCCCATCGCGGCGAAGCGCCGAGCGTGGCTATACTGGAATACAACACCGAAACCGATATCCTTTCGGCCCACCACTTGGCGCTGCCTGTTGAAAAGAAGCGTCGTTCGCTTTTTTCCTGAAATTGCCAGCCATCCTCAGCACCGATGCACATCTTCCGTAAAATCGCTTTTATTGGATTTCTCCAATTGGTGAATTGTGATATCACAATTGGGGGCAATACAGTTGAATTCCATAGGATCGGATAAGTCCTGCATTTACAGATTCATAATATACTGAGCGCTTTGGCATAGCTCTTGATTACAAATACCTCTGAGGCCCTGGGGCTTCATTGAATATTTTTGTCAAGGAGGCGGAAATGCATGCATTCATGAATCGAAAAATCGGAGCAGGAGCCGGACGAAAGGGCTTTTCCTTCCTCGAAATCATGCTGGTCGTGGTGATTCTGGGAGTGATGCTGGCAGTGGTGGGACCGAATTATGTGAATAGAGGTAAAGGCGGAAGAATCAGTGCGACGAAACAACAGAAAAGTAATGTAGAAACGGCGCTGCGTATGTACGAAGCGGCAATCGGATCTTTTCCTACGACGGATCAGGGCTTGCGGGCCTTGGTGGATAGACCGTCGGAAGTGCCCGAATCGGACTGGAGCATTTTTATGGAAAAAATGCCGCTCGATGCGTGGAAGCGCGAATTCCTCTATCGCTGTCCGCCCGAAGAAGGACGCTTCTACGATCTGGTTTCAGCCGGACCGGACGGCCAGTTTGGTACGGAAGACGATATCTAAAAAAACGTACCGCCGGCATCTTGCCGGCAAAACAGATCACGACAAAATTACCAATGCCGACTTACTCTTGT
>CAYWYC010000392.1:1689-3435 GCA_964462565.1 uncultured Candidatus Sumerlaeota bacterium | reverse complement strand
GGTGTTTGGCCTTTTTCGTGTATTTCGCGTATTTCGTGGTTAAAAAATACCGATTGCGATGAAGGGTTTTCTTGTGTCTGGCAGCAGGCAAAATATTACCACGGAGGCACGGAGGACTTTGATGATATTTGCATCGCCATATTTGATTAATGATGGTTGACCATATTATACCCTCTGCTGCGGCCTTTATGCGAATCTCTCGTGTCCTCCGAGCCTCCGTGGTGCATCCATATAACTTTGGACTGAATCGCGCTTCCAGCCCTGAAAACAACCAAGAATGCTTCTGCCATAATTTATGTTAAAGCCCCAAAGTGGCCGGAAGCAAAACCCCCCGGCAAAAAACAGAAAAGCCCTTCAGGTCCAGAAAAAGTTTTTTACGCTTTCCCAAAGACACCGAAGGGCAATAACCAAGCCACAGAAACTTCTTTGCGGATTCCTTAATAGCGACGTGTCTTGACCACGTCTCCCGTCACGGACCAGCCTGCCTGGCCGTATATGTAGGGGATATACCAGCCCCAGGACTTGACGACACAATCCGTATAAACGTCTCCCTTGCCCTTGGACAAGCCATCGTCCAGCGCTTCTTCCAGAAGGGGAGTGGAACCGATAGGGAAGAAAACGACGATATGCTGCACATCCCGTCCTTCTACGTTTGGAGTGCGCGACTCCTGGTCCAGGTTAAACTCCGACAGGCGCATGAGCTTGTTGGACATGACGGTGAAGTCACCGTGCCGGACCACACAGCCCGAAGCGAGCAAGCACAATAGTCCAAGTAGAATCATCAACATGAATCGAGTCTTTTTCATTGCGTATTCACCTCCCGGGAGTTCACCACGCTTCCCTTAACCTTGATCCAGTTCTGGCCGACCAGAAACCACCATCCACCCGTATAAACGGCGACATCCAGCATGACATCTCCCTGGCCCTTGGCCAGGCCGTCATCGACCGCTTCTTCCAGCTTCGGAATTCCGATCGGGAAAAACAGAATCATCCAGCGTGAATCCACACCGGTAATCCCCCGCTTTTGTGGAAGACGGTCCAGGTCCTTCTTCTCGAGCGTCACATTGCGCGTGGACGCGATGGTCAGGTCGGCGACACGCATGGAACATCCCGTGCTCATCAGAGCAATCCCCAATAAAGACGAGAGGATCAAAACAGCTGTTAGGCGTCTCTTCATTGTACGCTTCCTTTCTAAGCTTAAATCAGGCGTATCTTAGAAAAAGCCCTCATCCATGTAAAGGCTTTTTTACTCGAAAACACTGCAAAATATTCCAGAATATTCTATTCCTAAAGCATCCAGTTTCGGGCGGCTGTTTTGGGGCCGGCAAAGGGAACGATGTCCAAACGGGCCACGTTGCTTGTGGCGCTTCCGGCCGAGTTGGTCACCACACAACGGTATCCTCCGCACCTGGAAAGAGCCAACCCATTCAGTCCCGTGCCTGTCTCCCTCTCATACATATCTCTCACGAAACATACAATATCGTGCTGTCTTCCGAAAAAACCGATGAATATTTTGACTTTCTTTCTGTAACAGGATATAGATGATGCTGATTATTCAAGAGGGGCTGCTTGCAGCTCAGCGGCTGTCCCGTCTGTTGTTTTGATGGATCCATCGCAGACGACGCATTGGCTGATTTTGAGATATGGATAATATGCAATTGAAATTATAGTGTTCTCAAAAGTCCTTTCGCATTGACGAATCGGATAGATGGTATTGTATTCACAGATTGCGCAGATGCCAAAGCG
>CAYWYC010000392.1:0-1589 GCA_964462565.1 uncultured Candidatus Sumerlaeota bacterium | reverse complement strand
ATTGTATTCACAGATTGCGCAGATGCCAAAGCGCCAAAGGCGCGTCCCATCATAGATGCCAAAGCGCCAAAGGCGCGTCCCATCATAGCCTGGGGTTTTAACCCCAGGAAAAGGGGGATAGCCAAAGAAAAGAGGGCTGAAAGCCCGATCCATTTTTGTAATAATCAGGAAGACTTTTAAGAGCAACTAAAACTCCAACCAAAGGAAGGGGATTCTGAATATGATGGCAAGTGACAAGTTTTTCGAACAACAATACGAAGCGGCAAAGGAAGCCTATGACCGCGTGGGTGTGGATGTGGAGGCGGCCATGGAGAAGCTCGCCAAGGTGGCTATTTCGATCCACTGCTGGCAGGGCGACGACGTGACCGGCTTTGAAGTAAAGGAAGAAGGTCTTTTCGGAGGCGGCATCCAGGCCACGGGAAATTATCCCGGACGCGCACGCAATGCCGATGAACTGCGCCAGGACGCCGACAAGGCCATGAGCCTGATTCCCGGCAAGCATCGCTTCAACCTCCACATGATCTATGCCGAAACCGAAGGCAAGGTCGTTGACCGCGACGCCCTCGAACCCAAGCACTTCCAGAACTGGATCGACTGGGCCAAGGACAAGGGCATCGGTCTCGACTTCAACAGCTCCTTTTACGCCCATCCCAAAGCCGAGACAGGCTTCACGCTCTCCAGCCTCGATGATGGCATCCGCAAGTTCTGGATCGACCATGCCAAGGCCAGCCGCGACATCGCTGAAGCCATGGGCAAGGCCCTCGGAAGTTCCACTGCCTGCAACCTGTGGATTCCCGACGGCTTCAAGGACATTCCCATCGACCGCAAGACCCCACGCGAACTGCTGAAGGACTCGCTCGATGATATCTTCACCGAGAAAAAAGACCCCAAATACATGCGCGACGCCGTCGAGTGCAAACTCTTCGGAATCGGTAGCGAAAGTTGCGTCATCGGCTCTCATGAATTCTATATGGGCTATGCCGTCAAAAACGATATGATGCTCTGCCTCGACACGGGCCACTTCCACCCGACGGAAGTCGTCTCCGACAAAATCTCCTCCGTCATGCTTTACCTGGACGAGGTGCTGCTGCATGTAAGCCGCGGTGTGCGCTGGGATAGCGACCATGTGGTGATCCTGTCGGACGAACTGCGCGCGCTCATGCAGGAACTGGTGCGTGGCGATTATCTGGGCCGCACGCGAATCGGCCTGGACTTTTTCGATGCCAGCATCAACCGCGTTGCCGCCTGGACCACCGGGGTTCGCGCCAGCCTCAAGGCAATCCTGCTGGCTCTGCTCGAACCGACGCCCATGCTCAAGGAAGCCGAAGCCAAGGGCGACTACACCGCCCGCCTGGCCATGCTCGAAGAAGTCAAGGCCCTCCCCTTTGGCGGAATCTGGAACTACTACTGCGTCAAGAACGACGTGGCTCCCGACTTCGGATGGCTCGACAGCATCCGCGACTACGAAAAAGACGTGCAGTTCAAGCGCGACTAAACGTACCGCCGGCATCTTGCCGGCCCAAGACGTACCGCTGGCATCCTGCCGGCCCAAGACGTACCGCCGGCATCCTGCCGGCCCAAGACGTACC
>CAYWYC010000391.1:0-3437 GCA_964462565.1 uncultured Candidatus Sumerlaeota bacterium | reverse complement strand
GCGAAATCCATAAGCGTCATGGGTGCACCACTGCCACCAGGATGGTGGCGATACGGTACCGGGGCGCTTTGCGGTGGCTTGCCTGCCATTACAAAGCCCGTTCCGCGAGGACGGTCGGTTATTCGGACTTTGTATTTTCTCCGCTGTTTTGCCCGGTTTTGAAGATGCCGCGGAAATCTCCGCCCGTGGGGCTCTGGAAAACGCGCAGGTCAAACTGGGGAATGACCGCGAGAATGTGGTCGAAGATGTCGGCCTGGATGCCTTCATAATGCGCCCAGATCTGGTCCTTGCTGAAGACGTAAATCTGGATGGGGATGCCTTCGGGTCCCGGCTCCAACTGGCGCACGAGAAAGGTCATGTCCTGGTGGATCTGCGGATGGCGGCGCAGGTAGGCTTCCACATAGGCGCGAAAGGTTCCCAGGTTTGTCAGGTGGCGGCCATTCGCCAGGCTCGATTCGTCCACCTGATTATCCTCGTTGTGTTTCTGGATTTCTTCCAGTTTGCGGTCGATATATTCGCGGATGTACTGGATTTTCTTGAAACGCTCCAGCATATCCTGGTCGCAGAAGCGCACCGTGTTCATGTCCAGGTTGATCGAGCGCATGATGCGCCGGCCACCCGATTCGCTCATGCCGCGCCAGTTGCGGAAGGAATTCGACACCAGCGCGTAAGTGGGGATCATCGTAATCGTCTTGTCCCAGTTTTGCACCTTCACCGTTGTCAGGGAAACATCGATCACATCGCCGTCGGCGCCGAAATCGGACATCTCGATCCAGTCGCCCGGCTGCACCATGTTGTTGGTGGTGAGTTGGATGCCGGCCACAAAGCCCAGGATGGCATCTTTGAAGATCAGCATGATCACCGCGGTCAACGCGCCCAATCCGCTCAGGAAGAACCAGGGTTCCTTGCCCATAATCTGAGACAGCACCAGGATAATTCCGACGATCACTATCACCAGTTTGATCACCTGAATAAAGCCCTTGATGGGGATGCGGCGCGACACCTCGTAGGAGCCGTAAATATCGTGCAAGGCATTGAGCACGGCATCGACGATGATAATGCCCACCAGGATCATGTAGATCACGGCGGCCCGTTCCATAAAGTTGGCCCAGGTGGGTACGCCGGCAAAAAGCAGGTCGGCGCTGACGAAAATCACCACCGCCGGAACGAGGTGCGAAAAGCGCTTGAACACGCCGCGATTCAGCAGCACGTCGTCGAGTTTGGTCTTGGACCGCTTGACGAATTTCTGGATGGCTACGACAATGATTTTTTTGGTAATGGAATTGGCAATAACGCAAAGAAGGAGGACCAGCAGAAAAAGCCCGCCGTAAACCACCAGCCGCGTCAGGCTTTCCGAAAAACCCTTTTCGCTCAGGAAGTCGTGAGCCGTGGCAATGTGGTTTTCGACAAAACTGCGCGCCTTTTCCAGCCTGTCATTGACATCGCCGTCATTCTGGGCAGCCGTCATCAGGTATCGGGCAATGGCTCCGTACATGGAAGACTCCTCAAAGATCGTGATTTGATTCTAACGCGATTCGTACTCCGGCGCTCATTCGGGCCGGTCGAATTTTTCCACCCAGTTCTGCACGTTATTGTCGGGGTATTCCTGCTTGATGCGTTCGATAGTGGCATAGGATTCGTCGCGCAATCCCAGGCTGCGCTGCGCCAGGGCCAGATAGAGCAGCATGTTGTCCTGCACGCCGGGATAGGCCGACCTGGAAAGGTGCTCCGATACCTGCGGGTAGATTTCGATGGTCTTCTTCGCGTCTTCCAGGCCGATCGTCTGGTTCAGGTATTGCTGGTCACGCGCCACCATCCACTTCCACCGTTCCAGGGCCAGCCGCGGATTGGCGCGCTCCACCATCGCCTGAATCATTTGTTTTTCATCGGCGTCCAGATGTTCGCTGCGGGCGATTTCATCGGCCAGTTCAAGCGTCTTCGCGTAATCACCCTGCTCAAAGGCTTGTCGGGCGTCGGCCAGTTTACGCGCCACTTCCGCTTCGGCCTGTTGCCGGGCAACGGCTTCCTGTTGCTGCTGAATTTGCTCGCGGAATTCCGATATCTTTTCCGCGCCCTCGTCGCCCGGAGTCGTTTTTATGAGCCGGTCGAGCAAGGCTATCGTCTTTTCCGCTTCGGCGAAATTGTCTTCCGCTATGTCGGCCTCGATATCGGCGATCCAACGCTTGCGCATGGGGACGGATAATTCATCGATGATTTTTCGCACGATTTTCGCTTCGGGAAATTCGTTGCTGATTTCAGTGAGTTTTTCCAGATAGGCCCACTCGTCAATCTGCTGATTTTCATATTCCCGCGCCACATCCTCCAATCGCAAAGCCAGCGTCACGCTGGTGAGGCGCTGTTGGTTTTCCCGCAGAAAATGGTCGTCTGATTCGGGAGGCGCGTTGTGCAGCTCGGCATATTGCGCCAGCGCTTCCTCCACCTTATCCCGCTCTACCTGGCGCGACTGATAATCCGTCATGGCCCGCATTACTTTTTCGCGGGCCAGGGCCAGGTTTTTCCCTGCAATATCCATTGCCTCCTGCATATAAACAGCAGACGGCGTCCGCTTGATCAGATCCCACAGAATATTGTCCACTTCCTCCACATTGCCCGCGTCCAACTGCTGGCGCGCGCACCGGATCATCAGATTCTGTTCGGCATGGATCATCTCCAGCAGCACTTCGGCCTGCTCGGCCTGGGGAGAATCGCGATGAGAATCGGCAATATCCTGCATTTCATCCATGGCCCCGGCGTAATTTTTGGCCATGTATAGCGACCAGGCTTCGCGCAGGGGCTGGTAATTGCTGCTTTGGGAGCGTTCCCACAGCAGGAGTCCGAAGGTAGCCAGAGCCAGGATGACAAGAAAGATAATGAGCCGACGCTGGCGGATCGCAATGGGAAAAGTGCGGCGGGCCGTATGGGCCTTTTCCATGTACTGATGGGCCTTCATGAATCGCGGGTCCAGTTCCAGCGCTTCTTTCCACTGCTCCTCGGCCTTGTCCAATTGTCCATTTTTAGCGTAAAGGGTTCCCAGGACCACGTGGCTGTTTACATGGTTGTTATCCAGATCCAGAGCGTTTTCCAGCTCCGCTATCGCTTCTTCGTTCCGGTCGCGTTCGGCCAGTTCCAGCGCCGTGTTGAAATGGGTCTTCGCCTTATTCACGATCAGCCGAAGCATCGAAAGATCCTTCTGGCAGTAATAGCAGCTGTCTCTTTCGTCTCGATTTTCCGTTCGGCAAAATGGACAAAGCATATTCTATATCTCTCATCATATATTATTCCCGGTACAAACAAAAATCCCGGTAAAGAAACATCCATACCACAGCAAGAAATTTATGGCAAGGTTGTTGGAATTACAAATTCTAGCAGGATGCACGACATAAATGGGTATTTATCAGAGGATTTCCCGAAAATTCTGAATGCTTCTGAAAACGCTT
>CAYWYC010000390.1:0-3437 GCA_964462565.1 uncultured Candidatus Sumerlaeota bacterium | reverse complement strand
GGTATCAAAATAAATAGCAATGGCTTCGCATCGTCGATGCGGTCAAAATTTCATAAGTCTTTTTCTTATGACGAATCGGATATGTGCATTTTATCCACAGATTACGCAGATGTCCGCAGATGTAAAAGCGCCAAAGGCGCGCCCGATAAGAGCCTGGGGTTTTAACCCCAGGAGATAAAATCTCCAAAGAAGCGAGGGCTGAAGGCCCGATCCAAATTCGAAATAGCAGAAACAACTGTAGTCCCAGTAGCAACAGGGATAGAGCAAAACATATCGGTATCAAAATAAATAGCAATGGCTTCGCATCGTCGATGCGGTCAAAATTTCATATTTAGGAAGGCGTATTTTTATATGTTATGCCTGCAAAAAATGCTGGACGTAATTCCCGGAGGGAAGGTCCCCTTCAGTTTCAAGTTGAACAATCAGCCTGCCGAGATCAAATTCAGCCATGATCGTCCCAAGCGCCGTCAGGAAAACAAACATGATTATATATTCACGGTGGAGAATGCTCCCCTGAGTATCGTGATGGAAACGACTTTCAAGCCGGAGCGTGAGTTGCTGACTTTTCAACTGCGGTTCGTTGCGGAAGGCGCTGTGCGCGATCGGATCGGTGATGTGCGCATTTTGGATCTGGACGGCCTGGATGTGGATAGCTTACGCGGCTGGGAGGCCCTGACCGAAGCCACCGGCATGGAAGCCCACGGAATGACCTTTGCCGATTACAGCGTTTTTGAAAAGGCCAAGGAACCCACACACGCCCAGAACAATGAAGATCCCCTCGTCGATCCCGAGACCGTGGACCTGCGTCCGGCAGCCGATTCACCCTTTATCGACGCGGGAATCGTCATTCCCAATATCAACGAAGACTTCACCGGCGACGCCCCCGACCTGGGCGCCTTCGAACGCGGCGGCAAGCCCATACACTTTGGACCACGCAGCAAATGAAAGGAATGGAAATCATGTTTTTTATCAAAAGATTGGCATTGCTTTGCGTATTTTTCTCGGCATCATTGGCCTTCGCCGCCAAGCCCGGCAAGCTGGTCGTAGAACCGCCGACCTTGCATTGCGCGGGATTTCATTGGGAGGTGACCGGCGCAAGCGATGCCACGACGGCGAAGATTGAATATCGCAAGGCCGGTTCGGGGGATTGGAAGCAGGGCCTGAACTTCATGCATGTCGATCTCGACGGCCTGGACTTCGTAGCGGGCAGTCTGTTCGACTTGGAAGCCGGAACCCAATATGAGGCACGCCTGACGCTGATCGATCCGAACGGCGTCGAGGGCGAGGCCACGCAAACGGTGAACTTCACCACGCGCACCGCGCCCGAAATGCCTGCGGGCGGTACGACTTACCATGTTTATCCCGAGGCATATTCCGGCAGCAAGGCGCAGCCCCTGCTGGGCGACAAGGGCAGCTGGCGCGCGGCATTGGCCGATCCGGAAATCTCACCCCTCAAACCCGGCGACATCGTGGCCATGCACGCCGGCGAATATCAACTCGCGGCCAACTATGAAGCCGTGAAGCAGCGTCCCTTGTCCGAAGTCTCGGCCAAATCCAAACCGACCATGCCATCGGGCGGCACAACCTGGCACGTTTATCCCCTGCAATACAAAGGCGAAAAACAGAAGCCCACCATCAAACTGAATCACTACGAGATTCCCATCCTCCGCAAAGATCGGCGGACCGGCGAGCAGGAAGTCCGGCCCGGCGACACCGTGCTCTTCCACGGCGGCGAGTACAAGGTGAACAAGTATAATTACCGCGACAAACTTTTCCAGGGGCCCAAGTGGGGCGTCTGGTGGTTTTGGGGCGGTGGCGAAGCGGGCAAGCCCATCGTCTATAAACCGGCGGGCGATGGGGAGGTGATCTTCGACGGCTCAGGCAACCAGGCGATTTTCCAGGTGGCCGCCACGCGGCATCTCTGGATCGACGGCATCACCTTTCAAAACGCCCAGTGTGCACTGCTGGCCGGCATGAAGGGGCTCGACCAGGCCGAAGGTCTCACCATCACAAACTGCACCTTCAAAAACATCGACATGCCCGTCTATGCCGATGACAATCCAACGGACTGGTACATCTCCGGCAATGAAGGACTCGACGCCATCCACGCCGGTCCCTGGCACGAGGCCTTCGGCTCTATCGACATCCGCGTGGCCGGAACGCCCGACAAGCCCATCGTGATCCAGCCCGCCGGCGACGGTGATGTGAAGATCGAAGGCGGCGACCTTTACGCGACATTCGACACCACTCTGACCGATCACATCTGGATCAAGGACCTTCAGGTCAGCAACACCGAATGCGTCGTCCTGACCGGACTCTACCCCTTCCTCCAGGCCCCCGACGGCCTGATCGTCACCGGCCTTCATGCCGAGAATGTCCGCATGGGTGTGTACGGCGACGAGAGTACGGGCCAAGGCTGGTACATCTGCGACAACACTTTCATAGGACGCGGCGTGGGTAACATGAGCATGAACCAGCACATCTCGCCCTTCGGCATCAACGTTGGCGGACAGGGCCATATCGTGAGCTACAACCGTGTTGAATGGTTCCAGGACGGCATCGACCTGTGCTGGTGGGACCGTTCGACCCAATATCAGCGGAACGATTTCACTGCTTCCGTGGACGTCAGTCACAACTATGTCTATGGCTGCGGCGACAATTCCGTCGAGGCCGACGGCTCCTACTTCAACGGACGCTTCATCCGCAACGCCTTTATCTATAATAACAGCGCATCCACCCAGTCCACTCCCGGCGGCCCCTACTACTTCATCCGCAACATCATTTATGATCAGACGCGTTCCAACAGCGGCGTTTATAAACTACCCAGTTCACTGATCGCCCTGCACAATACGTTCAGCACCAATCATGCAGTGGGCCGATACGGAGGCAACAAACTGACCTTCGTCAACAACCTCTTCGTCTATGCGCCCGAACTGAGACGCCGCGACGAACCGGTCACAATGGTGCAGCTCAAGCCGCTGGCCCCCAACTGCATCAGCGACTACAACGGCTTCCGTTTTTATCCCGACCACATGCCCGGCAAACCCTACAAGTATGGCGATCAGGAATTCGCCACCCTCGAAGAATTTGCCGCCGCGACGGGACAGAACAAGCACAGCATCCTGATTCCGGGCTACGAGGAACTCTTTGTCAGCGTTCCCGAACCGAATGGCGAGCACAGCTACAATTTCTTTGACTTCGACTTCAACCTCAAAGACGGCGTGGCCGCTGTGGACGCGGGTATGGTACTGCCGAATATTAACGACGGCTTCAAGGGCAAGGCGCCCGACCTGGGAGCCATCGAACGCGGCGATCCCATGCCGCATTATGGCCCGCGCCAATAAGGACAGGTCCGTTTATGGCCTGGTGGTCCAGGTTTGTGATGATCTGCGAGCGCGGAGTCCAGAACTCATTATCAGGCTGTAATAGCAGCTTTT
>CAYWYC010000389.1:0-3443 GCA_964462565.1 uncultured Candidatus Sumerlaeota bacterium | reverse complement strand
TTTGCAGAATCTCGCGGCTTTTATTTGGCAGAAAGACTTTCGAGATTCGCTATAGTGGCTTTTGAGAAGACTCAAATACAAAAGGGGAAAGCCGGTGGTGCTTCCCTTTTTTATTTTGCGGATGCATCCATCAAATAATCATTTATGATGCCAATACTTGCTTGTCTTTTTGGGACGGCTTGGCTATATTCAGTTGTCTGAAAAATTTTCTCACCTCGCGAAAGAATGCTACGGAAAAACGGTGAATATCTTCCGACCAGTTCTCTCCATCCTGTCCCGGCATATCCTGTGGGGGACCGTGCTTCTGTGCCTGGTCTGCCTGAGTTTTTTCAACTGCCGTAGCGAAAAAGATAAGCAAGCGGATGAGAAAATCACCTTGCAGCTGATGGTATGGGCAAGGGCCCGCGAACTCGGAAACCTGCGAACAGGCCTGGCCGAAGAATTTGAGCCCCGTTACCCGAATGTCCAGGTCGAAGTCGTCCCCGTTCCCGGTCCCAACTATGCCACCAAACTCACTACCATGTTAGCCGCCGGCCTGGAGCCGGACCTTTTCATGATCCACGACAACTTTTTACCCACGGCGGTGGATAACAAGCTCCTCCTGCCGCTGGATGAATTTGTTGCCAAAGATCCCGAGATGGACCTGGCGGACTATTATCCCGAGGTGGTGGACCTGTGCCGCTACAACGGGCGGCTGTATTGCATGCCCGTGGGCTTTTCCGTGGTCATGCTTTATTACAACAAAGAACTTTTCGACGATGCCGGACTCGAATATCCCGACGAAAATTGGACCTGGGACGATATGCACGAGGCGGCGCGCAAGCTGACCATACCCCGCGGAAAAGACGGACGCCCGCCTCAATACGGACTGGACGGTCCCGGTAAGTGGCTCGATTATTTCATGTTTATCTGGCAAAACGGCGGACGCGTCTTTGATGAAAAGGGCAAACTCGTGATGGGCAATCCCGCAAATCTCGATGCCGCAACCGAGGCCTGGCAATTCGTGGAAGATCTGACCTGGAACGACAAACTCACGCCATCCCTCAGCAGCGCCGAAGTGCTTCCGGCGGATCCTTTTATCGCGGGGCAGATCGCCATGGTGATTACGGGTACCTGGAAAAACAATACTCTCGCCGCCATGGGACGCGACGCGCGTGACGGTGCTCCGGCCATTCGCTGGGGCATGGCCCCCATGCCGAAAAAGAAGCAACGCGCCACCCTTTACTTCGGCGGGTCGCCCGTTATATCGGCCAATACGGAACATCCTGAAGAAGCCTATCAGTTGCTGAAGTTCTTCACCAGCGATGCCTGGCAAAAACGCGTGGCCGAAAGCGCCCGGCAGATTCCCGCGCGTATCGATATTGCCGAGTCCGATGTCTTCCTGAAACTGGACGGAATTCCCGACGACGTGGATATGCGCCAGGCGCTCGATGCCCTGCCCTATGCGCGCCGCCAGCCAAACGGCCGGGAAACCGCCGAAATTCTGAGCACCTGGCTCATGGACTTTCGCGATTCCGTGGCTGCCGGGGAAGTGGATAATATTCGACAGTCCATCAAGAAAATGCAGGAAACTTACGACGCCCGATGCCCCTATTGCAGCGCCCAGCGATAAGACGTGAAAAAGGATCGACCCGCGATGAGCCACCGACGACACGAGACCATGGCCGCCCTGCTTTTTCTGCTGCCGAATGCGCTGGGATTCCTGATCTTTTCCTTCCTGCCGATTATCGCGTCGCTCACACTGGCCTTTTTTCGCTGGTCGCCGCTTTCGGGCATGGACCAGTTTTTCGAGACTCTCGATTTCGTCGGGCTGAAAAATTTCTGGGGCGTTATCGGCTTTCACGGCCACGAGGAGAGTGGTCTTTTTGCCAACGATCCCTACTTCTGGAAGTATCTCTACAACACGGTCTTCCTGATGATGGGCATTCCTGTCAGTATCATGGGATCGCTGATTCTGGCCAGCCTGCTCAATCGCCGATTGCGTGGGACGCGGCTTTTTGTCACCGTCTTTTTCCTGCCGTCCATCACCAGCGGCGTGGCCACCTTCGCCATCTGGCTCGGACTCCTGAATCCTGAAACGGGTCTCATGAATGCCATACTCGGAGCCATCGGCATTCCCGGTCCCGACTGGCTCAACTCCGTGGCCTGGGCCAAGCCGTCGCTCATTATGATGGGCCTGTGGGGGAGCATCGGCGGGTACAATATGGTGCTCTATATCGCCGCGCTCCAGACCATTCCCACCGAGCTATACGAGGCTGCCGAAATCGATGGGGCCGGAGCCCTGCACAAGTTTCGCTACATCACCTGGCCCATGGTGTCGCCGACGACTTTTTTCATCTTCACCATGTCCATCATCGGCGGATTCCAGGGCGGCTTTGCCGCGGCCTATATTATGACGCGAGGTGGTCCTCTCGGTTCGACCACCTCAATCAGCTATTACATCTTCAACCTGGCTTTCTCGCGGAATTTTGAAATGGGCTATGCCTCCGCCGTGGCCTGGGTGCTCTTTCTCATTACCTTTGTACTGTCGGTGATCAACTGGAAATACGGACGCAAAAAGGTCCACGGGGAGCTTGCCACATGAGCCTGACCACCAACCAGCGCCCCATCAAGCTGAAACCCGATGCCAGCCGGCCCTTGAGCCTGTCGAGCATCCTCATCTATCTGGTGCTGATCGCTTATGGCATTACGACGATCCTGCCATTCCTGTGGCTCGTGGGCGCGGCGTTCAAGAGCCAGGCCGAGCTCAATATGCCCGCACGCTTTTTCCCCCACAGTCCTACGCTCGATAATTTTCGCACGGCCTTTTCGCTGCTGCCGCTTTTTCAGATTTTTCTCAACAGCCTCAAGATTTCGCTGCTTGTTACCGCCGGAACCGTCTTCACCAGCTCCTGCGCGGCATACGCCTTTGCCCGGCTCCAATTCCCCGGACGCGACAAATTCTTCATGGCTTATCTCGCCACGCTCATGGTGCCCTGGTCGGTGGTGATGATTCCGAATTTTATCCTGATGAAATATCTCGGCTGGATCGATACGCATTACGCCCTGGCCGTGCCCGCCATGTTCAGCGCCTATGGCACTTTTATGCTGCGGCAGTTTTTCCTGGGCATCGCGAAGGAATACGAAGAAGCCGCGCGCATCGACGGCTGCGGTTATATCGGCATTTTTCGGCACGTGATTCTGCCGCTGTCCATCCCGGCGCTGGCCACGCTATCCATCTTCACCTTCATCGGTTCCTGGAACAACCTGATCATGCCGCTGATCTTCATTTTCACCGAAGAAAAAATGACCCTGCCCGTCGGCCTGAATCGCTTTCGCGGCCTGCAGGACGCCGACTGGGGCGCGCTCATGGCCGGAGCCCTCCTCATGCTCATCCCCATGCTCATCCTCTTCAGCTTCGGCCAACGCTTCTTCACCCGAGGCATCCGCATTTCGGTGGATAA
>CAYWYC010000388.1:0-3447 GCA_964462565.1 uncultured Candidatus Sumerlaeota bacterium | reverse complement strand
ATACGTGCCTTTTCTGACCCTGTTGAGCGGAATAATACTGCGCCGAATTATGCTGCCATCCGGCATGGCGGTCTTGTTCAGGGATGGTATTATCGCGAAACCGAATGAGGTATCCCAGATTCCTTTTCGATTTCTTCCGGGTCAAAATCTGCTGGGATGGGAGTTTTCAATATGGATGATCGCCATTTAAGTTCTGGTCTTGCTGGTCTCGATAAAATGTTCGGCGGGGTATTGGCCGGAGACAACATTGTCTGGCAGGTCGATACTCTCCAGGATTTTCGCCCCTTGGTAAAACCCTTCTGCCAGCAGGCCGTCCGCATTGGCAAGCCCCTGATCTATTTCCGCTTTGGCAAATACTTCCCCCTGGTCGAAGAAGGGACTGAGGGAGTCACGATCATCGATCTCGACCTCAGCGGCGGCTTCGAGACTTTCCTTTTCAAAGTGCATTCGGTCATCGGTGATACAGGCCGCGGGGCTTATTACCTCTTCGACAATCTTACCGAACTTGTCGATCATTGGTTCAGCGACCAGATGCTGGCCAATTTTTTCATGTTGACCTGCCCCTATCTTTATGACTTGGAGACGGTTACCTATTTTCCGATTCTGCGCAACCGCCATTCATCACGCGCCACGGCCCCGATTACCGAAACCACCCAATTATTCCTTGACGTTCATCGCTACAAAGAAAGACTCTATATCCGTCCCATCAAGGTACAGCATCGCTATTCCGCTTCCATGCACATGCTCCATGCCTGGGAGCAGGGCGACAAGTTCGTACCCGTGACCCAGAGCGTCCTGATTTCGGAAATCCTTTCTTCCGTCCCCCGGCCCGAACTCGAATCCGGCGGCTTCCATCTGGATACCTGGAACCGCGCGTTTTTGGACGCCGAGAATCTGCGCCGCGAAATTGAGGATGGGGCGCGTCCACCTGAAGACAGCAAACATCTGCTTTATCGACTGATCGATATGGCTATTTCACGTGAAGACCGCATCCAGGCTCTCTGCCGCCAACATTTCGACCTGGCCGGCCTCATCAGTGTGGGAAATCGAATCATCGGTTCCGGTCTGATCGGCGGCAAATCCGTCGGCATGCTCCTGGCAAGGGCCATTCTATCGAATAATCTGAACCGATGGAGCGATCTGATGGAAAAGCACGATTCCTTTTTTGTCGGATCCGATGTCTTCTATACATTTCTCGTATGCAACGGCTGTTGGTGGGTGCGCCAGAGCCAGCGCAACCCCGAAACTTTTCTCAAGGGTTCTTCCGAAGCCCGCCGCCAGATTTTGCGGGGTGATTTTCCCGATTATCTCATTCGACAGTTTTCCGACATGCTTGACTACTTCGGACAGTCACCCATTGTGGTGCGTTCCTCTTCACTGCTGGAGGACAATTTCGGAAACGCCTTCGCGGGAAAATATGAAAGCGTTTTCTGCGCCAACCAGGGACCCCGCGCCCAGCGACTGCGCGACTTTCTCTCTGCCGTTCGCACTATTTACGCCTCCAGCATGAGCGAAGACGCCCTTCGCTACCGCGCCCGCCGCGGATTGCTGGAACGTGACGAACAAATGGCCCTTCTGGTCCAGCGCGTCTCAGGCGGTGTCCATGGCAATCTTTTTTATCCCGACCTGGCTGGCGTGGGCTTTTCCTTCAATCCATTCGTTTGGCATGAGGATATCGATCCCCACGCAGGCGTCCTGCGTCTGGTCTTCGGGCTGGGAACAAGAGCCGTTGATCGAAGTGACGACGACTACACACGAATCGTGGCCTTGAACGCACCCGATCGCCGCCCTGAAGAAAACCGACAGGATCAGGCTGTCCATGCACAGCATAAAGTCGACGTCCTTAACCTGGGCGCCAACCAACTCACCTCCATGCGCTTTCGAGAAGTTGCCGAGGCCAGTCCCGATATCCCCCTGCAACGCATAGCTACACAGGATGAAGAAGTGCTTCGTAACGCACGCCGTGCCGGACGCCAGAAGCCCTTTGCGTGGACCCTGACCCTCGATGGTGTTCTCAAAGAAACGGAATTCGCCGCCGACTTTTCAGATGCCCTCCAAATCCTGCACAAGGCATACGATTATCCCGTTGACATTGAATTTACCGCCAACTTCCTGCAAGACGGCACCTACCGCATTAATATCGTGCAGTGCAGGCCCTTGCAGGTTGCCGGGGGCGGCGCCATTGTCGAAGTCCCGGAAAACCTTTCCGAAGAAGATGTCATCATCGAATCAAAGGGACCCGTTATCGGTCAGAGCCGGTTCCAAACCATCGACCGCATTATTTACGTCGTACCCTCTATCTATGGCGTCTTACCCGTGAAGGAACGATACGCCGTGGCCCGACTCATTGGCCAGATAACACGACTCGAACCACGCGGATCCGGCAAAACCGTCTGCCTCTTCGGCCCGGGACGCTGGGGTACCACAACCCCGTCTCTGGGAGTACCCGTAAGCTTTGCTGAAATCAATCGCGCATCCCTGGTTTGTGAGATTGTCGCCATGCGCGAAGGCATTGTACCCGATGTATCCCTCGGAACCCATTTTTTCAGCGACCTCGTTGAAAACGAAATGCTGTACATGGCATTTTTCCCATCGCGAGACAGCAATTTCATGCGCCATGATTATTTCGAAAAAGCAAAAAACTCGATCCTGGAAATGCTGCCGGATACGGACGAGGAAATGGCAAAGATCGTGCGTGTCATCGAATCACCAAGCGACAAATTGGGACGCCCGCTCAAAATAAACGCCAACAACCTCAAGCAAAGAGTGGTCGCTTACTTTCATCAAGACGAGGCAAATGGGGCGCCCGCCGAATAGCGCCTCTTTGCTCTTTTTTCATGCCAAGATACATTCATCAAGGCCCTGCGTAAAGCATCCTTTTTTATGGCAGGATTATCTCATTGTGCTATTGTGCTAAGCATATACCTGCACGAACATACCCTTTTGAAAGGAATGACCATGCGAAAAAGTATTCTGACACCCATCATCCTGAGCCTGATCCTGAGCCTTGCTTCGGAACTGGCCGCCTATAATTTTGTGCCCGGGGATATCGACGAACGCCAGGGCCCCAAGGTCTATCAACTCGGAAACAGCCATACCGATTCCATGCGCGAGGAACTGGCCGGTCTCGCCGTGGCTGCCGGGCACAAGGGCTACGCCTTTGGCACCCACACCATCCCCGGCGCGCCCCTGCGGTGGCTGAAGGGCCACCCCTCGAACAGCTTTGAAATGCTCAAAAAACATGCCTGGGATTTTGTCATTATGCAGTCCTACAACAGCACTACCGAAGAAGAAATTCAGGCCGCCATCGACTACGCAAAGGCCGCCCGTGAAGGCAATCCCAAGGTCCATATCATCATGTATTCCATCTGGCCGAACAGCGAGGACTGGGACGAACCCACCCTGGGCCGTCGCGAGGAATGGAATGAAGGCGTGGCCGCGCGCATC
>CAYWYC010000387.1:0-3456 GCA_964462565.1 uncultured Candidatus Sumerlaeota bacterium | reverse complement strand
CCCAAAAGGCTTTGTTGTTTTTTGTGAAAGAAGCCAGAGATTGAGGTACTATTCTTCCGCCAGGGCGAGGCTTACCGCTTTTTCGTCGAGGTAACAATTCCGCAAGAGTAGAACTTCGGGCATTTGCCCAGGGGCTATGGCAGCGGCGGCGGAAAGGTCGTGACCGGTGGTGGATACAAAAGGTACGGCAACCGCCTGTCCGATGCCCGCGGCGCGAATGGCGACAACGCCGGATTCGCTGTCTTCAAAACCGACCACATAGCGATATTCTTCCGGAGCCAGCCCCATGGTGTGCAATGCGATTGCGTAAAGATCGCGGTGCGGCTTGAGGCGGATTTCCGATGAGTCGCTGGCCGTGATGATGGCGTCGTAGAGATTTTCCGGCGCGGCAAAATGGCGAAGGATCATCTTTTTTTTCTCACGGCTGACCGGCCAGTCCTGTATCTGCCTGCGGAGGACGGAAAAGATTTCATCGAGCACAATGCCCGCCTCGTACGCGATGGAAGACGTTACGATGGCAAGGGACAGGGGGTTGACTTCGAGATAGCGTCCGAGTTGGGCCAGCTTTTCGCGGGCCTGGTCGGCATTGTAAGTTCCGGGCAGCATTCCATTTTCCCGCAAGTGGGCTTCCAGCATTTCCTGAAAGAGCGCCAGATCGCTCCCCAGAAATCCCCTGGCCGCGGCCAACATGATTCCGATGGCGGGCATGGGTTCGATGAGCGAAGCATCGGCCGATCCCAATATTTCCCGCGCCCGATCCTTGCCGTGTCCGGCGGCGATGTCGGCCAGGATCATGTGGTAGCGCATATAGTAAATATCGATCGAAGCGCGAACGCGTTCGGCCAGGCTTTCGGTGCGGAATTCGTGGATCATTTCTCCAGCGAGGCGCCTGGCGAGTTTGTCGAGTTCACGCAGATCATAATGGTCGTGCATGCCTTCGGCCAGGGCCTGAAAGGAGCCGTCCTGCCAGAGACCACCCAGTCCAAGCGCGGCAATATTGGCGCGCAGTTCATTTTTCCGTCCGGGATCACGGCCAAAGGCCAGAGTCCAGGCGGCGGCATGGATAAAGGCTTCCAGGCAGGATTTGCGGTCGAATATATCTTCGTATGTTTCCAGGAGATATTCCACATGCTTGGTGGTGGAGTTGCCGATTATGTTGGGATAATCCCGATCCTGGTCCAGGCCCGGCCAATCGGGATGGCGGCGCAATCCCGAAACCTGGCGGACCATCCATTCGAGCGAATGCAGGCAAAGGGGTTCCGTGGTCGTGGTGGTTCCGTCCATGTCCATGACCATACCGCGAACGCGGGGCAAAGGCTTTTCGGGGATATCGGCCAGGGGATATATCTCAACGGGAGAAGCCAGGTAGGAAGGATTACGCACGAGGATGGCGTCGCCTTTCATTCCCGCCTTCCGCAATTCCTGCTGATATGCCTGCAAGGCCTGGTCCATGGAGAGTATTTTACCGGCTTGGCTCATTTCCTTGTTCCCTGATCAGATTTTATGTCTGCTGCTGGAAGTCCCGCGGATCGCGCCGCATGCCCACGTTTACGATAAGGCCGAACATGAGGTAGTTTGCCGCCAGAAAAGTGCCGCCATAGGACATAAGGGGCAAGGGCAAACCCGCCACCGGCAACAGGCGCACCATCATACCGATATTCAAAAAAATATGAATAAAAATAATACTCATCAAGCCCACCACCATATATTTACCGAAGAAATTCCGGGTTTCAATAGCAATATGAAAAACACGCCAGCCGATAAGCACGTAAAGCAAAATCAGCCCAAGGCACCCAGCCAGACCAAACTGCTCGCCCAGGGAGCAAAAGATGAAGTCGGTGTGGTGTTCCGGCAGAAAGCGATATCGCGCCTGGGTGCCCTTGCCCCATCCCTTGCCGAAGAGCCTGCCGCTGCCCAGCGCCATCTCGGCCTGACGAATGTTCCAGTCGTCCGCCTTTTTTTCATCCTGGGGCGCACCATTATCCGCCGGTCCTGTACCATAGAGAATTTCCTCCACCCCGGGCAATTTGAAAGGCTGGACGATCGGTTCCAGAAATACCTGTATGCGGCGCAGGTGATATTTGCGCAAAAAGGGCGCCTCATCGGCCTGAAGGAAGTAGATGGTTCCCGAAACCGCAAGCAATAAACCCAGCACGATGGTGGTGCCGACGATCTTCCACCGCAAGCCAGCCACAAAAAGCAGCAGAAAGGGCAGGGGTAAAAAGATGGCCGCCGTACCCACGTCGGGCTGAATGGCAATAAGGACAAAAGGAATGAGCGCGACGGCTCCCGGGACGATGCATTCCCAGACATTTGTCAATTTCTGTCTGCGCCAGGCCAGCCAGGAGGCCAGGATGATGACGGTGGAAATTTTGGTGAGTTCCGAGGGCTGAAATTGAAACGACCGCGCTCCAAGATTGATGCGCAGCCAGGAGTCGGCGCCGCCTGCGCGTACGGCGTCTATAAAGCCCAGATTCAGTTTGTCCTTGGCGCTGAGCCAAACAATAAGCAAAAGCAGAATGGAAAACAGATACAAGGGCCAGCCCAGGTAACGCAACCAGCGATAGGGAAACAGGACGGCCATAAAGAAGATGACAATTGAAACCTTCCACCACTGGATCTGGCGTGGGACGTATTGCGACAGGCCGCCGACATTGCTGGTGCCGCCGTGCATGACGATTATCCCGAGTGCCGTTGCAAGCAGCACAAAGAGCAGCAGCAGGTAATCAAACTGCATGAGCCAGGTCTGGATTTTGTTGGAAGAGTCTTGCATCATGAATCAGTCCTGAACTTATCCTTGCTTTCGGCCTTCCTGTGCTCCCGCCAGGATTTTGGAGCCTGTGATTCGCGAGAGAATCGGAATCCAGGGCGAGAAGAGCAACGCCGTGAATATGACCCCAAGGATGTTCCAATTCAGCGAATATCCATAAACAATCTTGCCCAATACCCCACCCAGGCCTTGCTCAAAGAGCAGGAGCATGGCCAGAATCAAGCCGTCAAGCCAGTTGATCCGGATAGCGGCAGTATCGATAAAAAATCCCGCCACAAAGCCCAGTAGTCCCAAACGCAACATCTGGAAACCCAGGGGACTCATGCTGAGCGAAGCCAGAATAAAGGCTGCGATCCAGCCGAACACCAGGCCCGTAAAATGCCCGCGCCGCATCCCGATCAGCGCGACCAGGGCGGATACAAAGCAACTTCTGGACCAGCCGGAAATCAGTTCGGGAACAACGGTCAGGTCAATAAGTCCGGCTGCCAAAATGAGCACCACCACACCCGCCAGGTTGCCTTTGGATTTTTGGGGTCTGCTTTCGCTGGAAGGCATTACCGCATTCTTCTTTCCCGCCCTATTCGGACGTGTCCTGGCTCAGGATTTCATCGAGCAAATTATCGATGGCCGTGCTGGTGCTTGCCTGGTCATCCGGAACGGCTTGGCTTTGGGGAGTCGCTTCCGGC
>CAYWYC010000386.1:0-3487 GCA_964462565.1 uncultured Candidatus Sumerlaeota bacterium | reverse complement strand
TTACCCAGACGTGCCGTCCGGGCTGGTATATTGCGGGCCTTTGGCCCTCATGCCGCCGATACCAATTTGAAGAATATCCATAGGCCCGGGAAATAATCCTGAAACAATTGGTGCGGACATTTTGAGAATTCTATCAGAAACCCACTTTTATGTCGTGCACCCTCATTTATTCAAGATCCTCTTATGGGTTGACCCCGGCCGGTGCTTCTGAAATAATCTTCCTGCTTTGCAAATAATCCCGAAAGAAGAACGCCCATGAAATCATATCGTCCTGGAATCAGGCATATCATTCTGCTCCTGACGGCTCTGTGGCTATCGGCCTGCGCCCAGTTCGATTCGGAAATGGGCAAGTCTATCCTCAGAAATCTGTCCAGCAGCGAGGGTGGCCTGACCCAGGAAAAAATCATCGCCGGACTCAAGCAGGCGCTTGAAGTCGGAGCGGAACGGGCGGTGGAGCGGGTTTCCAGGTCCGGCGGCTATCTGCAGAATGCTGACATCCGCATACCCCTTCCCGCCGAGCTCAAAGGCATGGGCGAAGCCCTGCGTAAGGTGGGCATGGGGTCACAGGTGGATCGCTTCGAGAAAAAGATGAACGAATCGGCCGAACTGGCAGCCAAATCGGCCACTCCTGTTTTTGTCAAGGCCATCGCGGGCATGAGTTTCAGCGACGCCAAGGCCATCCTCAAAGGCGACGACACGGCGGCCACCGATTATTTTCGCGAAAATACGTCCACCGAGCTGGAACAAAAATATCAACCCGTTGTCGTATCGGAAATGGAAAAGCTGGGCGCGGTGAAACTCTATCAGGATTTGGAAAAACGCTACAACGCCCTGCCGCTCCTGCCGGATATTTCCTTCAATGTGGAAGAATATGTCACCGGAAAGGCCCTGGAAGGCCTCTTTACCATGGTGGCTCGCGAGGAAAAGAAAATCCGCGAAAACCCCGCGGCCCGAACTACCGACCTTCTGCGTGAGGTTTTCGGCAGCGAATAAGGAAGCGAGTCGAATTTCATTTCCATGCTTTTGAAGCGGTCCATATCGTCTTTTCCTTCTTTGCGGCCCGGTATTGCGGCCCTGGTGCTGGTCCTTGTGCTTTTTGCATGGTCCGCCCAGATCGCCCTCGCCCAGATTCCGAATATCCCCCGCGACCAGCGCTTCACCTCGGACTATGCCGGGCTTCTCGACCGCGACGCATTCCAGGCCATCGCGAACATCCAGCGTACCGCCTATCATCAGCATCAGGTTCCCATTATTGTAGTCACCATCCCCAGCATGGCCCCTTATGGAGGCGGTCCCATCGAGGAGCTGGCCACGCGCTGGTTTAATGAATGGGGCATTGGCAAGGGAGCCGAATCGGGCCAGAACAAGGGGATTCTTCTGCTGATCAGCGTTGGCGACCGCCGCGCGCGCATCGAACTGGGTGCCGACTATGGCAGCGCCTGGGATGCCCATTGCCAGCGCATTATGGATGGCTTTATCATCTCCCATTTTAAGCAGGGCAACTACAAAAGCGGAATCCTTGCCGGAGTGCGGGCGCTGGGCGAAATGGCCGCCATGGATATTGATGCACCGCCCGCCGCTTCCTGGGAAAGCAAGCTGGACGAATTTCAAAAAGGCATCGCCAGCGATGAACCGCTGACCCCCATGACCATTGTTCCGCGCAATCTGGGCTTTCTTTTTATCGCTATGTCCGTGATTCTTTTTATCTGCGCCTTTGTTTTTCCCAAGTATCGAAAAATTCTGATCCAGATAGCCGTCTTGTTGATCACCGTGTCGCTGGCGCTTTATGTTTTGCTTATCGTTCTGGCCTTTCTGACCCGGGGCAGCAGTCGAGGCGGCTGGTTCGGTTCGGGGGGTGGATTTTCAAGCAGCGGTGGTTTTGGCGGCGGATTTTCCGGAGGCGGAGGCGCTAGCGGCAGCTGGTAATAACAGGATAGAACTTATGGCAAACGCGATCAAATTTCTCAGTGAGACGGAACAGCACGCCGTGGTGGCGGCTGTGGAAACGGCAGAGAAAAAGACCTCGGCCGAAATCGTTTGCGCCCTGTCCACCGAATCGGGCCGCTACGACCGCGCCGAAGCCCTGGGCGGTCTGGCATTCGGGCTGCTGGCCCTTTCGCTACTTCATTTCTTTGTTTCTGTTCGGTCCGGGGCCATGTGGCATACGCATGCAGCAGCGGGGCTGGGCTGGCAGTGTCTCGCCGTGGTTATCGGCTATATTTTCGGATCGGTCCTGCTCAGCTATTCTCATCCCCTGCGACGCTTCTTCACCAGCGAAAGCGAGATGGAGATCGAAACGGAACGTGCCGCGGCCTACGTCTTTAATATGCGCGGACTCCACCGCACCGCCGGCCATGGCGGGTTGCTGCTCTATCTGTCCATCTACGAACACCGCATGGTCATCCGCTCGGACGACGGCGTCATGGCTGTTCTGGGCCAGGAAGCCATCCGCGATCTCTGCCAAACGGCCCTGGAGCAACTGCGCCGGGGAAAACGCGCCGAGGCCTTCATCAAAGTCATCGAAGAAGCCACTGGCAAACTCGAAAAGTCACTCCCCGTCAAGCCCGACGACAAAAACGAACTCCCCAATCATTTTCTGGTTTTTCATCCGAGACCCTGAGTCACACCCGATCAGGAACGTTCCACAATTTGCCAGGCGTTACCGTCGGGATCGACGAAATTGCGCAGCCTGCCACCGCCCACAGCGCCGACGATTTCCGCCGTCCATTGCACCTTTTTGGCATCAAGCGCTTCAATGGCCGCGTCCAGATTATCCACCCGCAGGGCCAGGTGCGACCATCCCGGGGTCAGGTTGGCGCGCTCCGGACGCGGTGAATCGTCCTGCCGCATTACTTCCAGGTAAACCCCGTCGGGGCCTGCCAGCAGCCAGGGGCCACCCGCCTTGCCCGCTTTTTTCGTGTAGCCCAGCGTATCACAATACCAGTCGGCCATGGCGTCCACGTCGGCCACGGCGATAGCGGGATGATCGGTTCCGAGAAAATGTTCTTTCATTAATGTCTCCTTCTTACTCTCCGTCAGGTCTTAAGTTTATTACACAAGACTTCATCGCAATTGCCCTCGCAATCCTAATCGAATCCCGCTTCGGGTGCACGACATATTCGTGGTTTTCGGACAATATTCTCAAAAGGCCTGACCCAACTACTCCTGGATCGTTCCCTGACCCTATGGATATTCTTCAAATGGGGATTGGCGACATGGGGGCCAAAGGCCCGCAACATACCAGTCCAGACGGCACGTCTGGGTGGGTACGATAAAACCTGGGCAAGGGCTGGTATGTCCCGCACCTTTGGCGCGAAAAAGCGGACAAGAGCGGTGACGTCTTTCGCACCCGGCATGGGGACGTCCGTCACGGAGCTCACTAGTCTCTGGCTTCTTTCACAAAAAAAGAAATCTTTTGGGTACTCTTGCTTGCAGGCATGGGAGCTCTCGTTTGTAGTAAGGCCCGTAAGGGCCGTCGTCCGGAGCA
>CAYWYC010000385.1:0-3493 GCA_964462565.1 uncultured Candidatus Sumerlaeota bacterium | reverse complement strand
GACGGATCGAGTGAAATTTTGGCTTGCATATTGGCGGGGATCGGCTCATAGTGGATGGTTGTAATATTTTGTAATACGGAAAAGAGCATGTAATGACGAAGCCTGAAGAAAATCTGATCGAACAATTCCGCGTCCGCCGCAAGCCCAACTATATCCCCCAGGGAGACGAAGCCAACATATTCCGCGTGGCCCATGAGACCCGCATCCCCCTTATCATAAAGGGGCCCACGGGCTGCGGCAAAACACGATTCATCGAATACATGGCCCACGAGCTGAATCTGCCCCTGATCACTGTCTCCTGCCACGAAGACCTGACTGGCGCGGATCTGGTGGGGCGTTTTCTTTTCAAGGATGATCAGACCGTCTGGCAGGACGGACCGCTGACCCTGGCCGTGCGACACGGCGGAATCTGCTATCTTGACGAAATTGTCGAAGCGCGCAAAGACACGACGGTCATCATCCATTCCCTCACCGACGACCGCCGTATCCTCTACCTCGACAAGACCGGTGAAGTCATCCGCGCCCATCCGGATTTCATGATGGTGCTCAGCTACAATCCCGGCTACCAGAGCATCGTCAAGGACCTGAAGCATTCCACCAAGCAGCGCTTTGCCAGCCTCAACTTTGACCACCCGGCCATCGATGTGGAGTCGCGCATTATCGAATCGGAAACGGGGCTCGATGGCGAAACCAGCCGGCAGCTG
Source organism: uncultured Candidatus Sumerlaeota bacterium (assembly GCA_964462565.1). GTDB lineage: Bacteria > Sumerlaeota > Sumerlaeia > UBA8349 > UBA8349 > CAYWYC01. The sequence goes on along the minus strand of CAYWYC010000385.1, from coordinate 2,789 downwards.
GCCGAGATGGGATCGAAGATTCGCGAGATGAAGGGCTATGGCCTGGACGAGGGCGTCAGTTCGCGCCTTCTCGTTTATGTGGGACGCCTCATGAAGGGGGGCCTGACAGCCGTTGAAGCCTGCCGCGCCGCCATCAGTCAGACCCTGACCGAGGAAGAAGAAGTGATGGAGGCCATCAGCAACATCGTCAATCTCTATTTTGGCGAGTTGATGCAGTCTGAAGAAGAAGCCGAGAATGCCTGACACCGATGCCCTTGAACGCAAACTGGACCGCCACGGTTTTTCCCTGAAAAGCGTCTGCTGGGGATATCGTGAAATCTTCGCGGAATCCATCCGGCAGATGTTTGAATCCGGCATGATCGGCGATGACAAGAAGCAGGTGACCGAATCCTTTTTCGGGTTGCTGAACAAGGCGGACCAGAGCTGCTACGACCATGTGCTCAAGTCCTTTCTGGCCTCCATGAATCCGCGCAATCGCTGGCTGCTGGACCTGCCGGGAATCTTTTCGGACATCGTGGAAATGGGCGCGGCCTTTGCCGATTCCAAATTGCACTATGGCGTTATTTATTTCGACACGCTCAGCCGTGGCGGCTTCGGCGATTCGCCCGACCAGATGCGCCGCCTGATGAATCATCTGCGCAACCTGCGCGAAACCAGCGAAGACCTGGCCATCCATTTTCTCAAGGGTTACCAGTATCTCTGCAGCCGACTGCGGCCCCATGAAATCGAACTCTATATTCGGGTCGGCCTCGAAATATTTCGGCGCAATGCCAAAAACGGTTGCGCCTTTCTTGAGGGCACACTCAGCAGCTCCGAAACCTATATCCAGACCATCACCCGCGAAAGCCGGCTCGAAAATATATCCAACAAACTCACGGCCACCCTCCAGGCACTGACCGGGCGCAAGATGGAGATCAAGACGCTGAGTGAGCTTGACGCCGACGACCTGATCGAACGCGGTACGACCATCGTTGGCATGTACCAGTGGCTCTATATGCCGGTGTCAATTCGCGAATTCGACGTGGCGCGCCGCAACGAAGAATGGTATCTGCTGGCGACGATATGCGCGGCGGGTCTGATGGAAGCGCGCAGTTTCAACATGGTCCACGGCCATGAGGCCTATCCCACCTGCGAGGCCGTGGCCGGTGGCGCATTGTGGCGGCAGAATCTTTTTGTCGTGCTCGAATACGCGCGTGGCCTGCGATTGATTCGCAAGCGCTGGCCCGGGGCGCGACGCCTGCTCCAGTTCGGACTGGATCATGAAAAGCAGAACCGGCCACCCGCCACCGACGCGGAGCGCCTCTTTTTCGACCTGGCTGGAGCAGAGCAGCCGACCGATTCGCCGCCGGGACGCTTGCAGCAGATAGCCGATGGCTGCGTGAACTTTTTCGACACGGCCCAGCGTCTCGACGCGATCTGGGCGGAGGATTTGCGGCGCGAATATTCCGGCCTGGGGCATGCCGGCATCCGGCCCTTTGCCTTTTTGCCGGACTTTCTTTTTCCCGCGTCCGTAGGCCAGGCGCCCGACGATTCGCTCATTGCAAACCTCAAGGACCAGGCGGATAAAAATCTTCAGGCCGAAGAGAAGGACGATGAAGCCACCGACCAGTCACAGGAAGGCCAGTCCGAATCGGAAGGCCACGATGAAGACGAAACCGACGAGGCGGCCCGCGATATCAAGGTCTGCTATCTCTACGACGAATGGCGGCAGGAAGAAGGCCAGTATTATCCCGACTTCTGCCATCTCTACGAGGAAAATCTGCGCCCCGGCAACGAAGCAGCCATCCCTTCCGACGTGATGGAAGAAGCCCGCAAGGTCAGCCAGGTATTCGAACGCATCCGCCCCGACCTGGTGCGGCGCGAGCGATATCTGGACGAAGGCGAAATCATCAATCAGGACCTGCTCGTGGATTATATGGTCCAGAAAAAAAAAGAACCCGCCCCGCCGATCCGCTTTTACGAAAAGCCCCGCATCAATCAGCGCGACCTGGCCGTGCTCATCCTGCTCGACGCCAGCGGCTCCACAGGCGAATCGCTCGACGCGCGCCACAAGATCATGGACATGGAAAAACACGCGGCCCTCATACTGGGCCAAGGGTTGCACACCCTGGGCGATCGCTTTTCCATCTGCGGATTCAACACCAATGGCAACGAGGATTGCCATTACTATATCTACAAAGACTTTGAAGAAGACTGGAACCGCGAAAGCATCGGACGCATCCTGGCCGCCTATCCCGCCAATTCCACGCGCATCGGTCCCGCCCTGCGCCATTCGGGATATCGCCTCGCCAGGACCGAGTCCCGCCAGCGCCTTATCATACTCGTCACCGACGGACGCCCCATGGACAGCGGCTACGACCCCAACACGCGCGTCGCCCAGCACGATGTGCGCATGGCCTGCGAAGAAAACGAGCGCCAATACATCCACACCTTCGGCATCTCCACCGAAGACAACAGCCTGGCCGACATGGAAATCATGTTCCCCGGCCGCCGCTTCACCATCCTCCCCGACATCCGCAAACTGCCGCAGGTCCTCCCCAAACTCTACACGCGATTAACCGTTTGACCATTTCCCCAAAAGGCAATCGCAACCAAACCAAACTAATCTTAAAAATAAAGGCCCTTCCGAAGTTTTTGGGTAAACCTTAATCTGATGACCTGATCAAAAGTCTTTCTACCATTTTTGAGCATGGATCGGGCCTTCAGCCCTCTCTTCTTTTTCTTTGTCCGACCTGGGGTTGAAACCCCAGGCTATAATGGGTCGCGCCTTTGGCGCTTTACCATCTGCG
>CAYWYC010000384.1:0-3532 GCA_964462565.1 uncultured Candidatus Sumerlaeota bacterium | reverse complement strand
GGATCAACCCGAAACCCTGGGGTTGAAACCCCAGGCTATTATCGAACGGGCCCTTGGCCCTAAAGATGAAACCCTATTTATATTATCCAAAGAATGCTTCGATTCATTGCTTCAGATTAAATCAGCCCCCTATTTATGCCGTGCACCGAAACTGACAGACTCCCTCAGGCATCCTTGTTTTCCGGCAGCCAGTCGTCGGGGTAGCGTTCGAGGAAAGCGCCCTGGACTTCGGCGCGATCCTTCTGGCCGCGTCCGGTGATTTCCAATTTGGTGCCGTCGATTTTCGGGTCCACATATTGGGCGAACCATTTATCCAGTTCCTGGCGCATTTCGCGGATGCGGTCCAGGTTGCCCTTGTAGTCGAAAAGGTTGTTCTTTTCTTCGGGGTCTTTGGTCAGGTGGTAGAGTTCATGAAAGCCTGCCGGATAGCGCCAGACCAGCTTCCATTCGTGGGACCGAATCATGCGCACGGGACCATATTCATCAAAGACGACGACGTTCTCGCGTTCCGGTGCGGCTTCTCCGCGCAGGACGGGCGCGAATGATTTGCCGGGCAGGCCTTCGGGCGTCTGATCGGCCAATCCCACATAATCGAGCGCCGTGGGAAGCCAGTCGTATTGGCTCAGGAGACGCTTTTCCAGGTGACCCTGGGCCACATGGCCGGGACGGCTGATGATGCAGGGCACCTTGACGGAAGTGTCGAAGAGATTCTGCGGCCAGCTGCCGTTGCCCTTGCCGTACATGCCGTGGTGGCCCATGTTCATGCCATTGTCCGCCATGAAGACGATCAGGGTATTTTCGCGTTCACCGTTTTCGTCGAGCCATTCCAGCAGTCGCCCCACATTGGCATCCATGGCCGTGATTGCCGCGAAATATCCTGCCAGCGACGCGCGACGCTCTTCCGCGTTTTTCTTGCGTGAGTTTGTGTAGCCTTCCGGCAGCGATTCGTCGGGCACCGACTCAAACTTGCAGTTGTTGAAATAATCGTCCCAGAGTTCCTTGGGGTGATGCTCGCGCTCCCAAGGGCTGTGGGGGGCGGTATAGTGGACGTGCAGGCAGAAGGGCTTGTCACTGCCCTTTTGCGAATCCAGATATTTGATTGCATTGTCCGTAAATAGATCCGATGAATATTCTCCCGAATGATCCACCATCTCGCCGCCTTCGGCCATGATCGGCTTGTAGTAGGGACAACCGCCCGACGGCAGCGCGCTCCAGTCCTCGTAGCCGCTCTGGGGTTCCATGGCATAGCCCAGGTGCCATTTGCCGCTCAGGTAGGTGCTGTATCCGTTTCGCACGAGGATGTCGATGTAGGAGGTCTGGCCTTCGAGAAACTTGATGGATTCCGTATTTGCGCCGGGCACGGTCTTCGACCAGTAGAGGAAGTCATGCACGCCATGCTGCGAAGGGATGCGTCCCGTGATAATGGAGGCGCGAGCCGGCGAACAGACGGGCGAGGCGCAGAAAAAATTCTCGAAGCGGGTGCCTTCCGCCGCCAGACGGTCCAGGTTGGGTGTGCGGAGTTCCTTCGTCCCGGCGCAGTTCATGGCCCAGGCGCCTTGGTCGTCGGTCAGGATAAAGAGGATATTCGGTTTGTCGGACATGGTGTGTTTCCTTTGTTTTTGAGTTCGGATCACGGTTTTGCATTCTGCTTTTTGCGATAGGGCTGCACGTAAGGCTTTTGGGGTGTATCGAGCACAGCCCATTCGCCGATGCGGAAAAAAGGGTCTACCCGCGAAAACTCTTCCGGTCTCCCTGCCGAGTCATAGAGCAGCGTGTTCCAGTCGGTCATGATGGCAATGACCTTGATATATAAAATCCAACGCGTGGGATTTTGTTCAGACGTATCTGCTTCGCCTGCTTCGATGCGCAAATATTGGTATTCTTGTGACTTGATGAACGATTCCGGTGGATAGGTGGGGAGATAATCGGGATGCAGCGTTTCGAGTGAAGCGGGAGGCTTTCCCTGTTCGGTGGCATATCGCTCAATAGCCGCAACCACGGGCGCGGCCTGGCGCGCTATTTTTTCAAAGGCGGCCCTTCGATAGCCCAGCCCGCTTGTCATAAAAAAAGTCGCGCAGACCACATAGATGAGCGACGCCACGCCAAAGCGAATCGCCTCCCTGCGCCAGGACTTGATAAAGAGCGCCGGCACCGATGCCGTAAAGGCCAGCAGCGCCAGGGCCAACGGGATTTCCATGAGCATGGCAAGCACGAGCAAGCCCGGTGTCCCATCCGGCTGAAACTGATAATATTGGGACAGCCAGAAGATGCTGTTCGCGCCAATAGCCAGCGCCACAAAAAGCACCCATAAAAGGGCCTTGCGCGAAGGAGGGGCTTGTGGCTTTTTATCTTTCATGGACCCTCACCATAGGCGATATCCGCATTTTTGCCAATCAGAATTTGGAGCCGGTAAATCGGCGAATGGCTCTGGCACGTACCGTCGGTATCTTGCCGACAAAAGGCTTCCGACCCTGGCAACGATTCTTCGCGTCCTTCCGACAAGGCGCTTGACAGTTCAATGCGCTTCGGATATGCATATTCGCGCGGCAGAGCACTGCCCTTCATTCTTCCAAGGTCGCCCACATAATGACCCCGGACAAGCAGCCCTTCTTTTCCATCATCATCGTCAGCCTGAACGGCGGCGAAGTGATTGCTACGGCCCTCGATGCCTTGCGGCACGATGGATACGCGCGCAAGGAGGTGATCGTTGTCGATAACGGCTCCACCGATGATCTGGCGGAGAAGGTGCGTGGGCAATACCCTGAAGTCCGGCTGATCCAGTCTCCCATCAACCTGGGCTTTGCCGGCGGGAACAACCTGGGCCTGCGTGAGGCGGCGGGCGACATCATGGTACTGCTGAACGACGATACGGAGGTGCGGCCCGGCTGGCTGGATGCCTTTGCCCGGGTGGCTGCGGAGCATGACAAGTGGGGCATTATGGGCTGCAAACTGCTCTATCCCGACGGCAAGACCATCCAACATGCCGGAGGCGTGATCGCCCCCAACGGCAATACCATGCACCTGGGCTATGAAGCGCCCGACGACGGTTCCTGGGACGAACTGATCCAGTGCGATTACGTGACCGGCGCGGCCCTGGCTATCCGGCGCGAACTGATGGATCGTCTGGGTATGCTGGACGAAAAATATTTTCCCATCTATTTCGAGGAAACGGACTACTGCTGGCGGGCGCGGCAGTTGGGCTATGAGGTGCTTTATGTACCCGATTCCGTGGTGATCCATCACGAGTCCCGTACCCAGGCACGCTTCAGCTTTCGCTTTGTGGTGCGCTATACCTGCGGTCGCTTTCGCTTTATCGTGAAGAATTTTACCAAGCGCGAACTGCTGCGCGCCGCCAAACACGAAGTGCGCTGGTGGTTGAAGTCGGAAAACAAACACTTCCGCTGGCCCGTGGTCCGCGCCTACCTGCAAAGCATCCCCCGCCTGCCCGGCTACTGGAAAGCCCGCCGCCAGTGGCGGAAGGAATTGAGCAAGGTATCGCTGGCATCCTGCCGGCAATAGAACCTTTAGTCTC
>CAYWYC010000383.1:0-3554 GCA_964462565.1 uncultured Candidatus Sumerlaeota bacterium | reverse complement strand
AAAAGAATCTTGACTCAGGCGCCTGTACTATTATATTAGTACCTATAGGCTAATATAATAGTACCCACCGAAACAAGTCGAAAGGAAACGTCAAGATGCCACCCAAAACGGCTACCCGGAATCCAGCAAAAAGAGCAACCCTGACCGAAGTTGCACGAGTGGCAGGCGTATCGTCACCCACTGCCTCCGCCGTCCTCCACAGCACCCCCGGCAACAATTCCGGCTTCAGCGAAAAAACCCGCAAAAAAGTTCTCAGTGCCGCTGAAAAAGTCGGCTATCGGCCAAACCGCACCGTCCGCAACTTCTATCGCAAGCGCCACGGAGCCGTCGGCCTGCTCGTCGGACCCGACGGATGGCTCCCCGGCGAAACCCTCGAAGCCATGTCCCGCGCCGCACGCGAAGCAGACCAGATGCTTGTCCTCGAACACGGCTGGCCCGGACGTGACGGACTGCCCATCTTTGTCGAGGAAGACGCCGTGGACGGCCTCATCGTGCTCTCTGAAATCGACGAACATCTCCATGAAACCGTGCGCAAACTCAAACTCCCCATGGTCCAGGTCAACACCAACCAGCGCGACCTGCCCGGATGCATCACTTACGACGAACGCGGCGGCATGGCCCAGGCCGTGGAACACCTGGCGCAATGCGGTCGCAAGCATATCGGTTTCGTCTCCGAACCTATCGAGGGCGCGGAGCATTACAGCGTCACCGAACGATGGGAAGGTCTATGCGACGCCTGTGAGGCCAATGGGCTTCAGGCCCCTGTGCTTCACGAATTGGAAAACGTCTGGATCAGCCGGCTTTTCCAGCCAGCCTCCATCATCGAAGGAGCCACCCGCGAAATCCAGAGCTTCATTGAAACACAATCCGAACTCGACGCCTTGGTCCTGGCCAAAAACGTGTACGCCCCACCGACCTATGAGGCCCTGCATCGCGCCGGCAAGGAAATCCCCCACGACATCGCCGTTATCGGTGTCAACCCCTATTCCATGATCGATTACCAGAATCCCGTCATGACATCCATCGGCCTCGACTTTGAACTCCTGGGCCGCACCATTTTTGAAATGCTGAACCACGCCATCGAGCACGGCATGGAAAAGACGCATCCCGTCCACTTCTCCATGAGCCTCTGCGTGCGGGAATCTTCCTGAGAAAGAGAACCTAAAGAATGTCCAAACGAATCGTCTTTACGCTGACAATCCTCATAATGCTTGCCTGCCCATGTTTCGCCCAGGAATGGGTCGATCTGGGGGACAAAATGCTGGCTTCCAACGCGGGACGTGGCGCACGCGCCATCGCCGTCGATCCTGAAAGCGGCACCATATTCAAGACCAACAAGAGCGACCTCTTCCTCAGCAAGGACCAGGGCCAGACCTGGGAAGCCATCGACCAGGGACAGATCAAGGGCGCTCTCTGGTTTGCCCTTTCCCTGCAATACGATCCCCTCACCGGCGGCATTGCCGTATTCAAAAAAGACCCGCAGGATCAGGAAGTGCAGGGAGCCATCAGCATGGACCTCGGCCAGACCTGGCATCCCTTCACGCGCGTCACCGAGGGCATGGACAAACTGCGCTCTTATGGCTGGTCATGGGGAGTCGTGGACTGGTCGGACAATCCGCCGCAAAACATGCTCGCCCGCATGCACCATTCCACGCGCATCTGGAAGACCACCGACGGCGGACAGAACTGGGCCGAACTTTCGCCGCAGTCCTCCTACTTCGGCATCTTTGATGACAAGACCTATGTTGTGGCCCTCGACAAAAAGAAAAGCATCATCCGCACCACCGACGCCGGAGCGACCTGGGAAACCGTGCAGGAAGATATCGAAATCACGGCCCACATTCCCACCCTTCGCGGCGACCACATGTACTGGCTCGCAAAAGACGGCGTGATCTATACGGACGATCAGGGCAAAAGCTGGCAGAAAACCGAAGGCCGACTCGAAGACGCGTACTGGGGCCCCTACTTCGGCCTTACCGAAAATGACATGATGGTCATCACCCTGGAAGCCATCTATCTCACCCACGATGGCGGAAAGACCTGGAACCGCGTTGCCGATAATCGCGCGCGCGAAGTGGAAAAAGATTTCGGCGAACCCAAGCACCGCTTCGACTGGTTTATCGGTCGAACCGGCTGGGGCTGGGACGCCACGAACAACATTATTTACGTAGGACATGGAAAACTGGAGAAGCTGCAACTGCCCAAGGCAGGGAAAGGTGAATGACAATGAAAGGGATGAAGTATTTTTGGATTGCCTGTGTGTGCATGGGAATGCTGTTCAGCACCGGCAACAGCTGGGCGCAGAAAAATAAAAAGAAGGCCGACGACAAGCCCACCGACTTCCGTCACTTTACATGGGAATGGCATAGTGATCAGGAGCCGAACTACTATGAACCCACCGCCGGCGTTGTGGATGCCGCGCGTAAGGGAGCCCTCAAGGACATCGAGGAAGTGGTCTTTGCCGTGCGCGCCAACAACCGCGACTGGCACTGGTACGCCAGCTTCGGCTATAACATCAACAATCCCCGCAGCTATTACTACGGCGGCAAGGGCGGGATGCTTTGCGCCCTGAATATCCACACAGACGATATGCGCGTCATCCTCGACGAGCCGGGCGGCGACATCCGAGACCCGGCCGTTCACTATGATGGTAAGACGATCCTTTTCTCCATGCGCAAAAACGCCGAGAACAACTATCGCCTCTACACCATCCAGTCCGACGGCAGCAAACTCACCCAACTCACCGACAGCGAGTTCGACGACTACCAGTGCACCTGGCTGCCCAACGGCGACATCATGTTCTGCTCCTCGCGATGCATGCGCTGGGTGCCCTGCTGGTACAGCCAGGTCGGCACCACCTATCGCTGCAATGCCGACGGCTCGAACGTCCATCAGATCAGCTTTGGCGTCGAACACGAAAACAGCCCCTGGCCTCTTTCCGACGGACGCATCGTTTATACCCGCTGGGAATACGTGAATCGCAGTCAGAGCAATTATCATGGTCTCTGGACCTTCAACCCCGACGGCACCAAGCAGATGGTCTTCCTCGACAACATGGGACGCGGTATGCATCTCTTCATCGATTGCAAGCCCATCCCCGGCAGTCAGGAAGTCGCCCTCGTAGCCATCCCCCGCCACGGACGCAACGAGCAACGTGGGCGCGTTGTCCTTTTCGATGACGACCTTGGTCCCGACAGCGAAGAAGCCCTTCGCTTTCTCGATCACGGCTACCCCACGCCCAAGCCCGAGAAAAAAGCCGGACACCTGCCCGAAACCTCCTGGCGCGACCCATACCCCGTCTCGACGGATTGCTATCTCATGGCATCTACCCGACGTCTGGCCGTGATGAACGCCGATGGCGATTACGAGTGGCTCTATGAATTGCCCGAAAACATCCATCGCGACCTGAATCTCCATGAACCGCGCCCCCTTATCGCCCGCGAGCGCGAACCCATCGTCCCCGACATGATCGATCCCGACGACAAATACGGCGCCATGATCCTGGCCGATGTGAGCTACGGACGCAAAATGCATGACGTTAAACCATCGGACGT
>CAYWYC010000382.1:0-3568 GCA_964462565.1 uncultured Candidatus Sumerlaeota bacterium | reverse complement strand
ATGGTGGCGATACGTACTGCTGATCCAAGTACCCTTTCAGCGCGCTTTAGCGTGCTTCCAAACTCAACTAGAGCGTCTTCGCCTCGTTCCAGTAGGCGTCCATTTCGTCCAGCGTCATCTCGCGCAGCTCGCGGCCTTCTTCGCGGGCGCGTTTTTCAATATGCCGGAAGCGTTTGGAAAATTTCGCGTTGGCCGCCTGCAGGGCCTCTTCCGGCTGGATTTTCATGAAGCGCGCCACATTGACGATGGCAAAAAGCAAATCGCCCATTTCCTCGAACACCCGCTCGTGGTCGCCGTCGGGTCCGTCGGATTTTTCCGCTTCTTCGAGCAGTTCCTCAAATTCTTCACGCGCCTTTTCGATGGCTCCCCTGGCATGGGGCCAGTCGAAGCCCACGCGGCCCGTTTTTTCCTGGAGACGATGGGCCTTTTGCAGGGCCGGAAGATGGCGTGGCACACCATCCACGAGCGACCGCTCCTCCTCGGCCTGGCCCTTGGCCGCTTTTTCGCGCTGCTTGATCTGCTCCCAGTTCTGCAAAACCGCCTTCGAATCTTCCGCCACCGTCTCGCCAAAAACATGGGGATGGCGCCGGATGAGTTTTGCCGAAATGCCGTCAAGCACGTCGGCCACGTCGAAGCGCCCGTCTCGCCGGGCCAGCTGCGCGTGAAAAACCACCTGCAAGGCCACGTCGCCCAGTTCTTCCTGCAAATGCTCGAAATCGCCCGATTCGATCGCGTCATATACCTCGTAGGCTTCTTCGATCAGGTATTGTTTCAGCGACTCGTGGGTTTGCTCCCGATCCCAGGGGCAGCCATCGGGCGAGAGCAGTTTTTCCATGATCCAGCACAGGCGGTCGAAGGGATTCTCCGGGGCATCGGGGGGCATGGATGATTTAAAATCGGTCATATTTGTGTCAGCCTTACATTTCTCTAACATAAGCGGATAGCGTCGCCATCGGCATAAGCCGCTTTGTCCACCAATGTACCGAGCCGCGCCAAAAGATGCAAGCCTCCATTGTTTCGCCGGCATCTTGCCGCCAGAGGATCGGACAGATCGGAAAAACAAATTTACCCACAAAAGCAATGCTTCCACAGGACGCCTGTACTACTAAGCGAATGCTGAAGGTGCGGAGCTCCGATACGAATGAAATTAACCTGTTTTTTTCGTGAATTCCCCCGTCCCTTTGTCTATGATGACTTGAAAAACTGAAGTTGGCGAGGGCGATCCCCGGGCGAATATGCGACTTGCCGAAGAACGGGCCCAGGCCGCCGCCGACTTCCTGATTTCCGCCGGAGTTGATCGTCGCCGTATCAAGGTCAAGGCCGCCCAGCCATCGGGCAGCGCCGGCGCGTCGCAGTCCGTATCTTTTATGCTGGGCCAGGCGCCCTATTGATGTATTTTTTATCTGGAGGAAGAAGCAGCACATGAAAGCAAGCCAAGCCGAAACCCCGATCACCTCGGCTCACATGACGGCGATCAACGAAACCAAGCTGCGCAAGAAAGTATTCTGGCGACACCTGACCAGTGTGTGGACCCTTGCGCCCTTCGTGGTGGGCTTTACGCTCCTTGCGGGAGTGTGGGCGCTGGGTATCAAGTCGGGGCTGCTCATCTTCGGAGGGCTGGCGCTTCTGCTGGCCTCGGCGGGGAGTTACTTTACGCAACTTTTTCTGGGCAGCGAAAAGGCGACGAAGAAGGCCATTGAAGACCTGCGCCGCGAAGCGGAAGCCCAGCGCGAAAAGGCGCTCGATGAACTCGACAAGCGGCTCCGCGCCGACGGCGATCCCCGCACGGAAACGAACCTGCGAGACCTGCGCGTCCTGGCCAGGGCCTTTCGCGACGACCACAGCTGGTCCGAGGGGCTCAGCAACCAGACCAGCTTCGATATCGTCAATGGCGTGAACCAGTTATTTGAGCGTTGCGTGAAATCGCTCGAACGTTCGCTCGTGCTCTATAAGACAGCCCGGAAAATCCGCACCAGGGCGGCGCGGCAAAATATTTTGCTCCAGCGGGAACATATTGTCCAGGATGTGGCCAAAAGCATAGAGCAGCTGGGTGTGATTCTCGGGCGCATCCACATGATGCAGGATGAAAACGATCACGAAAGCAGCGCCCTGGCCCAGATTCGCGACGAACTGGACCGCAGTCTGGACGTGGCGCAGGCGGTGGAAAAACGCATTCGCGACCTGGACCGCGAGATCGGCATGGAAAGCGAATAGGTGCGGGGGATTTTGCGATTCTCACGGCTTTTTTATTGTCGAATTTTCGCGAAACTTGCTATGACAAAGACAGATCGAGCAGAAACACTTATCATCTGAAAGGGGAGGACCAGGATGTTTAAAGCAATTGGAAGATGGTTGAAGGCATTTGTATACCTGCTGACGGGAAAAATGGACGCGGCCCGGCGCACGCTTGACAAGAATCCCCACGTAGTGCGGGCCAAGTACGACGAAATCATTTCGGAAAAAACCGGCCGTATCCAGCAATACAAGCAGGCCGTTGCCGGGCTGATCGCCCAGCAGGAAAACAAGGTCAGCAAAATCAAGGGCCTCACGGGAGAGGTGGAAAAACTGGAACGCCTGAAGGCCGGCGCACTGGCCAAGGCCAAGCAGGAAGTCGCCCGGCTCCAGAGCACGGGCAAGTCCATGGAAGAAATCAAACTGGACGAAGATTACAAAAAATGCCTCGGCGCCTATAACGACTTCACCAGCACCCTCCAGGAAAAGCAGGCCCGCATCGAGGAACTTGAGCAGGACGTGGAAGATTATGGCAAGCGCATCGGCGAGCACAAGGTCCAACTCCAGCATCTGGTGCGTGATATTGAAAAGATCAAGTCCGAATCCCACGAGGCCGTGGCCGACATGATCACCGCCCAGCAGGAAAAGGAAATTTCCGACGCCCTTTCCGGTATCGCCGAAGACGGCACGGCCCTCGAATTGCAGCGCATGCGTGAACTGCGCCAGGAAGTCAAGGCCGAGGCTCGTATCTCCAAGGAACTCGCCGGAACCGACGCCATGGCCCAGGAAGCCGAATTTCTGGAATATGCCCGCCAGAGCACAGCCAGCGATGAGTTTGACGCCCTGGTCGGTCTGGCCGAAGAAAAAGACACGGCTCCTCCCGCCGCGCCCGAAAAGAAAGAAACCGACACCGGTTTGCCGGAATAAAGCGTCCCTCTCCTGTGCAAGGAGTTTATTTTCGATAATGGCCAATTTTGCGCCTTTGCCCGTCGTCCCTCTCCTGTGCAAGTAACTTATTTGCCGGCCTAGTAGTAGATTGATTATCAGACTGCTTCAGCAGGCTCTTGGTTGCCCGGGATTTATCCGGAGGGTAGGAGTTGCTCAGCAGGCGAGTACGAGCGCTTCATCCGCCAGCGCGAAGAAATCCGCGCCGCCGCCTTCAACCCCGAAATCATGCAGGAGCGTGAAGAATTCCGCCGCTTCTGGCAGAACATCCAATCTGGCAAGGGCGCCGGCATTTTTTCCGATACCGATTCCGGGCGCACGACATAAATAGGGGGTTATTCGTGGTTATTTTTTGATAAACAGGTATCCTGAATGCCTCAAAAAGAATCGC
>CAYWYC010000381.1:0-3581 GCA_964462565.1 uncultured Candidatus Sumerlaeota bacterium | reverse complement strand
TCGCGTCGATTCTGAATAGAGGGCTGAAGGCCCGATCCAATATCTAATATCCTGCACGTCTTTTATGGGTCGGGCTTTCAGCCCTCATAAGGAAACTCCCATGAATAAAAAGAGGGCCCTTCCTGATTTTTTTGGGATTTCAGCACAACGCCGAAGGCGTTGCCCGATAATAGTCCCGGGTTTTAACCCGGTGGGACTGAACCACCAAACAATATGATAACCCCGACGGGGTTTCCCTATCTTACAGCCAAGATCCCAAGTATAAGGGCAACCCCTATAGGGTTGTGCCTTATTTTGCGCGCTATTCCACGGGTTAAAACCCGTGGCTATTTTTGGGAAAGCCCTCCGGGCTTTTCGCCTGAAACTTTCACGCAAATCTTCCATATCATCGTATCCAGACCATCCGATTAAGCTTTCGCCAAAAATCCCGGAAGGGCCAAAAAGAGATAATGCCTTTTCAATATTGCTTGCCCACTTATGTGACAGCCCCGTCGTCCGGAGCAGGATTTTCCAGGATGATGAATGGATTCCATTCAAGCCGACGCCCCTCACGGGGCTGACTACGAACATGCAAGCCTTTCAAAAATCCCGACACATGGCTTGTGGCCAAAGCCCACCTTGGAGGCGATCTTATTTATCACCGTTTTTGGCGACGCGATTGATGATCTCGCGCAGTTCTTCGGCGTCGATGTCTTTTTCCAGAAAATCGTAAGCACCCGCGGCAACCATCGTGTTGGCGATTTCCCGTTCCGTATGGGTGGAAAGCCCCAGGATGACCGTGTCGGGGCATTGTTTTTTGATGATGCGCGTCGCTTCGACTCCATTCATGCGCGGCATTTTCACGTCCATCAGGATCACATCAGGGCGGTGCGCCAGGCACAGGGCCACCGCTTCCTCGCCATCCATGGCTTCGCCGCAAACATTAACCTCGTCCCAGACTTCGATCATGCTCCGCAGGCCTTCGCGAATCATCTGGTGATCGTCCACCACCAAAAGCCCAATGCGGGCATGTTTGTCCTTACTTTTGCTTGCTCTTTTATCACTTTCCGGCTTTAAGGGGTCTTTCCCGGCCTCTTCTTCCTGGAGTTCTTCCTGCGGCACCAGGGGGATCCGCATTGTAGAATGGACGCCTTCGCCTTCGGCAGACTCCACATGAAAAGCGCCGCCCTGCGATTCCAGCCGTTCACGAATATTGAAAAGGCCGAACTTGCTCTGGCCGTTTTCCGTCTTATGGGCAGTATGGGGATCAAAGCCGATGCCGTCATCGCGCACGTGGGCCAGTAATTCGTCCTCGCGCCAGTCCAGAATTACCTCGGCCTTGTTGGCGAGGCTGTGCTTCGCCGTGTTATGGAGCAACTCGCGAATGCCCTGATAAGCGAAAATAGCCAGGTCTTCCGGCAAGTCCCTCGCATCGCCTTTTTCTTCAAAATCAACGGCAATCTCATATTCCGCCATCTGTTCCGCCAGCTGCTGCACCGCCGCCGAGAGGCCAAACTCATAGAGCACGGTGGGGCTCAAATTCGCGATCAGCGTCCGCGTGTATTTCAAGGCCTCATCCATGACATGGCTGATGTCCTCGACCATTTTTTGCGCCTTGTCGGTTTTCACGAAGCGACCGAGGCGCGATAGTTTCATTTTGCTCGCCACCAGCAACTGGGGAATATAATCATGCAGATCGCTGGCAAGCCGACGTCTTTCCCGTTGCTCTGTCAGGGTCAGTTCCGTCATCAATTCCCGGAGCACCCGCTGCTTCTGCTCCAGGGTCTTGGTGCGCTCTTCCACTCGCAATTCCAGTTTCTTGTTCAGTTCGTTCAGGCGGCGAAAGGTTTCTTTCAGTTCCGTTTCCGTGTTCTTCAGCGGGGTAATATCCTGAATGATGGCCAGCAGAAAATCGGGCTCCTGATCATCCTTGTGCACCAGCGACACCGCCAGATTGATCCAGAGACTTTTGCCCTCGGAATCCCGGCAATGCATCTCGCGGGTATAACTCGTCCGCTTGCCTATGAGCAGCTGCCCGATATGTTCCGCAGGATTTCCGCGATCATCCGGATGGGCGAGATCCCGCAGGTTTTTTTGGAGCAGATCCTCCCGGTCCATCTTGAAATATTGACAGGTTCTCTCGTTCACCCGGAGCAATTTGCCCTCGAAATTCAATTGGGCAATGCCCACGGCAGCCTGGTCAAAGATCGCGCGAAATCGGTTTTCGTTTTTGCGCAGCGCATCCTGAATCCGGCGTTCGCTCGTAATATCATGCTCCACCAGGGATACCGCCGTGACACGCCCCTTTTCATCCTTGATAGGCGTCATGCAGCAGGATACATAAATGGTGTCGCCATTTTTTCGCACCCGTTCATGCACGGTGTTTTGCAGACTTTCTCCATTTCGCAGTTTCTCCAGAAATTCCGGAGCCTTGCCGTCCCGATGAGGAGGCAAGAGAATAGAATATTCTTTTCCTTCGATCTCCTTGGCCGCATAGCCGTAAATGTTTTTTGCCCCACGGTTCCAGTTGATAATCTTCCCGCTCGGCGTACAGCGCATAATGGCGGCATCGGAGGCATCCACAATCGAAGCCAACTCCAGACGCATTTCCGCGTGTTCCTTGATTCGGGTGATATCTATCGTAATACCCGACCAGCGGGTGGGACGCTTTTGCTCATCCCGCGCCAGAACGCCGCGGCACAGCAGCCAGATCAAACGGCCGTCAAGGTGGTGGATACGACACTCAAATTCAAAATGATCCTTGTCGCCTTCCAAAAAAGACTTGAGTTGCTTTCTCACAAGCCGCAAATCTTCAGGAGGGATCCGCCCCAGCCAGAGATCGTTTTCGTCACGGGTATCATGTATGTGAATCCCAAGCAAACTTAACAAACTCTCTGAAATGATCTGGGTTTCCGGGTTCGCCTGACTGGCTTCGCGATTAAAGAGAATATCAAAGAAACCATGTTGATTCTGTTGAACCTGCGATGCTGTGTGAGCGTGATCATATTCCACCAGTTCCCGTTTTTTCATAAGGGAAATGTTGGATATGATAACCAGGACCATCGTTTTCGAGGGCAGGCATCGGCAGCAATGCCAGGTAGCCGTTTGTGGAAAAAGTCCCTCAAAAGAACAAGGCTTCTGGTTTTTCACACATTCATCCAATTTCGCGGAAAATATCGTACCCTTCAGATCCGGAACCAAATCCCATAAACTCTTATCCTTAAAGGCTTCCGCAGGCCCTCCGAGCAGGTCCTCCGCGTTCTGGTTCACATATAAAATCCGATAGTCGTGATCCAGGGATATGATAATGTCAGAAACACCATCAAAGGCCCTCAAAAGCAGCTTATTGTCCATTGCTTCGAGCCATTCCTTCTTTATCAGCTGGTTCGGCCCATCGTCGGTGCTTTCATGCCATGCGTTCATAAGTCTGTACTTTCGCCATGTAAAACTTCACGGTTTACAATAAAAAGATTATGACTAATCAGACCGCTTGAGTCAAGTCCCCTGATGTATTCCGGAGAAAGGAATCTAACCGGCCCGGAAAGATCGGGTGCACGACATAAATAGGGGGCTGCTCAACCAAAGCAGTGAATCGAGAATTT
>CAYWYC010000380.1:0-3602 GCA_964462565.1 uncultured Candidatus Sumerlaeota bacterium | reverse complement strand
GCAAATCGCTTTCACCGATTATTAGAAACCCGGCAGATAATCCCGCTGGGACTCATAGAGTTCCTTGAACATGCTGCGAATTTCCGCAGGCGAACAGACGGCTGCCGTCAGCGGATCGAGCATGAGCGCCATTTCGGCTGCTTCATAAGATCGCTCCACGCAGGCCGTGGCCGCCAGATCAAACATGCGCATGTTCGAATCGCAAAGCGCCGCGCACTGCGACGGCAAGGCGCCATATCGCACGGGCTGGATGCCGTTGCCACGCGCCACGCAAGCCACCTCGACCACGCCGTCCTGGGGCAGGTTGTCAATAAGTCCGCCGTTGGGCACGGAACAGTAGGCGATGAAGGGATCGTTCGTCTCAACGGCCTGGATGATCCAACTGGCATATTCCCAGGTGCGGTCGAGATTATAGGCCTTGGCCCAGGGCAATTCCCCGCCCACAGGCATGCCTTCGATAATCTTCCGGCGGCGGTCATCACTGATCTTGCGCCAGCCCGGCCATTCCCGCGCGTAAAAGCCACACTGGTCCGCGCTATTTCCCCTTCGGATAAAAGAGATTGTAATAGTCCTCTTCCAAGGCGAAAAAGTCAATCGGCTCTTTCCAGTGATTCCATTCGGGATCAAGAACGCCATAGCGCTTCATCTCACGTACATAAAAAGGCGCAGGCACAAAGCCTTCTTCGTAATAGTCCGGCCGCTTGGCAAAGTCACCGAGTTCGTCCATCAGATATTTCTGGATCGCCTGATAGTCAGGGTCATCCTTCGTTTCAAAGATCGTGGCCAACTCGGCTTTTTCCCGTTTTCCGGCAGCAGGGTCCCAGGAACGCGCCTTGCTCTGGCGACAGGCTCCCCAGCCACCAGCCTCCCTGGCCAGGGGCGCGAGCAAAAGAGGAGACTTCTCGGGTTCATCACGATTGAAAAGCGCGTCCCAGTAATCGTCATTGGGCCAACCCATGCTCGCCCCGCGCTTCGAGTTGATATGACATTCGCCACAACGCTTTTTCACGATATCACTCACCGGTGCAAAGCCCTTCTCGGCAGTCGGCGGCTGCGGAAATGCCAACTTCGCGTAAGTGCCTGAAAAAAGCGCGCTCGAATCCACCCAGGCCCGAATCAGGTTGAATTCTTCATCGCTCAGCTGCACCTTGTGGTGGCCCTTCGACAGCAGTTTGATCAGAGGCGACACCGCCGAACCCATGCTCCGTGGGCCCGTGTTGCCCATGTCGTTGCGTTTGTAATCGAGCCCGTTGATACCCGTGAGTTCATGCATGACCATCGTTCCGTAAGCCATCGTCGTCCGCGCCGCACGCGTACCCGTCAGGATCATGCCGCCCTTGCGTTTTTCCTCATCGTGACACTTCACGCAATGCCGGTCCAGGATGGGCTGTATATCGCGCGGAAAATCGATGATGCCCGACTCCGGCACGCCCTTGACCTGCCGGATCACGCTGGGCTTACGTTGAAGCGCCCGCAAGCTCTTGCGCATAGGCGGCGGGGTAATGGTGCGGTCTTCATGACAGCCGATGCAACTGACCGATTCTCCCGGCATCAGGCTCACAAAGGACTGCATCCGCTTGATCGAATTGCCATCCTTGTCCAGCGCCACGAAGAAAAGCGGCCGCTGCGCTGGTGCTCGGAAAAAGGCGGAACCGTCTTCTTCAACGGGAACCGTGCCCAGAACACGATGGATGATCAGCGATCCCGTCAGCCCCGTATCGCTCCGGCGAAAAGTACCGAAATAGCCCAGGTCGCCATAACTCCAGATCGGACTCACGGGCCGGGGCATCTCCTCAAGCACCAGCAGCGACTTGATCTCACCCGGCTTCACGCCGTCCAGATTGCGGCTGATCATGACATCCTGCAGGACCATGGTCCCTTCCGTCTGCGAATAATCCACCCGACTCACCACGTCCGGCTCGCGACGGCGCGGAACGATAGGACGCGGTTCGTGCGCCCATACACCAAACTCCATGCGCTTGCCATGGCCGTCCACGTCGCTCAATTTTCCTTCCGGCGCGGGATAGATCAATTCCCAGTTTCCCAACTCGTCAAGCACGGCAATGCCCTGCGGATTCGCCGCCATGAAGCAATCTTCCGAAAAGGCCCAGGGATCGCGCCATTGCCGATAAGTGCCTTCTTCCTTGTACTTGTTGATCATCGTCTCGGCGCCGGGATTCAAATGCGGATACCCCGGCTCATAAGGCGGACGAATATCGGACGGCCCGTTGGAAACGTCCAGCACGATAATATCGCCCTGATGTTCGTTGCGTCCATGAAAGGGGCTGAAGATGGAGACCACCTTTTCCGTACCCGGAATCGGTTTGGCGTCGATCATCACATGAGAGCCGCCGATGTTGCCGTAATAAACCATCTGCCCCGTGCCATCGGGGTTAAAAGTCCAGAGATGGTGAAAGCGGTTCGTGTGGCGGTCCACATATTCCCAGCGCGTATAAAGCACACGGCCATCGGGCAGAACCCAGGGCGTATTCTCATGCTCCACGCCAAAGCTGATCTGCCGGATGTTCCCGCCATCGGGATCGCAACGGTAAGTCGTCCCCACTTGCGTGTACCAGCAAGGCACCCAGCGGTAGCAGCGCG
The DNA here is from genome assembly GCA_964462565.1 of uncultured Candidatus Sumerlaeota bacterium. Taxonomy (GTDB): domain Bacteria; phylum Sumerlaeota; class Sumerlaeia; order UBA8349; family UBA8349; genus CAYWYC01. The sequence continues at coordinate 1,001 of CAYWYC010000380.1, read as the reverse complement.
ATGATATAAACATGATATCGCCATCGGGCAAATAACAGGGCTCAATATCGTCCACGCTTTCGCCATGGGTAATCTGCCGCAGATTCGTGCCGTCCACGTTGATTTCGTAAAGTTTATAGTAGGGCGAGTTACCGGGACGATAGGAAAACAAAATGCGCGTGGCGTCATAATTCACAATCGGATCACGCACCGCGCCCTTGAGGTCTTCCAGCAGAATCCGCCGCTCGCCCGTGCGAATATTAAAGGCCACCAGCCGTCCCCCACCCGGCGAAGCCACCGACACATGAGGGAAAAGCAAGGGATAGGCGAAGTTGGCATACCAGTGCCCATCAAGACCCCGCGCCCGTTCCGCAACGACAATCTCTTCCACATCGGCCATCGGCCCCTCCAGCATCCGGCTCAGGATCGGCCCGGGCTTCCAGTCGTCCGACGCGTTCGTCGCAGCATCTTGGGCAAATCCCAAGCCAGGGCACACCGCCGCCAGGGCGATCGCCAAAAACATAACGATTCCAAACAGACGCTTCATCTTCCTAATCCTTTCGAAAAAACCAGTCGCATATATGCAATGCATTTATCAAACAGAATAACACACAATCAGCCCCCTGCAAAGACTATATTCCGGGAAAAAGCCGTCCTGCAGGGGAATGGTTGCTTAATCACGTTATGGAATTCAGCTCCCGCGAAGACACCAAGGTGATTGGGGCTGAGTATTTCCTCTGATGTCCTGTCCCGCTGAAAGAGCCTAACGCTTACCAAGCAGATTCTCTCTACGGCGGCCCCGGATCAGCTGCTGATATATGCGACTATGAGAAGCACTATTCAAAAAAGTCTGAAACCGAGATTGCCCTGTAAGAACCAGGATTCTTGATTTTGATCAGGTATATAGTCGATTCCCCGCTGAGGATAATCTCACCCAGCTTTGAATTCCAGCCGGCGATATAAAGATTCTTCTCCGGCAGTTTTTTGAGAATAATGGAGATTTCTTCTTCTGCATTCAGATA
>CAYWYC010000379.1:0-3645 GCA_964462565.1 uncultured Candidatus Sumerlaeota bacterium | reverse complement strand
TGCGATGAATCGCTAAAAGAAATAAGCTGATGGATACACAAGGAGTTGAACATGCATGTCAATGGCGTACATTATCGAACTGTCTGGATGGAAGGCGGCGTTATCAAGATGATCAATCAGCCGCTTCTGCCCCATCGTTTTGAGATTATCGACCTGAAGGATTACCACGAAGCGGCGAATGCTATCAAGACGATGATCGTCCGCGGGGCTCCGGCCATCGGGGCAACAGGAGCCTATGGTATGGTCCTGGCCTACCTATCGGCCTCCGCGGAAAACTGGAAGGCCGATGCCGAAGCCGCCGCCCAGGAACTGGCCGCCACCCGTCCCACGGCGCAGGACCTTTTTCACGGAATCGGCAAGGTGCGCCAGGCGGCGGAGGGAGCCGCAGATGTGAAGGAGGCGCGAGAATTGGCCCTAAAGGCGGCTGAGAAATATGCGGATATGAGCGCTGAAGCCTGTGAGCGAATCGGCGAATACGGTGAAACGCTTATCCGGGACGGCTTCCGTATCCTGACGCATTGCAACGCCGGCTGGCTGGCAACGGTGGATTGGGGTACGGCTACATCGCCGCTCTACAAGGCCGCGGGCAAGGGCAAAAAGGTTTTCGTATATGTCGACGAAACCCGGCCCCGCTGCCAGGGATCGCGCCTGACGGCCTACGAACTTTGCGGCGAGAAAATACCCCATGCCATTATCCCCGATAATGCCGCCGGATATTACATGTATTCCGGGCAGGTGGATATGGTGATCGTCGGGACGGACCGCACGGCGAAAAACGGCGACGTGGCCAACAAAATCGGCACCTACGAAAAGGCCGTTCTGGCCCATCGCAGCGGCATCCCCTTCTATGTTGCCGCGCCTACGACGACCATCGATTTCGACTGCCCCACGGGCAAGGATATTCCCATCGAACAACGCGACCAGGAGGAGGTGCTCTATATGTTTGGTGTGGACGATTCAGGCAAAGAATCGCGCGTCCGCATCGCCCCGGCGGGCAGCCAGGCCTATAATCCGGCCTTTGACGTGACTCCTGCCGAGCTGGTGACGGGTATCATCACCGAAAAGGGCATCTTCAAGCCGGAAGAGCTGGCCGAAAACGAAGGACTCCTGCGCAATTAGGCTTGGCGCAGAATGAATTCCTTCCCCGCCTTTAAAATCTGCCTGGTCGCCGCGCATACCATTCGGTTATGATATTGTTGCGCATTTGAAGAGAAAATCTATTTACAAATCGTGCGAAAGTTTATAATATGCCCTTACTTGGCAAAAAGTTGTCATTTTGCCTGAGGGGATATTTGTTACAAATAGCATTATTTTGCCCAAAGACTTCGTTTAAAACAGATTCGTCGCAAATGATAATCTGAGTTCGATGAAGAAGCATGGGCTATAGACAAGGAAATCAACATGCCACCTGTTATTGTGCAGGATGAAATTGAATTTGATCTGGGCACGGTTTTGCATGTAGAGCGCCGCCTGGAAGGAAGATCATTGCGCGGAACGACCAAGGTTGTAGGGGCTCATGAGCCGCGCTATCTTCTGGTGGATATGCCCTTGGCTTATGGTAAACCCATGGTTTTTATGTCAGGCGAAAAATGCATCGTCCGCTTTCTGCACAAAGGGTCTCTTCTCGGTTTCAAGGCCGATGTGCTCAAGGTGATGTCCGATCCTTTTCCCATGATGCTGCTGGAATATCCCAAAAGCATCGAGGTGCTCAAACTGCGCAAGGAAGAGCGCCTGCTCTGCAATATTGACTGCAATATTTCGTTTTTGCCTTTTACTATCAAGTTTCCAGCAAGGGGCGAAAACACGGAAGGCCAGGAGGAAATCCAGGAAGCAGCCCCCACGCCCAGCGCGCCTGTGCAAGGCACAATCATCGATCTGGCCTCGGGTGGATGCCAACTCGCCTTTCTCATGCTCGATCCCGGCAACTACTCCCGCAAAGTCCTCGAAATGCGCCAGAAAGTTCCCGTGGAACAGCGTTCTAATTACCACAAAGAGGCTCTCAAGAGTTATTTGCACATGGGACGGAGCATCGAAATGAATTTTGAGTTGCCTCAACCCGCCCCGGGCATATATTCTCTTATCGAGGCGGAAATTCGATGGACCCAGGTGCGGAATATGAATTTTCTGGTAGGCGTTCGATTTGGCGAGGATAATGTGACGCTGCAAAAGGCGGCGCAGAAGATTATCGATCACCAGAATCGCTACTTTACCCACCATTATGACACCATCGAATAATCGCCACCTTCAAATTGCACCAGGATAATGAGGCATGGCGAAAAAGAAAACAGTTTTTCTCTGCGGAGAATGCGGCTATGACACACCCAAATGGATGGGCAAGTGTCCATCCTGCGGCGAATGGAACACACTGGTCGAGGAAGTGGTGCGGCCTGTTTCCAAGGGCAAGGGCCGTGCCGCCGACATGCTGTCCCATGCGCAACCGCCGCTCCCGATTACCGAAATTCCCACCGGCGAGGACCGTCGCATATCCACGGGGATGGAGGAGTTCGACCGTATCCTGGGTGGTGGATTGGTTGAAGGGTCAGCCACGCTCCTGGGCGGCGAACCGGGCGTCGGCAAGTCCACCCTCCTGCTCCAGGTGGCCCATCATCTGGCTGAAAAAAACGACGGCAAAGTGCTTTACGTAACGGGTGAAGAATCGGCCAAGCAGACACGCATGCGCGCCGAAAGGCTGAATGCTTTTCATGATGACCTGCTGGTGCAATGCGAGATCGATGTGGATACGATTCTGGCCACGCTCGACAAGGTGAAGCCCGTGGCGGTGGTGATCGACTCGATCCAGACGCTGGCATCGGCGGATATCAGTTCGGCGCCGGGAAGCGTTTCCCAGATTCGCGACAGTGCGGCGCGCCTGGTTCGTGCGGCCAAGTCCGACGGCCTTGCTCTTTTCTTCATCGGGCATGTGACCAAGGAAGGCGTCGTTGCCGGGCCGCGGCTGTTGGAGCACATGGTGGACACGGTGCTTTATTTTGAAGGCGAGCGCCACTTTTCTTTTCGTATTCTGCGTTCCGTAAAGAACCGCTTCGGCTCGACCAACGAAATTGGCATTTTTGAAATGAAGGAACAGGGCCTGGAAACGGTGCAGAACCCGTCGGAAATGTTTATTTCGGAGCGGCCATCGGAGGCATCGGGCTCGGCGGTGCTGGCGGCGATTGAGGGCACGCGTCCGCTGCTGGTGGAGGTGCAGGCGCTGGTGGCCCCGAATAATGGCTTTGGCACGCCGCGCCGGTCGGCCCACGGGATCGACGCGCGACGCCTGGCGCTGATTCTGGCGGTGCTGGAAAAGCGGGCCAATCTGACGCTGTCGTCGAGCGATGTTTTTGTGAATCTGGCGGGCGGCTTGCGCATCGAGGAACCGGCGCTGGACCTGGCCATGGCCGCCGCCATCGCGAGCAGCGCCCTGAATCAGCCCATCGATTCGACGACGGTTCTCTTCGGGGAAATCGGCCTGGCCGGAGAAGTGCGCTCCGTGGGCCAACTGGAAAAGCGCTTCACCGAAGCGGCACGCCTGGGTTTCCAGACCTGCATCTATGGTGCGCCCCAGCGAGAAAAAGGCCGCGAGATGAAGGGCCTCCGCCTCTACCCCGCCACGAACCTGACCGAAGCCTTGCGTTTGTTGGGATTGGG
>CAYWYC010000378.1:0-3647 GCA_964462565.1 uncultured Candidatus Sumerlaeota bacterium | reverse complement strand
CAAAAGGGTTGGTTCTGACAGGCTGCTTGCCTTTTTTTGCCCTATCAATAAGCGTTGAAACTTCAGAAAGGCCCCTCGCGGGCCTTTCTCATTTTCAGGAGGAAATTCCACGAATATGGCTTCCAGTATGTCTAAAGAAAACCGTAAACCAAACGTCCTCATTATCATGACAGACCAGCATCGGGCCGACTTTATGAACTGCGCGGGGTGGGATCACGTGGCGACGCCCAACATTGACCGGATCGCGTCGAATGGGGTGCGTATGGAGCGGGCCTATTGTCCCTATCCGGTTTGTGTGGCGTCGCGTATGTCCATGCTCACGGGGCTTTATTCCCATACGACGGGGGCGATCACGAACGAGGATCGTCTGGACTGGCGCTACCGGACCATGGCGCATCATTTTGGCGAAAACGGCTACCTGACGGGATTGATCGGGAAGATGCATTTTCTGGACGCCCATAATCATGGCTTTGAATATTACCTCTCGGTCAATGACTGGCTCATGTACCTGGGACCCAAGGCGCAGCACTATGCCAATGAGATCGCGAGCCATCCGCTGAGCCGGAATTTTACGCGGACCGTTTTCGACCATGGCGCGGGTTTTCCCGATGTGGTCGATTTATGGGAAGACGATCACAGCCCCTGGGTGGGCAATGTAACAGAGTCCGATTATAAGCTGATGGCCTCGGAACTGGACCTGGATGACCAACTGGACACCTTTATCGCGCGGGAGTCGATCAAGTTCATGGAGCGCTACCGGGAGCAGCCCTTCATGCTGGTGACGAGTTTTATGAAACCCCATACGCCGCTTTTCGCGCCGCGTGAGTTTGCCGAAATGTTTCCGCCCGAGAGTATTGAACTGCCCGAGCCGGGACCGCGCGAGACTTATCCGGAACATATCCAGCGCCGGATCGAGCGCATGCTGGATCAGCCCGAATACCAGCGGAAGGCCCATTCGGCGGGATACCTGGCTTGTCTGGCCTTTGCCGATCATTGTGTGGGGCAGGTGCTGGACGCGTTGGACCGGCTGGACCTGGCCGATGATACGATTGTGGTTTATACGTCAGACCATGGCGAGATGCACGGCGACCATGGGCTGTGGCAGAAGTTTTGCCTCTTTGAGCAGGCGGTGCGGGTACCCTTGATTGTGAGTTATCCGAAGCAGCTGCCGCAAGGAGAGGTGACGCGCGCGCTGACGGAACAGTTCGGGCTGTACCCGACCTTGATCGAGATGACGGGGATCGAAGAACCGCGCACGACGGCGCTTGTCGATTTTCCGGGGGCCGTTCCGCGCATGGAAGCGCAGAGTTTTGCCGATGTTCTGAAAAATCCCGATGCCGAAGGACCGGCGGCGGCATTCAGCGAGCATGGGCTGCGCGGGGGGATTCCGCAATATATGATCCGCACCGATCGCTATAAGTATATTTACAATCACGGCGCGCTACATGAGCTGTACGACCTGGAAACGGATCCCCAGGAATATTACAACCTGATCGAAAACCCCACCTATATCCGTGTGGCGGAAGAATTGCGCGCGCAGCTGGTGGAATGGTACGATCCCGAAAAGAGTCCCTTCCTGCCGGATTAATTTTCGCCTATTCGGAGTGGGCTTCTGTTTTTTCGTCGCCGACCTGACGGTGCGTCCATTGCTGTTCGGGTACCGACAGGACGGATGCGGCTTTTTTGCGCTCCGCCCGGATGAGTGCGTTTTCAGCGCGAAGCAGATATTCCCATTTGCCTTTCTTGCTCAGGTCGATATCCTGCTTTTGTTCAGAATCGGCGGCCATAGCGAATATTTCCGCGCCGGGATTGCATTCGCCCTGGAGCAGCAGTCCGCCGTCTTCCTGTTCGGCCTTGGTGGTGACGCAGATGAAAGGTTCCTTTTTTTCCAGGGCGCGGTGGTAGGCCGTCATGGCGTCCACCTCGGCCTTGGTGGGTTTGAGAAAGGCGGGACCTTCCATCATTTCCTTCACCGTGGGCCGCAATTCTTCTTTTTCCAGCTTGGCAAATTCTTCGCCGTAGAAGGAGCCCTGGGGACCGTGGCATCGCGCGCAGGCGTCTTCGAAAGTCGTCACCGGGCTCAGTTTAAGTGGGCGATATTGCTGCGGAGGAAGCTGCATGGTGACGTCGGCTTTTATGTCCATTTCCGAAGAGTAGCTGATGCATCCGATAAGGATGATCACGCCCAGGAGCAAGGCGACTGCGGAAATTGTCCTTTTCATTATTTTTCTCCCGTATAGGAAAGGCGAAAGATTTTATCTCCCCAGTCGTCGCTAATGAGCAGGCTTCCGTCGGGCGCAACCACCACGTCCACAGGGCGCGCGAGCATGCGATCGTTTTCACGGAGGAAGTTGGCATATTTGAGTTCGCCGTAGGGATGGCCGTCGTCAAAGAGGACGCGCGTCACGCAGTAGCCCGCTTTTTCGCTGCGGTTCCAGGAGCCGTGGTAGGCCACAAAGGCGTCGCCCTTTACCTCGTCGGGAAACTGGTCGCCGTCGTAAAAGCACATGGCGTTGGGCGCCCAGTGCGCGCCCGTTTCCCACTCGGGGATGATCGTCTTTTTCGCCAGGGCCACGATGTCTTCGCGGTCCATGTATTCGTAGCGGGGCAGTTTTTTGCCGACGATAAAGGGGTGTCCGTAGTAGCCGCCCTCGACGAGTTTGTTCATTTCGCAGGGCGGGTTCCAGTCGGTAATCGGTTGTCCCAGGGGATTGCGCTTGCCTTCGATTTCGCGGCCAAACCAGTCGCTGCCATGGTCCATGCCCCATATTTCGTCGGTGCCGGGGCGGGTGATGAGCTTTTCCGTGTTGCGCAGGCCGGAGGCGAAGAGTTTTTTGTCACCGCCTTCCAGGTTAAAGGACCACACCTTCATGCGTTCCGTGTCGGATTCGTCGCTGATGTTGCCGCTATTGCCGATTTCGGTGTAGATGCGTCCATTATGAATAAGGACGGGTCGCCACCAGTGCCCGCCGCCGCTGGGCAGTTCGCCCTTGGGGATGACGGTGACCTTCTCGTCGGCCACGCCGTCGCCATCGGTGTCACGTGCGCGCAGGATGGTTCCCGTTTCGGAAAACCAGAGCCACCCGTCGTGCCAGTCCATACCATGGGCGGTGGGATGACCGGATACAAAAGTTTCGACCTTCTCGTAATAGCCGTCGCCGTTTTCGTCGAAGCAGGCCTTGATTTCGCCAGCCTTCGGCAGAGAGACATAAAGCGTGCCCTTGTCATCAAACTCGAGGAAACGGGGTTTGCTGATAGTGGCCTCGGCGATGCTGATCGTGTATCCCTCGCGGACCAGAATATCGGGAGAAGCCTCGGGAATGTCCTGAGCCGCGATAGGCAAGGCCATGGTGAAAAGGACGTAAAGGCTTATAATATGGAATGCTTTCAGAAAAAACGAATTTTTCATGATCAACTCCTGTCTTGATAAGGTATGAGAATTATAATGGAAAGGCATGTCGATCACAAGTACTACCGCGGGTGCACGACATAAATGGAGGCTGGATATTTTATCAGAGGATTTCCCGAAAATTCTGAATCATTCGGAAAAAACACGATTGTCTTCTTCAAAACGCCAAAGGTGCGGGAATGTAGGAGTATTTTTCGTGTATTTCGTTTGTTTCGTGGTTAACAAATACCGATTGCGA
>CAYWYC010000377.1:0-3670 GCA_964462565.1 uncultured Candidatus Sumerlaeota bacterium | reverse complement strand
TGCCGGCAGAATGGCTTCCGACCAAATTATCAAATCCGACGTTCTTTTCTTTCGGCACGTTGTGTTTCGGGCTTCTTTGTCGAGGACCTTCCGCCCTCTTTTAAATCCTGCCTGAACTCAAGGCGATGCCTTGGGCTCGTATGTCTCGCACATTTGGCGCGAAAAAGAGGATCAAGCGTTTTTCAGAAGGATTCAGGGTTTTTTGGAAGTGCTCTGATAGAAAAAAACGAGCCCCTCATTTATGCCGTGCACCCGCCCCGCTTCTATAATCGCAATGATGGTTTACATAAGTATTTGAAAATGTTAGCTATAGATATTGCTTATCGTGGGTTCAGGCAGAGTGCCTGCCAAACTTGCGCCATGAACCAGGCGTTGAGTTATTTCAAGTAGAACAGATATTATGGCAAGGAGTAATATAACATGAAGTATATATGTATCAATTGCGGTTATGTGTATGATCCGCAAAAAGGGGACTCCATGAACCAGATCCCGGCCGGCACGGCTTTCGAGGACTTGCCCGAAGAATGGGTTTGCCCCATGTGCTATGCCACTCGCGATAATTTTGACCCGCTTGATTAATACCCTCACATAAAGGAGCAATAAGCCAATGAAGCAATCCTTTTTGGAACGCATTAAGGAAAGCCCCATCGTCTTTGACGGCGCCATGGGCACCATGATCTATGAAAAAGGCGTCTTTCTGAACGTCTGTTATGACGAACTCTGTGTAAAGTCCCCCCAATTGATCAAGGAAATCCACCGGGAATATGCCCAGGCCGGAGCCGAGGTTATCGAGACCAATACTTTTGGCGCGAACCGGATTAAACTCGGCCAGCATGGCTTGAGCACGGAAGTGGAAGCCATTAATCGCGCCGGGGTCAAGCTGGCGCGTGAAGTGGCGGGGGAGGACCTTTATGTGGCCGCCAGCGTGGGGCCCTGCCTGCGACCGGGCCAGATGATGAATTCGGAAAACCGCGTCGAGGTGGAAGCGGCCTTCAAGGAGCAGCTGGGTTTTCTGATCGACGAAGGTGTCGATGTGATTATGTTTGAGACCTTCCCTGGCCTGGACGAGTTGGAACTGGCCATCTGGACCCTGCGCGGCATCAGCGATATTCCGCTGGTGGCTTCCTTTACGGTGGACCATCGGGGAGAAACGGCTCTGGGCATCAGCGTGGAAAACATGGCCGAAGCCCTGGACCGCAACGATGGTGTCAGTGCTCTGGGGCTGAACTGCGGTGTGGGTCCCTCCCAGGCCTACGACGCGCTGGAGGCGGCACTGGAGCATACGAGCAAGCCCGTGATCGTCTTGCCGAATGCCGGGCTTCCGCGCGAAGTGGAAGGACGCATGCTTTATCTGAACAATCCGGAATACTTCACCGAATATGCCAAGAAGTTTATCGAAATGGGGGTTCGGGGGATAGGCGGCTGCTGCGGCACCACGCCCGAGCATATCCGCATGGCTTCGCGGGCGATCAAGACCATGAGTGGCGTGAAGCATCATATCCAGATTCGCTCTTATGAAGAAGAGGAGAGCCAGGTCGAAATTATTCCGCCGGAAAAGAAGTCGCGGTTTTCCGGTTTGCTCCACGCGGGCAAGAAGGTCAGTTCCGTCGAACTGGTTCCGCCCAAATCCTGCGACATGAGCATGCTGCTCGAACGCGCCCGGGAATGCCACCTGCATGGCGTGGATGCTATCAATATCCCCGACGGGCCCCGCGCCAGTTCGCGCGTATCGCCCATGATCGCCGCCATCGCCATCCGTAACCAAATCGGGATCGAGCCTATTCTGCATTATTGCTGCCGCGACCGAAACCTGATCGGCATGCAGTCGGACCTGCTGGGAGGCTACGCCGCGGGATTGGCCAATTTTCTCATTATTACGGGTGATCCGCCCAAGCTGGGCGACTATCCCGACGCGACCGGGGTTTTTGACGTGGATGCCATCGGCCTGACCCAGGTGACGGCCAACCTGAATCGGGGGCGCGATATCGGCGGCAGTCAGGTGAATCCGCCGACGGGTATCTTTATAGGCGTCGGCGCGAATCCGGTGGCCGTGGAGCCCGAGCGTGAGATGCAGCGCTATTTAGCCAAGATCGATGCCGGGGCGGAATATGCCATTACGCAGCCTGTCTTTGACACGCAGGCGCTCTTCCGTTTTCTGGACGAGGCCTCGAAGCACCATCGTCAGATACCCCTTATTGCCGGCGTGTGGCCCCTGGTCAGCTTCAAAAATGCCGAGTTCATGAACAACGAGGTACCGGGCGTGGAAGTGCCCGAGAAGATCCTCGAACGCATGGCGAAGTGCAAAACGAAGGAAGACGGGGTAAAAACGGGGATCGAAATTTCGCGGGAAATCTGCGAAGAAATCCGCGACAGCGTGGCCGGCTACCAGGTGAGCGCGCCCTTCGGCCGGGTCGAGATCGCGCTGGATGTTCTGGAATAAATACCAAAGACCGCCGAAGCCTTGGCCCCCGGTGGAGATTTTGCCGGGGGCCGAGGGTAAAATTCGGGGAAAGGAATTTGCGGAAAAGTTGGATTTTGATCAGAAAAGGATGAGGAATGCCTTCGGATGGGCCTGCAAATAAAGGCCGAAACGAGAATCGACAGGAATTGCATTTTTTTTACGTTTAGGCCTTGACAATAAATTTTTTGATGGTATGATCCTCTTCCTGTGTCTGACGAGAGACTGCTCAAACAGAGTCCCAAAGACAGACCAGAAGATGAAGTTGGAGCGATAAAAAAGCGGCGAAAAAAGTTGAAAAAAGAAGTTGACAAGCCGCCCCGATTGTAAGAAGATCGTTCCTTGCCTGCCCCGGTAAACGGGGCGACGACCGGAAGAAAGCGAAGGCGTCCTTGCCAAAGCGATCCCAAGGTTGTGGCAGCCGTCAGCCTCCAAAGCGCGGCATGTTCTTTGACAGATTCGTTCATGGAAGTAAATGTGCACGGGAAGACGGGTAATCTTCCTGAAGTACCAAGTGCACACAACCAGCAACGTGTTCATTGTGCCGAACTTTGAACACGTACACAAAAGTGTTCGACGCGCAAGCGTTGGGCACAGTTTCTAACTGGATAACCGTAAAGAAGCGCCAGAGGGCACAAATGTAAGTCGTTACTTTGGTAGTGTTAAGCTACTAAGGGCGTATGGCGGATGCCTTGGCGTCGGAAGGCGATGAAGGACGTGGCAAGCTGCGATAAGCCTCGGGAAGCCGCAAGCAGGCTCTGATCCGGGGATTTCCGAATGGGGAAACCCAATGGTGAATGCACCATTACCGACCGCTGAATACATAGGCGGTTGGAGCAAACCTGGCGAAGTGAAACATCTCAGTAGCCAGAGGAAAATAAATCAAACGAGATTCTCCTAGTAGCGGCGAGCGAACGGGGAATAGCCCAAACCGTCCATCTTTCGGGGTGCGACGGGGTTGTAGGACGGTCAACATGTAGGGGGATGGTTAGTCGAAGCGCGCAGGAAAGCCGCGCCACAGAAGGTGAAAGCCCTGTAGACGAAAACTTGAACCCGCTAGACCTGTTCCTGAGTAGGTCGGAGCACGAGGAATTCCGACTGAAACCGGGGGGACCACCCTCCAAGGCTAAATACTTTCCGACGACCGATAGTGAACTAGTACCGTGAGGGAAAGGTGAAAAGAACCCTTGTAAAGGGAGTGAAATAGTACCT
>CAYWYC010000376.1:0-3770 GCA_964462565.1 uncultured Candidatus Sumerlaeota bacterium | reverse complement strand
ATAAGGAGTTTTCACACCCCGGAAAGCCCGATAAAGGCAAAACAACATACCGTACGACACATGCCCGACTTGGACTTTCTTCTCGACACGGCGGTAAGCAGGAGCCCAAAATCTCCTCGCCGCTCTCTCCTCCATAAGCCTGACAAGGCCCCTCCTGTTTCCCCTGGCTGGTACTTCCCCGCCAGGGGAAACTTTTTTATGCCGATTGAAAAGGGCAAAACTCCGTGTCATAAAATATACGCAATATTACCCGTTGACATAAAAAACGTTCATGGATGAAAATATAAATGAGCCGCAAGGCTGTCGGGGCGATCCTCTTTGGATATCGCCCACATTACTGAATACTTTAAAAAATTTGTAAGGAGGTACCAACATGGTATTGTTAAAACGGTCTTTGCTTTTGATGCTGATTTTGCTGACGATCTTTTCGCTTGGAGCATGCAAGAAGGGCGGAGGAGGCGGCTCTGTCGAAGAGCCTCAGGCTTCGCTGCTGGAGGGGTCGGGGCCCCATTACCTGGCGCATAACATGTGGTACGAAAAGATGGACGCTGTGTACAGCACGAATTACAAGACAGGGAGTATCATCCCGGCAGGCACGAAAATTACCAGCGCCGAAATCGAAAAACATCGCTGGCGCAACACGCCGATTATCCAGATCACCACGGCCGAGGAGCAGACCTTCAAGATTCCCTTTTATGAAGAGCACCATTCCGGCTTGACAGTGGAAGAATACGCGGATCGCCTGATCACGACAAAGTCTTTGGATGAAATGACAGCAGGCTTGCCGGAAGAACATGTGGATGCCATCAAGCGCGGCAAACTGGCCAAAGGCATGAGCAAGGACACCGTCCTGATTACCTGGGGATATCCTCCCGAAAGCCAAACCTTTTCCCTCGATAACAATCGCTGGATCTATAACATCAACCGCTTTCGCACGACAGAGATCATCTTTGACGAGTCGGGCAAGTTGAAAGCCTTCTAAGGCGAATCGGCCTTTTTAATGAACGCGCAGCCTGGTTGAAAACAAAGCAACCGGGCTGCCTGCGTTTTGGTCTGCCGGAGAAAGGAAATCAACATGCTGTATCGCCCTTCGGGTATTCTGATCCTGCTTGTGGGGCTGGCTGTTACGCTGGTGGTTTTCGATATTACCTGGACCCTTTACAAACTGGTCAACGTGGTCGATTTTTTTCTGCCGCGTTTTGCGACCCACCGATACGCCCTTCGATAAACAGGCCGTCCCGCTGGAAGTTCGCCGCCGGATCAACGCCATATTCAAGGCCGTCAACGAACGCGGCCTGAGCATCGCCTTCCCCGCGCGTACGCTTTATGTGCCCCGGGATCCCGAAGGCGAACGGTTTTTGAGCGAGGCGAATATGCGGTTCTACGCTTCTTTCCGGGCAGTCAGCGAATACATAATCGGTAGGCTCGGACTATCCTCCGGCAATAGCCAGTGCCCCTTTTCATCCCGAACCATGTGGGGATATCGCTGCCAGAATCCAAAGGGGTATTCCTGGAGCGATGCAACGCGCAGGCCGGCCCGGATGGCGGCATTCACCACGCCGCCCAGATCGTGGCTCCATTCGTAGGTCCGCTGATTCTGTAGCGAATGCGACGCGTTGGCGTAAGAGGCAGTTGCAATTTCCTCCATCGGGCTTTCGCTGTAAAAATATGGGTAGCAAATATGAAGGTCCTTTTTCTGAGGATCGTATTCATACATCTGGATTAAGGGATGTCCATCGATCAGGCAGAACAGGCCACCCGGCTTCAGGCAACGCGCCGCTATATCCATCAGCCTGTCGATATCCGGCAGCCAGCACAAGACGCCATAGGAAATATAAACAATATCGAACTTCCCACAAAGTTGGGACGGCAGTTCGTAAACATTGGCGCAGATAAATTCCGCGTCGCTTTCGATCTTTTGAGCCAGTTTTTTTGCCCAGCCGATGGCCTTTTCCGAAAAGTCCACCCCTGTCACCCGCGCGCCCAGCCGCCACAAGCAAAGCGTATCCATGCCGAAGTGGCACATCAGGTGAAGCAGGCGCTTGCCCGAAACATCACCCAATTCCTCCAGTTCCACATCCAGAAGCGTCGATTCACCCGCCAGAAAAGCATCGATATCATAGGACTCGTTTGGGCCGGCGGTATGGGCATCCACGCGGTCTTCCCAGTTCAGACGATTGGCTTCCATGTATTTGTCGAATTGCATCGTCCCGTCCTTTATTGCGAGATGACTAGCGCACCAAGCCCTTCAAGCGCATAAATGCCGCCCCCAGATAATGCCCCAGATTGCCCGTTCGAATCGCCCGATTTAATGTACGCGCGATATAGCGGGGACGCATGTAGAGTTTCAGCAAGGCATTGCGTCTCCAGCGCGTGAGTTCCTCAGCGCTCAGGGCATAGCTGCGAACACCGGCCTGCGCATAGCTGCCTTCACCACAGACCAGGTCATCGCGCTGCGCCAGCTCATGATATTCCGTCCCCGGCAGGGGATAGGCGATGTTGATGTCAAAGAAATCAGTGTCGAGTTTTTTGAGGAAAGCATAAGTGGCCGCGAGGCTTTTGCGGTCTTCCCAGGGTAGCCCGATGATAAAGAAGGCATGGGTAGCCAGACCCGCCGCCTTGCAGCAGGCAATGGCCTCCTCCGCCTGTTCCAGACGCGTGCCCTTGCGCATGTGGTCGAGCATTTGCTGGTCGCCGCTTTCCACACCAAAGGCCACCACCCAGCATCCGGCCGATTTCAACGCCCGGGCCCGTTCGGCATCCATCGTATCCACCCGACTGTTGCATCCCCAGCGTATTTGCAGGCCCGATTCGCGAATCAGACCGCACAGATCGAGAAGCCAACTCTTTTTCATGGTAAAGGTATCCCCATTGAAGAGGAACTCGCGAATGCCATGATTTTCCACGCAATCGCGCAATTCAGCCATCACCTTTTCCGGCGAACGCAGACGCAGGCGAAAACCGCTGACCTCGCCTGCCGGGCAAAATATACAGCGCGCCGGACAGCCCCGGTTGGCCTGGATCACTGTGATGGGATTTCCCGTTTCCGGGCTCTTATAGACTTCATTATTGATGAGATCGCGTGCGGGAAGCGGAAGACGATCCAGATTCTCCACACGCGCGGGTCCCGCATTGCGAACCACCTGGCCCGCTTCGTCCACATATAATACGCCCGGCAGATTCTGCGCATTCTCGCCGGAAAACAAGCGACGCAGATTATCCTCGATCTCGCCGAACATCGCGATATCCGGTGCGGCATCATCCAACATCAGCGCATCGCCCAGGCGCTCAAAATATTCTCCACGCGCGATGATAAAAGTGTTGGGGTTCCAGGCCCGCACCAAGCGCACTACCTCCAGATCCGCCCGGATCGTTGCCGTGGTCGCGTTAAAGAGCACCACATCGGGCTGGATGGATTTCAGATCATTGCGGAAAGCATCCCAGTCTCCGCCGCCGGGAGCCGGATAGTCGCGTATAGCGGCCTTCATGTTCTGCTCGCGCGCGATGGCCGCAAAAACAGCCAGGTCGATCGGAGGAAAAACCACCCGCACCGTCTGGTCCTCCACGCGGGACTGGCAGCGATCGTCACGTCGGTACAAACCGGAAGGCGGATTGATAAAAAGAACGCTCTTTGGAGAAGCCGGGTTTTTTTCAAGCCCGGAATTCAACGATACCGACATATTGATCCCTTCCATAAACTTATGCTCTAGCTGGATTTCATAGCACAATCGAGAGATTCTGGCGAGATAATAGAGAAAAGCAAGGAATAA
>CAYWYC010000375.1:0-3824 GCA_964462565.1 uncultured Candidatus Sumerlaeota bacterium | reverse complement strand
TGCACGGTTTGGAAAATGCTGGAATTGGGTTGGTCTTTATAGGATGATAATCGACGCGTGACGTTTCTTGAGGCATTATTCGGGCAGCATTTATTGGAGCAGGTCAATCCCAGCCGGGGTTCACGAAGGATTCTGCCCGGGAAGCGACAATCGTCACGGACCAATCCATCGGGAGAGGGCGGAACATGGAAGCGCCGAACTATGATTTTCTGAGAAATGCCGGTCGTATTCTGAATGCCGGGCAGTCCCGGTCCATTATCCTGACGGGCAATATCCACGATCTTTTCTGCATCCAGCTTTATGGCAGCGGGCATGATTATGTACCGCTGGTGAATTATCTCACGGCCAAGTGGAACGTGTCGGATCATATTCTGGTGGTCTATGAGCTGAACGGGCCGATCCGCTTTCTGGAAGAGAAGGACCGGGAAAAGGCGCGCGAGGCCTGGCTGCGCTGGCGGACGGGCATGGATTCGGATGAACTGGCGATCAAGTCGATGCTCAGCTCGGGCAAGACTGGTCGGCAACATGCGGCGCTGGGCAAAGCCTTTGACGAAAAACTCAGCAGCGCCATCGGCAACCCGACCATGGCCATGGAACTGCTACGCCAGATGTGCCTGTGCTCGCGGCAGAAGATCGAAGACCAGCCGGTGCTCAAGGAGAACCTGATCATCCTGATCGAGGCGGCGGACATGGTGATTCCCGAAGGCCAGATTCCCAGCATGAGCGACGCCGACCGCCACCGCGTGAGTATCTGCCAGGACTGGTTTTCCGATCCGGGCTTTATGAACGGGAGCGATTCGGTGGTGCTGATTGCCGAATCGCGGAGTCTGATCAACCATCGTATCGCGCGGCTGCCCCAGGTGATCGAGGTGAACATTGCCTCTCCCGGCGAGACAGAGCGCGAGACCTTTATCGAGTGGTTTGAGGAAAATCTCCCGCGCGGGAAAAATCTGGAGTACTGGGGCGACAAGGAGGACCTCGTGCGCTATACGGCGGGCCTCAGTATTCACGCGCTTATGCAATTGCTCAAGGGCGCGGCCCACGATGAACGCACTCTTTCGCAAAACGACGTAATCGCCAAGGTGGAGGATTTTATCCAGAGCCAGCTGGGCGAGGACGTGGTGGAGTTCAAGAAGCCGAACCATTCGCTTGATGACGTGGTGGGTTTTGAGAAGTTGAAAGAATTCCTGAAGCAGGAACTGATTCCCCGTTTCCGCGCGACCGGTCCCGAGGCGCTTCCCGGCGCGGCGGTGGGCGGTCCGATCGGCGGCGGCAAGACCTTTATCTTCGAGGCCGTGGCCAGCGAATTGGATATCGTGGTGCTGGTGCTGAAAAATGTGCGGAGCAAATGGTTTGGCGAGACGGACGTGATCTTTGAGCGGCTCAGGCGCGTGTTGGATGCCCTGTCGAAGGTTCTGATTTTCGTGGATGAAGCCGATACCCAATTCGGCGGCGTCGGTCCCGAAGCCCATTCCACGGAGCGCCGGCTGACCGGAAAAATCCAGGCCATGATGTCGGACCCGCGACTGCGCGGGCGCGTAATCTGGCTGCTGATGACGGCGCGCATCCATCTGCTTTCGCCTGATATTCGACGGCCCGGACGCGTGGGCGACCTGATTATTCCTGTGCTGGATCCAGCCGGTGAGGACCGTAATGCTTTTTTGCGTTGGGTGGTACGCCCGGCACTGGGACGCGACGCCGAAGATTCGGAAGTCGAAAACCTGGGGCTGGCCACGAAGGGATATTTTTCGGCGAGTTTCGCGTCGCTGCGTTCGGAACTTAAGGCGCAGGCTATTATCAAGGGCAGCAGCCTGGGCTTTGAAGAAGTCATCCAGATCGTGGAAGACCACCTGCCGCCGGCCATCATGGACACGCGACGTTACCAGACGCTTCAGGCCCTGGTGAACTGCACGCGCCGCAGCCTGCTGCCCGATCCTGAAATCAACGAGGAAGAACGCCAGAACTGGGAAGCCGAAATCCACGAGCTCGAAGCGAAGGGCATCCACTGATTCATGAAGCAAGCCGACAATATCGAAAAACAAATCCGATCCGGCTCCGAGGCCGGGCAAAAGGAATACGCCTTTGACGAGGGCCACGATCCGAACCTTCCGGCTGATCTGTGGTTTCAGGATTCCGACGTGGGGCGCTTGCTTTTTATCGTGTTCTATACACAGGCCTGTCGCTGGTCGCGCTGCCTGGGCTGCAATCTGCCCTCGCTCATGTCCACGCGGCACATTCCATACGCCAGCATGTACATAAGCGCCGTGCTCGAAAAAGTCGCCTGGTCCAGCACGGAGCCATTATTACGGACGATGGCCTTGCGAGCCTTCAACCAGAGCCAGGACCATGGCATATTGGAAAAAATCGCGCGAAAGTGATGGTCCACCATGGAACCATATCCGCCGCAACGAGTCCCGTTGGTGACAAGGCGGGGCCTTCCGTGGTGCTTGATTTTTTGGGAAGGGCGTGGCACTATTTGTCCATGATTTTGCAGCACACAGGCGAGGCGGCTCAACGTACTTACGAGAGGTGATTTATGCCCGACAATAATCTGGAGTTTAATGAAGAGGAGATTTACGCCATCGAAAGGCCCAATCCGGCCTTGCTGATCCAGTACTTCTGCTGGGCGGTGGCGGGAGTTATTTTGTTTCCGATTATTTTTATTCCCTTGCTCTTTAAGTACATGACCCTGAAATACCGCTTTGATGACCAGGGCATCAGCATGAGTTGGGGCGTGCTTTTCCGGCGCGAGATCAACCTGACCTACGCGCGCATCCAGGATATTCACGTGTCTCGCGGAATTATCGAACGCTGGTTGGGAATCGCCACGCTCTCCGTGCAGACGGCCTCGGGCAACGCCACGGCGGAAATGTCCATCCAGGGGCTCAAGGAATACGATCCGCTGCGCGATTTTCTTTATTCCAAAATGCGCGGCCATCGTTTTGGCAGGAAGAAAAATGTGGCCGGAGCCGATGCTGCGGAAGCCGCGCAGTCCGATGAGGCGCTGGAATTGCTGAAGCAGATTCATGCCGACCTGGCGGCCATTCGTCAGGCCCTGCCCGAAAAGCCGCAGCCGGAAGGAGGGGCCGACCATGTATGAAATGATCAAGGACCTGACCCTTTCCGTATTGCGCTGCCCCAAGGAACCGCCGGAGCCGCCTGTGGGTTCCTACGATTCGGTCTATGTTTTTCGCGCCTCGAAAAAGTTCCTGCGCTATCGCCTGCTGGGCCTTTGGATCAGCATGGGGGGCTTTGTGATTTTCGGCCTGGTTGGTTTCATCATCATGCTCATGTCGCTGCAACTGCTCGGCGTCATCCTGGCTATACTCATCACCATCTTCGTGGCCATCAAGTTTTTCATTCTCTACGTCATGGTGCGGCTCGACTATGAAATGCGCTACTACATCATCACCGACCGCAGTCTGCGCATTCGGGAAAACGTCTGGCAGATTCGTGAGACGACGATCACTTTTGAGAACATCCAGAATGTGCGCGTGACCCAGGGGCCGCTGCAGCGGATTTTCGGCATTTATGATGTGGTGGTGGAGACGGCCGGCGGCGGCGGGATGCAGGACCCCTCGCAAGGCATGCAGGGAAACATGCACCGAGGCACCTTTCGCGGTATCGAACGCCCCCAGGAACTGCGCGACCTGATCATGAATTACCTGAAAAACGTCCGCACCAGCGGCCTGGGCCACTCCGACGAGGACGAAGAAGACGAGGACGACTCCACCACCGGCTTCTCCCCCGAATCCATCCAGGTCCTCCAGGCCATCGCCAAGGAAACCCAGGCGCTCAGGCAGAAAATGTCGGCGGGGTGAGGC
>CAYWYC010000374.1:0-3857 GCA_964462565.1 uncultured Candidatus Sumerlaeota bacterium | reverse complement strand
GGGTGGGATATGCCTTACGCAAAAGCCAAGACAGATATCAGTATGAAGGATCAAGGATAATCGAATGCTCACGGAAAATTCCTTGTGGCTTCTGGTGAAAAAGGATATAGTTAGGTTTCCTGTGTTTAGCGATTTCATAGGGAGTGAGGAATGATGAGAGTAACTTTGCATAATATCGCCCGATGCTTTTTGTTGATGCTCCTGATTATGGTTCCGGCATGTGACCAAGAGGAAAAGCCGCAGACTGAAGCGGAAAAGACGCCGGAGCTCAGCCAGGAAGAAATCGTGCGGCGGGTCAGTTATTCCATAGGCATACGCGCCGGGGAGCGTCTGCGGGAAGTGGATGCGCCCCTGGATCTTGAAGTAGCCATTCGCGGTATTCAGGATGTGCTGGCCGATGCGCCCCTGCTCCTTACGGAAATGCAGCTGGATATGGCGATGGATCTCTATAAGCGCAAAGACGCGGAACTGGCGGCAAAAAACGATGAGCGTATCTGGGAATTCCAGGCAAACCGCATTGAGCCTTATGAAGGTGAGGCCGAGGCCAACCTGAAAAAGGGCAAGGAATTTCTGGAAGCCAACGCGAAGAAGGAAGGCGTGATGAGCCTGGAAAACGGCTTGCAATACAAGGTCCTGGAAAGCGGCGATGGAGATAGTCCCGGTCCCTATGATACGGTCAAAGTCCATTATATCGGTCGCTTTATTGACGGAGAGGAATTTGATAATTCCTACAAGCGTGGCAAGCCGACGCGCTTGCAGGTGCATCGGGTGATCAAGGGCTGGCAGCAGGCCTTGACCATGATGCAGGAAGGCGACAAGTGGATGGTCTATGTCCCCACGGAGCTGGCCTATGGCGAACAAGGAATGCAGGGCAGCTATCCAAACGCGGCCTTGGTTTTTGAGATCAAGTTGGTTAAAGTTATCCCTTCCGAAACGGATTGAGGTATAAAAGAAGCATACTATCTTTGAAAGGATGTACTTATGAGAAAGAAAACACTGGTAATGATTCTGGCGCTTTGCCTGAGCATGATGACTGCCTGGGCGGCCGACGAAGCAGCAACGGATGCCGATGCGAAGAAATCGGACATCAAAATTGAAACGGACAAGGACAAAATCAGTTACGTGCTCGGTGTTAATATTGGCATGGACCTTAAAAATTCGGGTATCGACGTGAATCCCGAGGTGCTGGCCGAAGCCATCCGCGCTGCGGTGAACGAAGAAGAGTTCGCCCTGAGCGATGAAGAAATGATGCAGGCCATGCAACTGTTCCAGCAGCAAATGCAGCAGGCCCAGATGAAGCAGCAGCAGGAAATGCAGGCGTCCGGCCAGGAAAACCAGGCCGAGGGTGAGAAGTTTCTCACCGCCAACGCCGAACGCGATGCCGTTAAGACAACCAAGAGCGGCCTTCAGTATGAAGTCCTGCGCGAAGGGGAAGGCAAACAGCCCGAAGATACCGATACTGTCAAGGTCCATTACAAAGGCACCTTTATTGATGGCGAGCAGTTTGACAGTTCCTACGAGCGCAATACCCCCGCCGAGTTTCCGCTTAACGGCGTGATCCCCGGTTGGACCGAAGGCCTTCAGTTGATGAAGGAAGGCGCCAAGTATAAGTTCTACATCCCCGGCGATCTGGCTTATGGGGCCGAGGGGCGCGGCAGCATTCCCCCCAACAAGACCCTGGTCTTTGAGGTGGAACTGCTCGAAGTCGTTGAATAAGATCAAAGCCATGTAAGGAGCGCGCGGGGAGCCTGATGCTTCCGCGCGCTCCCGCTTTTTGCAAATTCCAAAGAGAAAGCCCTGTCCTATGCGAAAACTCCTCTGTCCCCTCATGCTTTGTATCCTCTTGCTTGGCGCTTGTTCTACCAACAAGCCTGATAGCGTGTCCGCGCCGCCGGAAGAAGCGGTTGAACTGGACAATATGCGCGCGAAGTTGAGTTACTGCCTGGGTCTGGATTTTGGTTTTCGCCTGCGCGGTTATGGTGTCGAGGTGGATGAGGCAGCGCTTTACGAAGGTCTGGCCACGGGCATCGCCGGAGAAGAACCCCGTCTGCCGCAGAAAGAAATCCAGCAGATCATGCGGGAATTTACCATGGGCATCCAGGCTAAGAACCAGGAGGCAATGGAACTGTTTGGCGAGAAAAATCTGGCCGCCGCCAATGAGTTCCTCCAGCGCAACCGCAACGAAAAAGGCGTGAAGGAAACGGAAAGCGGCTTGCAGTATATTATTTTGAAAGAAGGCAAGGGCAAGACTCCCGGTCCCGAAGACCGCATCAAGGTTCACTACATCGGGAAAACGCTCGAAGGCAAGGAGTTTGGCAATTCCTACCAAAAGGGTCGCCCCAGCGAACTGGACGCGAACCGCCTGATCCCGGGTTGGGCCGAAGCCGTGCAGATGATGCAGGAAGGTTCCAAATGGAAACTTTTCATTCCGCCGAATCTGGCCTACGGCGAAAAGGGCCAGTTGCCCCATATCCAACCCAACTCCATGCTCATCTTCGAAGTGGAACTTCTGGAAGTGATGGAAAAGCAGGATGAGGCGGAATAGGCGAAAGGTTGAAGCGGTGATGTCAAGGGGAGGAAGCCTTTTGCGGCGCGTACTGTTCCCGATTGTCCTTGCGGTCTTGCTGCAAGCACTTGGCATGGCGCAAAATCCTGAGCACCTGACGGCCGATGCCGACATGAAGCAAGCCGTGGAGCCTTCTGCAGATGACGCTGCTGAAGCCAATGGTCAGGAAGAACAAGAGTCTCTCTTGAATACACCGCCTGTCACCAGACCCGAAACTGATTTTGACGAGTGGCTTGTTCTGTCCCAATCGATCCAACCCTACAGGCGCCCCGATCTGGAATCGGCGCGCCTGCCCCTGAAACTGGCATATCCTGAAATCATTCAAATCGTATCCGAAAAGTCCACCGGCTCTGGCAAGGAGGAAACGGTATGGCTCGAATTTCGGACTCCCGCCGGTGAAAGCGCCTGGTTGCCCAAGGCCCTGCTCGTCCCCCATATCGAATTGCCCGCGCACTGGACCAATATTCCCATCGGCGAAGAGCTGGTGGACCGCCACACGCCCCTGCCGCTGGACTATAAACCCGACGACCTGGACAGTTTTCCGGCCAGGTGGGTTTATGTCAAAGACCGCGATGTCCAGATGCGCGAGAAAGCGCTGGAGCAGGCCATTCTCATGTTCGAGTATGCCAGAACCGAAGGAATCCACCTTCGCGTGGTGTCCGGTTTCCGTTCGGCAGGCACCCAGCGATATCTTTACCTGCGCAAGATCGAAAAGGATGGCCTTCACCAGAACGTCGTCGCCAAACCCGGCCACAGCGAACACCAGCTTGGCACCACGATGGACGTATCCGGCCTGGACCCGCAATACGTTTTAAGAGGGAGTTTTGGTGATTCCAAAGAAGGGAAATGGGTGGGCGAAAATTGTGAGCGTTTCGGCTTTCGTATTTCCTATACCCCCGAAAACAGCGCCGAAACGGGCTACATCCCCGAGCCCTGGCATTTGCGCTATGTGGGGATATCTTACAAGAATCCGAGGTAACCCGCATCTGCACGTACCGCCGGCATCTTGCCGGCACATATATTTCCGACAGAATCCCCAATAGTATCGAGCAATGATTTTACTCACAAAGATGCTCCCCATTGCCGCCAGGATGGTGGCGATACGTGTCTTTTCGCAAACCAAAATGATGGCAGGGCCTCGCGCTTCAAAAACAGAAGCAAATTTTCATGTCCGGGAAGTTTGGTGGTTCTCATTGCTTTGGAAATTTGCTGCGCCCCAACGTTTGCATATAGCACATCCGCACAGATTACAGACGGCATCATGATGGGTGCACGACATAAATGGGGGCTG
>CAYWYC010000373.1:0-3876 GCA_964462565.1 uncultured Candidatus Sumerlaeota bacterium | reverse complement strand
GGCATCCTGCCGGCACATCCCGTCTCCAGACAATAGACAAACAGGAGTGTATCGAAAAACCAATTGAAGTCCAGGCCTATGCAAAACCATCAACCGCGCAGAGCCGACATCCTGCCAGTGGTACGCCTCATTGTCCCCGACCATAACGCCCGATCCAGCGATCTATCCAGACATATATCAACACAATATCGATCAACCCGACCACGGTAAACACGAGGTTTTCCACGGGCGTTATGATAATCATGCTCTCCTGCACCGATTCCATGGTCCAGAACCCGCGACTGGTCGCGAGGTATTCCAGCAGCCACAGCACGGGCGTCCAAGCGATCACCACGCTCAGGAGCCGTCCCCAGTTTCCACGCAGGCGACGATGGCTCAGCCCCAGAGCGACGACCGTTACGATGCATAAGGCGATGACGAAGCTAGTCCATGTCACGGCCAAATGCCTCCCAACTGCCCGTTGCCGCCAGGCACACGACAAACATCACCAGAAATTCTTCAAGCGGAATATCAAAAAGCCGCGGACCCAGAATATGCCCCTCGGGCCATCGCCACCAGCCGAGACGAATCCCGGCAATGTCCATGACCGTCAGCGCGACAAGCACGATAATCGCCGTGAACCAGAAAGACGGACGCAGCAGAACCCGCAAAAGTGCCCCCCGCAAAAATCCCACCGCCGCCACCAGCAGCAAAATTATCGCGAAAAGATATTCATATTCCGGAGCAATCATGATTGATATTTAACAAAGCGCGCTCGGGATTACAAGTCCGCATCCACGGTCGTTGGAGTGGCCGCCAACTCAGGGGGAACCGGTGGCGGGGCGACGGCTTCGATCACGCGCATGTCGCGCCACTTGCCGCCCATGAGCCGCCAGAGATAGGCAAAGCCCATCGAGATAATGCAGATGCTCAAAAAAGTCCACGCCGTATAGATGCCGAAGCCCAGATAGCCGCACATGAACCACGTGGGGAAAAACATCAGACCCCAGGCCGTTCCCAGCGAAATAAGCATCACAAAACGTGTATCCCCCGCCCCCTTCAGCGTCGATGAAAAAATGATGCAGAGCGTGTCAAAAATACAATAGATGGCGACAAAATAAAGCAGCTGCCGCGACAGGGCCGCCACCTCGGGTTCCGGCGTAAAAGGCGCGAGAAAAAGCCGCGGCGTGAAAATATAAAAAAGCGTAATCGTCACCATATAACTCATCGTCAGGTGAAAGGCCGACCAGTTTGACCGCGACGCCAGGTCCGGATCGTCCTTGCCCAGGTACTGCCCCACCATGGCCGACGTGGCAATACCGAATCCGATCATCGGCATGAAGGCCAGCTGGTTGATGCTGAAGACAATATTCGACGCCGCCAGTTCCACCGTCCCGAGCCGCCCCAGCAGATTCAGGAAAAAGGTAAAGGCCATGATGTCGAGCATAAACTGCACGCCGCTTGGAAAACCGAAACGCATCAGCCGCCCGAACAATTCCCGGTCAAAACGCCACCCGCTCAGCAGGCAAAAGCGCTTGCGATCCCGGCTGCCAAAGATCATCACCGTATAGGCGACCGCCCCGAAAAAGGTCCCCGTCACCGTCCCGATAGCCGCGCCGCGAATCCCCATCTCCGGAAATCCCCAATTGCCGAAAATCAAGGCGTAATTCACGAGAACGTTGATCGCCGTGACCCCCACATTCACCCACATGATGGGCCAGTTTTTGCCGCGTCCCGTGTAAAAACACGAAATCGCCGCGCCATAAACCGGCAAACCCGCGCCCCACATGAGGATGCGAAAATAGATAACTTCCTCCGCCTGCACCGAGGCGCTATGGCCCACCAGGCGGAAATAAGGTTCCGCGATAAAATGAGCCAGCGGCAGAATCGCCATCGCCAGAAAGGCCAGATAGAGCGCCTGCCAAAGCGCCGGACCCACCCGCTCATCCCGTCCCGCCCCAAAATATTGCGCCACAAAGGTCGTCGCGTAACTCGCCGTACCCATGAAAAGGCTGATCAGCGTAAACGAAGACAGCGCAGCAGGCAGCGTGGCCGCGACGGCATCCGTCGAATAGCGCGACAGCAGCACACGATCCACAAAATGCTGGATACTGATTGTCCCCGTGCTCAAAGCCAGGGGCACCGCCATCGCCAGCACTTCCCGATAGCCGCCCCGCGCCACCCATCGTTTTTGAAAATAGGAGATCATAAGACCGGCTTCTCTTTCTCAGAACATCACACCCCGAAAAGTTCTACGCCAATACCCAACCATTCGCAACGCAAAAAAAAGACGCCGTCCTCAACCCGAAGACAGCGCCCTTTCCATTTATTTGCCAGAATCGGCTCAGCCAAGATAGCCCTTGGCTTTCAGCCATTCCGCGTTCAGGATACCGCCGCCGGCAGCACCACGCACCGTGTTATGGCTCAGGCCCACAAAACGCAGGTCCATCGTGTTGCACGGACGAATCCGTCCCACACTCACCGCCATGGCCTTGTCGGCATTGCGATCCCGTCGGGGCTGGGGACGGTCGGCTTCCTCACGCAGGATAATCGGCTGCTTCGGCGCAAAGGGCAGGTCCATCTTCTGCGGTTCCGCCTGAAACTTGCTCCAGATGGCCTTCACTTCCTCAATCGAGGGTTTCTTGTCCGCAAAGCGCAAACTCACGCAGGCCGTATGTCCATCCACCACGGGCACGCGGTTGCAGTGCGCCGAAATCTTGATCGACTTGTCATACTGAAAAGCCCCGTCCTTGAACTCGCCCAGAATCTTTTGCGGTTCCAGTTCCGACTTTTCTTCCTCGCCGCCGATATAGGGGACCACATTGTCGATCATGTCAAGCGAAGGCACGCCCGGATAGCCCGCGCCCGAAACGGCCTGCAGCGTGGCGATGACCATTTCCGAAATACCATAGCCCGCCTGGATCAGCGCGAAAACCGGCGTAATATAACTCTGAAGGCTGCAATTCGGCTTGACTACCACCAGGCCCTGGTCCCATCCGCGCAGGCGGCGCTGCTCGGGAATCATGTCCACATGATGGCCGTTAATCTCCGGAATCAGCATGGGCACGTCGTCCGTATGGCGGTGGGCGGAATTGTTCGAAACCACGGGAATCCCTGCGGCGGCATATTTATCTTCCAACTCGCGCACCTCTTCCTTGCTAATCTCCACGGCGGAAAAGACAAAGTCGCAGGCGCCCTTGGCCGCGTCCACATCGCTCGCGTCGGCAACGGTCAGGCCCGCCACCTTTTCCGGCATGTCTTCTTCCATCAGCCAGCGTCCAGCCACGGCTTCCGAATATTTTTTACCGGCCGACCGGGGCGACGCCGCCACAAAGCTCACCTCAAACCAGGGATGTCCCTTCAGAAGGCGAATATAATTCTGCCCCACCATACCCGTCGCTCCGATCACTCCTGCTCTCAACTTTTCCATGTTTCCTCTCCTCTTTTATGTAGTTTGGTACTCGATACCTGAAAAAAAGCCTCCCAGAGTCTGTCTCCGGAAGGCTGGTTTTGTTCGATCATGTTGCAGCGCCAGGCCCTCAGGAGTCATTCCCCCGCTTTTTGCCGCTTGTGGTGGTTTTCGTTTGAAGACAAGACCGCCCACCTGCCGAAATACCATTCGCGGCGCAAAAAAAGCCCAAAGCCTTATAAACAAATGCATTATTCATCATTTCTGCCCATCCGATCCTTTGCGGAAGACTCCAATATACTCCCTGTCGTCACAAAGAGCCTTATATTTCTATAATCCCCGAAAAAAAAAGTCAAGGAAAGATATATTTTCGAAACCAGATGGGTGCACGACATAAAAGAGGGTTTCATATAAAATCCTCATAAGGCCGGAACCATCGGAATTGACAGTATGAGTCCCAAGGCGCTTGAAATATACTGCGATCCATC
>CAYWYC010000372.1:0-3891 GCA_964462565.1 uncultured Candidatus Sumerlaeota bacterium | reverse complement strand
CCCATCTCTTGTCTTGTTTTCAAGACAGCCATACCGTATCGATATCAAAACATCCGCACCCGACCGTCCGGCTTTCTCATTTTCAGTACAGTCGCGCCATATTGGGAAAGTAGAAGCGCTTATTCGATTCGAGCATCTCCCAGCTCTTTTTTCAGTTCTTCTTCCGAGGGCGCTTCATCGGAGCCTCCCCGCTTGGGCAGAAAACGAGAACGCGCCTTGAATTCTTTCCAGGGCATATCCCGGACCTTTTCCAGCAACTGATCCGGCTTTTGCAGAATGTTCTGGACCCGGAGTTCGATCATATCGTTGCGGATTTGAGGCGGATACAGGCGATTGGGGTTCTTCTCCACCTGGTCGATCACCGCCATCGTGGCAAAATGGTAGGCCAGGGTATGGATCGGGCATCTATATACGCCATGGCCCGGAACCTCTACGACCACCTCGGGTTCTGTCGGCCGGGCCTGTTCGGCTGTATAAAAGCGATCGATGAGCAGCACCACGACACTGGCAACCAATATGGCAACCAGCACCTTGGTGCGTCTTTGCATGGCGCCGATCTTTCTGCCGCGCCAGTCCTGACCATGGGCTTCCCCCCGACGGCGGTCACCCAGACGCCGATCTCCGCCCCGGCGTCGGTCTCCTGTCCGGCGGTCCCCACTGCGGCGATCCACATTGCGGCGTTCGCCATGGGGCATTTCTTCACGGCTTTGCGCCTTTTCATTGGGCTGGGAAGGGTTTTTTTCATTTTCCATGGTCATTTTCTCTCAACCTTTCTCATCGTGATCAGGGAGGGATTCCCGCCAGTCAGCGGCCCGGATTATTATGATTCCTGCAAAACATTTAATGAGGCAAAGACCGCTTGAAATATGCGTTTTCTTTACGGGATTATGCACTGCCGGCGTCGCGTAAGCAAGGAAAGAAAAGCGGTCCTTCCGGCTTTTTTGGAGAAAGTTTCATCTGATGGTCGAATGCGATGATATTCAAGATTTGCCTGAAAGATTCAGGCGAAAAGCCCGGAGGGCTTCCCAAAAATAGCCCCGGGTTTTAACCCGTGGAATAGTGCGGCACAATTCCCGGAAGGGTCAGAAAAGCTTGGGAAAAAGAAAACGTGGGTGATGCGTGGAAAACAAAAAGAGCAGAGTTTTTATTCCTCCGAGCGCGTACTGCTGTGGAGGCCCAGTTCGCGCAAATGCACATAGAGTCGTGCGCGGCTCAAACCCGAAATCCGACTGCATTCGGAGATGTTGCCTTCCGTCTGGTCCAGCAGGGCCTGCAAATAATCGCGCTCGCAGCCATCGAGGAATTTTTTCAGCGGCATGAATTCTCCGTCGTTTTCAAAAAAAGACATGTCCGGGCCCGATCCCCTCTGGAAAGACGAAGCCGCTTCCGGCGCAACTTCAGACTTGGAGACATCGGTTTGCGGCGTTGCTCCCGACTGGGCCAGATGGATGCGAAGTTCCGTGGGCAGGTGGCGGGGATAGAGCACAGGATCTTCCCGCGCCGTGGTAAGAGCGGTTTCGATAGCACCGATCAGTTCGCGCACATTGCCCGGCCAGTGGTATTCCATAAGCGTATCAAAAAAATCGTGCGAAAACTTTTTGGCCGGAATGCCATATCCCTCACAAAGCCGGTTCACATGATGCTCGACAATGGGCCGGATGTCCTGCAGGCGTTCGCGCAGCGGAGGAACGATAATCAGAAAAGACCGCAGCCGAAAGAGCAGATCCTTCCGGAATTCTCCGGCCTGGGCCATCATGTCCAGGTTACGGTTCGTAGCGGCGATCAGGCGGAAGTCGCTGCTTTCTTCCTTGCGGGAGCCCACGGCGCGAAAGCGTTTTTCCTGGAGAATACGCAAAAAGGCCTTCTGGTGGGACAGGGGCAATTCCCCCACCTCGTCCAGAAAGAGCGTACCGCCGTCAGCCTGCTTGAAGAGCCCTTCCTGCGGCCGGTCGGCTCCGGTAAAGGCGCCCTTTTCATGGCCGAAGAGCAGGCTTTCGATCAATGTTTCCGGCAGAGTGGTACAGTCAATGACCACCAGTTTGTTCCCCGCGCGGTGGCTGTTTCGGTGGATGGCTTCGGCAAAGAGTTCCTTGCCCGCGCCCGTTTCGCCGGTGATCAGGACGTTAGCGTCGGTGCTGGCGGCCTGGGCCACCAGGTCCAGACAGACTCGAATGCTTTCCGATTCTCCGATAATGCTGTGGTCCTTGAGGTCACTGACGGACTTGCAGCTTTGCTTTTCCTCACGATATTGCAGGGCCGACGCAACGGAATCCAGCAACTGCTGGGTGGAAAAGCCTTTTTCGATATAATCCCAGGCTCCGTTTTTGATAGCCTGCCGCGCCACTTCGCTGTCGCCCGAGCCTGTATAGAGAATGATTTCCGGAGCCGTGGGCGCATGTCGCAGAGGCCGGATCGATCCGACACCGCTGCCGTCGGGCAGGCGCGCCTCGATCACCACCAGGTCGCATTTTTCATCGCGCGCGATGTTCAGGCCCTCTTCCAGGGTGTGGGCCGTCAGCACATAATGTTTCATCCGTCCGATTCTCTGGCTCAGAGCGGTGGTCATCATGCTGTCGCTGTCGATTATTAAAATGTTCGCCATACCATACTGCCTGTTAAGTCAAAAATATTCATGCGCCCTGGTACTCGGCAAATATCAGCCGCACCAGTAATCCCTTATCGGCAAAATAGCCACATCGAAAAGCTCCATGGTGCAATTGCATCACGCGGTGGGCCATGGCAATATCGCTGACGGCTTCGCGCGCGCGGTCTGCGCCGGGTATCTGCCGGTCGGCGTCAATACCGGGTAACATGGCTAAACTCAGACTGTCGGACATCCCCTGAAGGCGGGAAAAACGGAAGGGCTGGAAATATTGTTCCAGGCGCTGTGCGGCGGCGTCCCCGGGCTGAATTAAAATCCGCAATTCCAGCAATCGGGACGAATCCATATCATCGGGAAGGGGGTTATTCTGATGAAAGTCCGCTTCCTCGCGCCGGTCCTCAGGGTGGGTTTCCACGATGGAAAATTCCCACTGCCCCACGCTCTGGCCCAGTGCTTCGATGGCCCGGCGGCACAGCATCTGCATCATATCGGCCAGCAGCGACGCCGCCAAGGGGACGCGGGCATTTTGCTGCTCCACCTTGAGCCAGGCCTGCTGGTGGGGGTGTTCGGCGGCAAATTCGCGGACGAAATCTTCCAAAAAGCGCTGTAAACTGCGGGTTTCCAAACGCGATTGCTGCAGGGGACTCAGCGCCAGTACATGCCGCGACAATTGCTGCCCCTGCTTGCAGGCTTCCAGAATCTGGTTCAGATATTCCCGCAGAACGCTCTTCTGGGCCTCCCGCTCTTCCAGGGCCATTTCCGAGTTCGTCACAATCACCCCCAGAAGATTGCGCAGGGAATATGCCAGATCGTCGGCGAGAGAAATAGCGCCCTGTCTTGCGCGCAGGCGTTGCAACTCACGCTCGCGACTCCGGGAAAGGGTCACGTCCCGGGCGCAGACGATGCTTCCCGCCCAATCCCCCGCTTCATGCTTCCAGGGCGACAGAAAAAAGGAAACCTCAAAGAGAACGCCGCTTTTGCGCGTACAGGTAAGCAGGCCCGACCAGGCTTTTTCATCCCGGGCATGGTCCATAAATGCCTCAAAGGCGGGATGATCCTCTTCCCGGGTGCTCCGCAGCAGGTCCATGCTTTTGCCTGTTATCTCACCCCGGGAGTAGCCGGTCATTTTCTCGAAAGCGGGATTTGTGTAATGGATGCAGCCATCCCCGTCCAGCAGGATAACGCTTTCCTCCAACTGCTCGATGGCGGAAATCTGCCACGCCGTCTGGTCGCTCAGAGAAGCCTGGGAGGAAGGAGAGTTTGGTGACGCTTTTTCTTTTTCGCCCATA
>CAYWYC010000371.1:0-3913 GCA_964462565.1 uncultured Candidatus Sumerlaeota bacterium | reverse complement strand
TGCCTCCGTGGTGTATTTGAAAAAACAACCGCCGATGACGCTGATACCCCGGATCAGGCGCAGGCTACGATTGGGATTGGATTTTCGGACGGGGATTGGGTAGGATGCGATGGTTTTATGGAGAGAGGCAAAACTGTGGCGACGAATTGGAAAAGCGTTTTGAGCCTGGACCGGCTGGCTTCGGCCATTCGCGCGGGTTCTTTTTTTGCGCTGTGGTTGGTGGTTTTTGCGGGGCTGGTGATGATTTCGATCCCCTGGACTTCCACGCCCGCCTACCACGATGCTGTGCTGACCTATCATGACGCGCTGGATATGCACGGCAGTCCCTGGTTTCCCTTTGTGCGGGGGCAGGATACGGGGCATCCGCCTCTGGTTTCGTGGGTGCTGGCGGTGCTGTGGTGGCTGCCCTTGCCGCGATTATGGACGATGCACGCGCTGAGTTGGGCGGCGGGAGCGCTTTTTTTGTCGTCGGTTTTTATGATCGGCCGCGCCGGCTGGGGCTGGTTCACGGGCCTGGGGGCCATGGTCCTGACGTTGATGCATCCGGTGGTTTACGCGCAGGTGCAGCAGCTGAACCTGGATATCTTCATGGCGGCATGCAGTTTCTGGGCGCTGACGGCGGCGGTGCTGGGGCGTCCGCGCTTGCTGGCGGTGGCGTGCGCGCTTGTGGTGTTTACGAAGCTGAACGGGATGTTCGCCCTGGGACCATTTATGGTCTTTGCTTTTGTGGGCTGCGTCTTTTCGCGCCGACGCTTCGATTGGCGCTGGTGGTGGTCGGCTTTCTGGCCTATGGCGCAGGCCTTGGGAATTTTTGGAATCTATCACGCAATCAAGTTTCTATCCGTGGGGCATTTGTTTGACGACGGCACGCTCGAAGGCGGCGACCAGATCGCGCTGGTGGACAGCCTGGGCGTTTTTCTGCAGCGACTGCACCACTCGACCCACCAATTCCTGGTGTCCGATTCGAGTATCGCCCTGAAGCAGATATTCACCTTGCCATCGGCCTGGCTGCGAGGCGGTGGCAACCTTTTCGCTCTTCTCATGCTGCTGATGAGCGCGGCGGCATTTGCGCTCGCACTCTTTTGGCGATCTTTCCGCGAAAGGGTTCGGGAGCAGATTTTCCAAAATCCGGCTGCAGACGAAAGCGACGGCTTCTGGAAACCGCTGAAGCCCTGGCAGATTCTCGCGCTCCTCTGGCTCATGCTGATCGTCCAGTTGAGTCTGCAATCGATCCGCACCATCTGGACGCTGGTCCGCTATTTCATGGTGTGCTATCCGGTGCTGTATCTGAGTCTGCTGGCGCTGTGGCGGATGGGAATGCCCGACCGTCTGCGGAGATGGACACTGGCTCCGGTGGTGATTCTGGTGGTGGTCTTTTTTCTGAAGTTTCATCCGAACCACCTGGAAGGCCTTCCCCAAAGGGCCCGCGACGTCCTTATCTATCCTTCCCCCAACACCTCGACCAACTACGAAAACGCCCCGCATCTGCTGGACCACCTGACGCTGGTGCGGCGGGCCTTTCGATATGTTTACCGCGAGACGGAAGGCGCTCCGGCGATCCAAGCCGTGTGGCCCTATTCGGAATATATTCGCGAGCCACGCTTTGACATGCTGCCGAAAGAGGCGGATGAAAATCCCCCGATTCGCAAGAACCCCCCCGACGCCATCATCCAGGTGAGCCTGCGGCACTTTGGCCAGACGCCGGAAGAAGCCGCTGCCGAATACCCTGAATATCGCCTGGATCGGACCTATCAGAAGGAGCGGATTTGGGTTTCGGTGCTTTTTCGGGCGAAAAAAAAATAAAGAATCGGCGGCTGATTATTTGATAAGCATTCCTGCCGGATCAGCACTCTTGAGTTGACAAAGGTCAAACGAATGGGTGACAATTGCCAGAAGCCGGAAAATTCGATGAGGCTGGCTTGGTGAAATGTGGTGAGGAATGTGATTGATGTGGAATCGTTTGGTTATCTCAATTAATAATAAATTAGCTTTTCTGAGACGGATGCGATGCGCGCCCGAGCAGGTTTTGATACTTGCGCCCCATTGCCTGCAAGCCGCCGACTGCGACAAGGAAGTGGTGAAGGATATCAACAATTGCGCGCGCTGCGGCAAGTGCAAGATTGCCGACTTTGCGGACATGGGACAGGAATATGGCCTGCGTGTGGTGATCGCCAATGGCGGACGCCAGGCAACGGCGGCAGCCATGGAAAAAGATATACGCACCATCCTGGCTGTGGCTTGTGAAAAGGAACTGGCGGCGGGGATTTTGGCGCTGCCTTCCAAAAAAATATACGCCATTCCCAATATCGTGAAATGCTCGCCCTGCGTGAATACGGATGTGCACATGCCCAACGTAAGGACTGCCCTGGAAAGGATCGTCTGCTATGCCGGATAAGTCATCGAACGCACCCGGAAAAAAAGTCGCCGTTATCGGCGCTGGCCCCGGAGGCCTGACGGCGGCAATGATCCTGAGCCATCGCGGCTTTGAGGTGGATGTGTACGAAGCCAAGGACCAGGTGGGCGGGCGAAACGCGTCGTTTAATCTGGGGCCTTACAAGTTTGACGTGGGGCCCACCTTTCTCATGATGAAGAATATTGTGGACGAGGCCTTTGAGGAAGGCGGCGTGAACAGCGACGATTATCTGGACTTTGTCGAACTCGATCCCATGTACCACTTGGCCTTCGACCGTTTTGCCGTGCGCTTCAGTCCCGACCAGGCCAAGAGCCGCGAAGAAATCCGCAACGCCCTGCCCGGTCACGAAAACAGCCTCCATGAATTCATGCTCAAGGAAGGCAAGCGCTTTTCCTACATGGCGCCCTGTCTCCAGCAGCCCTATTGCACGATTCCTTCGCTCTTTTCCAAGAATCTGATGAAGGCGATTCCGCACCTGTCGCTGGGCAAGACGGTTTTCCAGGTGCTGAACCGCTACTTCCAGGACCCCGACCTGTCGCTGGCCTTTTCGTTTCAATCAAAATATTTGGGCATGTCGCCCTGGGATTGCCCGGGGGCCTTTGCCATGCTTGCCTATATCGAGCATGCCTTCGGCGTCTATCACACCATAGGCGGGCTCAGCGAAATATCCGCGCAGATGGCCAAGGTGGCCGAGAAAAACGGCGCGCGCATCCTGCTGAATACGCCTGTCAAGGAGATCGACACGGAAAACGGCGCGGCTCGTGGGGTGGTGCTGCAAGACGGCAGCAAGCATGCCTATGACGAGCTTATTCTGAACGCGGACTTCGGGCACTCCACCGAGAATATCTTTCGCGCCGGCGACCTGAAAAAATACAGCCCCGAAAAGATGAAGACGAAGAAACTGTCCTGCTCCACCTTCATGCTCTACCTGGGCCTGGACATGCTGCCCGATATCGACCACCATAACATCTTCATGGCCAAGGACTATCGCGGCAATGTGGAGGATATTTTCCACCGCAAGCGTTTGTCCGAGGATATTTCCTTTTACGTGCGCAACGCCAGCGTCACCGACAAGACCCTCGCGCCTGAAGGCCACAGCGCCATGTACGTGCTGGTACCGGTACCCAACCTGCGCGGCGACATCGACTGGCATAAGGAAGAGGCCCGATTCCGCTCCCACGTGATCAAGAGCATCGAGGCCAAGACGGGCATCGAAAACCTGGAAAGCCATATTCAGGAAGAGCGCGTCTATACGCCTCTGAACTGGCGCGACGACTACCACGTTTACGAAGGCGCGACCTTCAACCTGGCTCACACGCTTTTTCAGATGCTCTACTTTCGCCCCCACAACAAATTCGAGGAGGTGGAAAACTGCTACCTCACCGGAGGCGGCACCCATCCCGGCAGCGGCGTGCCCACCATCGTCGAATCCGGCCGCATCGCCGCCAACATGATCAGCCGCCGCCACCAGGTTGAGTTCGAATCGAAAAATCCGTATGC
>CAYWYC010000370.1:0-3926 GCA_964462565.1 uncultured Candidatus Sumerlaeota bacterium | reverse complement strand
TTGAATGGAATCCATTCATCATCCTGGATATTTCTGCTCCGGACGACGGCCCTTACGGGCCTCACTACAAACGAGAGATCCCATGCCTGCAAGCATTATCTGTATATTTATGCTGGCATATAGCATTGAAAACATACACCTTACAAAGAGCACCCAAAAGGTTTCTTTGTTTTTGTGAAAGAAGCCAGAGACTACGGCTCTAATTCATCCTCCCTGCTGTGTGTGTGCCCCTGTGCCTTTGCGCCTCCCTTCAGCTGTCGTTATCGGTGGAGGTGATGTGTTTTTTGCGGAATTTGCGCATGGCCTTGGCGGCTTCGTCGGTGTTGAGTTTTGACAGCACGTCCTGGCGCAGGCGTCGTACGTCTTCAAGTTCGATAGAGCGAATGACGCGCTTGACTTCGAGGATGGCGACGGAACTCATGCTGATCTCATCGAGGCCCATGCCCATGAGCAAGACGGCCAGCGCCGGATCGGAGGCCATTTCCCCGCACAGCCCGATCCAGATGCCCTGGCGATGGGCGGCATCCACCGTCTTCTCGATCAGGTGAACAACCGACGGGTGGAGCGGATTATAAAGATCGGCCACGCTCTCGTTCACGCGGTCCACGGCCATGGTGTATTGAATCAGGTCGTTGGTACCGATGCTGAAGAAGTCGGCTTCTTCCGCCAGCAGGTCCGCCGTCAGGGCCGCCGCCGGTGTCTCGATCATGATGCCCACTTCCAGGTCGCGGTCGTATTCGATCTTCTTGCTGTCCAGCTCGTCCTGAATTTCCTTGATGAGTTCCTTGGATCGGCGGATCTCGGAGATATCCGTGATAAAGGGAAGCATGATCTTGGCCTTGCCATAGGCCGAGGCGCGGTAAATGGCGCGCAACTGACTGCGAAAGACTTCGGGATTCGCCAGGCAAAGACGGATTGCCCGCAGGCCCAGAAAGGGATTGATCTCATCGTTGTTCACACCGCTGGACGAAATAAATTTGTCGCCGCCCAGGTCCAGCGTCCGGCAAATGACCGAGCCCGGAGCCATCTTTTCCAGCACCTCGCGATAAACCTGAAACTGCTCTTCTTCACTCGGAATGCAGCCCCGGTCGATATAGAAAAACTCGGACCGGAACAGGCCGATATTGGTCACTCCGGCTTCCTTGACGCCTTCGATTTCGCTGGGAAATTCAATATTCGCGCCGAGCTCGATGCGATAGCCGTCCTTGGTTTCGCAAGGCAGGTCGCGCAGCTTCTGGAGCGATACAATATCCGCTTCGAGCCGCACCTGCCGCTCTTCAAAGCGTTTCATGTCATCCTGGTTGGGATGCACGATCAGCGTTCCTGAATAGCCATCGACAATCATCCGGTCGCCCGGTTCCACTTCCTTGATGGCATGTTCCACGCCGACGACGGCGGGAATATGCAGGGCCTTGGCAAGGATGGCCGAATGGGAAGTCTTGCTGCCGGCTTCCGTCACAATCGCCAGCACCCGCTTGTGGTTCAGCCGCGCCGTATCGGAGGGGCGCAGGTCGTGGGCCATGATGATGGCGTTGCGCGCCAGCTGGTCCAGCCGCGTTACCGGCTCGGGCATCAGGTTTTCACGAATGCGCGACGACACGTCCAACACGTCCAGATTCTGCACCGAAAAATGGGGCACTTCGATTTGCTCAAAAAGTTTGCGGATATGTTCGACCGTCTGGTCCAGGATAAATTCGGCGTTGAGTTTTTTCTCGCGGATTTCGCGCTTGCAGGTATCCGTCAGAAGGGGATCATCCAGCAGGACTTCCTGGGCATCAAAGATGGCGGCATGGGAATGATCCAGTTTGCTGCTGACCATCTGGCGGGTGCTACGCAGCTGCTCGCGTGCCTTTTCCACGGCCTCTTCAAAACGCTGGACCTCGGCTTCCACTTGGTCGTCGGGGATTTCGTAACGGGGACTGGTGGCGCGCTTATAGTCATGGACAAAGATAACGCCCTGCACCAGCCCCGGCGAAACGGGAATGCCGTGCAGGACTTTGCGCTTTGGCCCTTTGGGGGCTGCTTTGGATGTGGTCTTTTTTTTCTGAGCCATTTTTGCCTGCTGAAAAGAAATTTTATTCTTCGCCGAATTTATTCGCAATCAGTTCCAGCAGATCATCCATCAGCTGGCGTCCCTTGGATTCGTCTCCATGTACTTCTATCTTGATCGTGCTGCCCTGTTCCGCCGCCAGCATGATCACGCTCATGATGCTTTTGCCGTTCACCGTCTGGCCGTCTTTGGTCAATTCTACTTCGCAATCGGGATACTGGTTGGCGATCTGCACAATATTCGAAGCCGGTCGCAGATGGATGCCCATCATATTGGTTATTTCTGTCGTTTCAACTATGCTTCCCATATCATTTCTCAATCGCGTTCTAATTGTTATCTCATGCTTCCGCAGCCATTTCTGAGCCAGAGTCATGCAGCGGACATTTGCATTATCGTTTCCAAGACTTGTAGAGTCAAGGATTTCTACGAATGCTGTGGGGTGTTCTTCTTTCGCTTATATTTCCAGCACCTTGACGGCTTCGCCTTTTTCGTTGATGACGTTATCAACCCGCGGCTGGGCGTTGCGGTGGACGATGCCGACGCCGGCTTCCGTGATTTCGTAATTTTCGGGTCCCGGCGCAAGGTCGATGACGTTGCCCTTGAGGCTGGGGCGTTCTTCGGGCGTGATCTCGATGGTGATGTCCTTGAATTCCACACGCTCCACAAGAGGTTCGCTCGCCACGACACCGATGGGGCGCTTGGACAGGCAGGTGAGGCCGGAAAAGGAAATGTTGCGCATGCTGCAATCGAAGCGTGGCTCGGGCAAAGGCTCGCGATAACGTTCGATATGATGGGGCGTCACCATCATCACAATAGCCTCGCCATTGCCCCACCAATTGCCGCCATAGCAGCGGCCCTCGAGCAGGCAGTTGGTCATGCGCACGTTTTCGACCAGACCCGTGCGCGGATGGCACATGCTGACAAAGGCGCGGTTGCTCTGGCGGATGATGACGTTGCTGATCAGCACGTTGCGCACGATGCTGTGCATGTAGCCGACGGAGATGGCCTTGGACGCCGACTTGAAGATACAATCGGAGATCACAACGTCCTGGCAGGGAACGTTCCAGTCGGTGATGGACGTAAGCGCCACGCAGTCGTCGCCCGCCGTGATGTGGCAGCCGCGAATGATGATATCACGCGATCCCGTGCAATGGATACCGTCGCAGTTCGGCAGGATCAGGCTGTTCAGGATGGTCAGGTTCGTAAGCTTCAGGGTGCGGCAGAAATTGAAGGACAGGGTCCAGCAGGGGGCGTTGGTGATGGTGATGCCGTCAATGCGGACCTTCCGGCACTCGTGGAAAAACATGGGCTGATTCACGCGCCAGTCATAGGTGCGGGGCGCTTCGTCGATATATTCCTGCGTGATTTCGGGGCCAACCGTCTCGACCTTCGAGGGCTTGTCCATGTGGTAAAAGGATTCGCCGTTGAGGTCGATCTCGCCTTCCCCCCTGATGGTCAGGTTTTCCTGGCCCATGGCATAAATCGCGGAATGGACATCGCCCATTTCGTTATGATTGTAGCCGATGGGAAAGTAGTCTTCGCGCTTGCCTGAAGCGATCAGTTTCGCCCCGGCCTGCAGGTTCAGGCAGACATTCGACTTCAGCGCGATCGGACGAAAATGATACGTCCCCGCCGGAATCAAAACCTCCCCGCCACCCTCCGCCGACAAGGCGTCGATCCGTCCCTGGAGCATTTCAGTAATATCGCTATTTTTTTCAAACATGAGAAGTCCTTTTCTGTTCGTACCCTACAAATATATGCCATAGTCCGAAATAAGATGGACGGGTGCAAATGAAAATTCAAAAAAATCTCACCGCTCCATTGGGAGAATTTGCTCGCGAGAAAAGTTAAGCCTCATACAACTCTCCGATGATGC
>CAYWYC010000369.1:0-3930 GCA_964462565.1 uncultured Candidatus Sumerlaeota bacterium | reverse complement strand
TGCCGGCAGGATGCCGGCGGTACGGGGTTTGGATATGCCGGCAGGATGCCGGCGGTACGTTATATCGACAAGATTTCGGGCAGGTGGTTCAGGCTTTTGATGGTGCCGTAATTCTTGCCATCCTCGTTCCCGGCATCACGATTAATGATGACGCATTCCATTCCGGCGCGTCGGGCGGCTTCCAGGTCCATCTCGGGGCTGTCGCCGATGTGAAGCACGGTGTTCCGGGGGAACCCGAGTTCCTCGCAGGCATGGAGGAGGGCGCGTTCGTCGGGCTTGCAGTATCCCGTTTGCGATGAGACGAAGATGCGCTTGAAATATTTTTCCAGACCCAGAGCCTCAAAGGCGCTGAAGAGGCGGCTGTCGGCATTGCTGACGACGAACATGGTCAAGCCGGCCTGTTGCAGGGATTCGAGCGCCGGGAATACGTCTTCGTAAACGCGCCAGCCTTCCGTACCCCCATAGCGTTCCCAGCAGCCATGAATGATTTTGTCAAGAACCTTGTCAGGAAAGGGCCGGCCAAAGGTTTCGATGACAATATCGGCCCACCACCGCCAGGCAAGGTCTTCGCTGGAATTGAAATCGGGCCGATGGGCCTGGCGGGCGCGTTTCAATTTTTCTGCATAGACGCGCATGAAGTTTTTCTGCAACTGGTCGGGATCGCAGTGCATACCATGCAGCCGGGCCACATCGGCATAGACTTCGCCAACGGGCGGCCAGGGCTCGATGAGGGTGAATCCGGCATCAAAAGAAATTGCCCGCGCCCTTTCGGCTTGAAAAGATGCGGGCAGTTCGTTCTTAGACATGGCTTCGTCCTTGATTTATCAGGCCCAGTAGATCAGTTTCGTCTCGAAGGGCGAACTCATGCTTTCGTGAAAAGGAACCACACGGAGCGCAAATCCGTAGCGGCCGGAAGATTCGCACGGAATATTTCCGGCAAAGCGATGGACCCCGTCCTTGCTCTCCTGAAATCCGAGATCAGCCACTTCGCTGTCCTGGATTTCATCCTTGGCATTCAGGTTTCCGTGATAGACCTGGACCTTGATGTCCTCAGGCTTGATCTTGCCGAGTTTGAGTTTGGCCTCGACCTGAAGTTCCTGGCCGACGATCATTTCCTTGCCGCTGGGAATCTGCATATCGACAAGAACAACGTCGCGCCAGTTTTCGCGGATTTTCTTTTTCCATCCGGCGAATTCCTTGGCGCCCTTTAAGTCGTCGGCCGCCATATTGACACCCAGGCTTGCCGCGCCCATGTAGGGCCCCTGCACATAGTCGCTGACCATGCGATTGGCGCTGAAACGGGCGCAGGACATGCGGATGGCGGATTTCATCTTCTTGATCCAGCCATGGGGGAGGCCGTCGGCGCCGCGATCGTAGAAAGTGGGGATCACTTCTTTTTCCAGCAGGTCGTAGAGGGCGGCGCTTTCGATGGCGTCCTGCTTTTCCAGATCCTGATATTCTTCGCCCTTGCCGATGGACCAGCCGTTGGAAGGATCATATCCTTCGCACCACCAGCCGTCGAGGATGCTGACGTTAAGCCCGCCGTTTGCGGCAGCCTTCATCCCGCTGGTCCCGCTGGCTTCAAGAGGACGGCGCGGTGTATTGAGCCAGACGTCAACGCCCTGCATGAGATATCGGGCCACGTTCATGTCGTAATTTTCCAGGAAAACCACGCGCAGGCGGATGGCCGGGTCACGCATGAAATGAACGAGTTCGCGGATAATTTCCTTGGCCATGGTGTCGTTGGGGTGGGCCTTTCCGGCAAAGAGAAACTGGATGGGCCGGTCACGATCTATAAGCAGTTTTTTCAGGCGGTCCTTGTCCCGGAGAAGCAGGGTTCCGCGTTTGTAGAGGGCAAAGCGCCGCGCGAAGCCGATGGTGAGGGCTTCGGGATCGAGCACTTCATCGGCCATTTCGATTTCCGATTCCGGCGCGCCGCGCTTGACGAGCTGACGTCCGAGACGACGGCGGGCAAAGGCGACCAACCGCTCACGACGGCGCTCATGGGTCCGCCAGAGTTCGGCGTCGGGAATTTCTTCGGCGCGGTCCCAGATGGTCGCGTCCGAGGGATCCTGGTTCCAACGCGGGCCCAGGTAACGGTCGAAGAGGTTACCCATTTCCATGGAAATCCAGACGCGCGTATGGACGCCGTTGGTGATGGAATCGATGGGGATTTCATGTTCGGGAACGCCGGGCCAGTTGTTCTTCCACATTTTGCGGGAAACGGCTCCGTGGAGTTCGCTCACGCCGTTGGATCGGGAAGCATGATTCAGGGCGAGAATGGTCATGTTGAAGGATTCGCCGCGATCATGGGCATTCATGCGGCCCAGGCCGAGAAACTGGTCCAGGTGCAGTCCGAGATTCTTGATGTAGTCCTGAAAGTAGTATTCCACCAGGCCGGGGTTGAACATATCGTTGCCGGCGGGCACGGGTGTGTGGGTGGTGAATACGTTGCTGGCGCGAACGGCTTCCATGGCTTCGTTAAAGCCGATCTTCTTTTCTTCCATGATCATGCGCGTGCGCTCAAGCGCCAGAAAGGCCGCGTGGCCTTCGTTCATGTGATAGATGTCGGGCGTGTATCCGGCGGCCTGCAGGGCGCGCACACCGGCGATTCCGAGCACGATTTCCTGCTTGATGCGCATTTCGGCGTCGCCGCCATAAAGCTGGGCCGTGATTTCGCGGTCATCCGGGTTGTTTTCGGGCACGTTGGTATCGAGCAGGACCATGTTGCATCGCCCGACCTGCATTTTCCAGAGTTGGACGGCCACCTGGCGACCGGGCAGGTCCACCTTGACCCTGACAGGATTGCCGTCGTCATCGGTAAGCAGGCGGACCGGCATGTTATAGAAATCATTTTCGGGATAGACTTCCTGCTGCCAGCCATCCTGGTTGAGGTATTGCTGGAAGTAACCTTCGCGATAAAGCAAACTGACACCGATAAGAGGCAGGCCCAGGTCGCTCGATGCCTTGATATGGTCACCAGCCAGGACACCCAAACCGCCCGAATAAATCGGCACGGACTCGGCAATACCGAATTCGAAGGAAAAATAGGCGATGGAGAGGGCCTCGGGACCGCCATAGTTCTGGTTAAACCAGTTGGGGCCTTCCATATAATCCTGAAATTCCTTCCAGGCGTTCTCCATGTGGGCCATGAAACCATCGTCATGACACAATTTTTCAAGCCGTTCCTGCTTCACCAGCCCCAACATACGGATTGGGTTATGGTAAGTCTCCTGCCACAAATTGCGGTCCAGGCGCTGGAAAAGGGTCAGGGCGGTGATATTCCAGGTCCAGCGCAAGTTATAGGCCAATGTTTCCAGGCACTTCAGCGGCTCCGGAAGCGAAGGCGCGACCGTATAGGCATTAATTTTCATATAGTAACTCCCCTTT
Source organism: uncultured Candidatus Sumerlaeota bacterium (assembly GCA_964462565.1). GTDB lineage: Bacteria > Sumerlaeota > Sumerlaeia > UBA8349 > UBA8349 > CAYWYC01. Next base: position 540 of record CAYWYC010000369.1, on the reverse strand, counting down.
CATCCCCAAAGGACAAGCCTCAAGAATGGAAATATCAATAACCGGCACGAAAAAACCGTCCCGGATGGATGATTCTTAAGCATTATCGACAGCTCGGCCTGAATGGTAAAGGAAAATATCGGCCGATACTGGATTTACCAGCTGTGCACAGCATGGCACAAGGGCAAGACCAGGGCAAATTGAAAAATGATGTGAATTTGAGCAAGAAAGGGGCAATACCGGCGGCTGATTATTTTGGACTTCCGGGAACCGCATCCCTTGGCGCTTCCGGCTCGGGAGGCAACTTGAGATTCGGGTAGATGCCCAGCTCGCGGATGCTGTAGGTGGTCTTGTTTTTGCCGCGGGTCTTCAGGCACAAAACGCGAACATGACGGACCTCGCGGGGCTCAAAGGGATGTAAAAAAACGATATATGGACATTCTCGAACGAAATTGAGCCTGTTGCGGACCACCCTATCCATTCAAGTGTGAAGAAACTCGATTGGGATTGCGCGTACGATTGCCGTATCGCCACCATCCTGGTGGCAGTGGAGGCTGAATG
>CAYWYC010000368.1:0-3960 GCA_964462565.1 uncultured Candidatus Sumerlaeota bacterium | reverse complement strand
ATCAAGGTATAAGCAAGAATTTCCATTTTTCATGTCCGCCAGGATGCTGGCTTTTTCGATAGCGCTTATCGAAAGTCTTTGGGTTTTCCGTTCCCTCTTATTCTGCCAAGGCGTCAAAGGTATCACTTATTGGAATTCAGGATCGCTTATGCAATAGGAACAGGCGCAAAAAATTTGAAACCTTCAGGATTGCTTCTGGAAACGATTATGTGATAGGCCAAAAAGATAAAGCCCGAAACCGGTACAGGAGTTCGGTTTCGGGCAGAGAGTTATAAGTGCTTATACGAGTAATACTTAAGAATAATACATTGCAATATTTAAGCGCCTTGATCCCGTACCGCCTTATTAGTTATAAGAGCAAAAGTGGAGTTCACCCCAAACGGGTAAGACATGCAGACTCCCCGATTAATCCTCTGGTTTTCGAATGGCCCGGGCCACGATCAGCAGATCGCGAAACTGGTCCACAGTCAGACGAGGCATCCATTGGTCAATCTCAATAAGGAAGACGACTTCTTCCAAAGTCGGTTTCATGATTTCCCAAACCGTCTTTTCGGAAACAAATTCCTGGAAAGAGGGGGTAATGTCAGGGTTGCCCAGAATAATGCTGCGCATGGCAGCAGAAGAATCCTGCTCTTTCGAGGCTTCTTCCAGCTGCTTTTTCATTTCCTCCATGTCCAGTACAGACCGCTCCCGAATCATTTTATGCATACGGGCAGGCAGTTTTTCTTTCACCCAGATAAGAACCGCTTCTTTCTCGGGAATGTCCATGTCCTTCGCCATTTTCTGCCACAACTTAAGCGAGGGAGTCACGAAGCCTTTTTCGAACTTGAAAACGGCGGGGCCCGATATTTCATAACGATCTGCCAGGTCGGCCTGGGTCAGGTGATTGCTTTTTCGGAAATCCATAATGCGCGTACCCAGGATCGATTTCTGTTCTTGGTACTTTGATGAGATGCTCATTTTATCTCCTTGAATTTTCAGGTTTCATATATGTGAAGCTCATAGACAAAGAGCGGATAAAAACTACAAAATAACTTCTGGTCATATCGTCGTTTTATTGGTAAACATTGTCAAGTTAATTTTTATATGGCTGGAATTTTTTTTAAATCTAATATATGCTAACGATGTCGTCAGTGTTTCGCAAAAGTCGCGTGAAGGAATAGATGTTCATCAATGGGTATTAATGCTCTATCGCCCAAAAAGGTCTTTCGCAGGTCGGCGCCTTTTTATCTGGCTTTGCTCCTGCTGCTTATTTCCTTATGTGTGGCCCTGGCCGGCGGCTGGGTTTTATACAGTCTTTTTCGCGAGGCCAAGGAAGACGAACTGAATAACCGGCTTTTTGCGATTGGTCAGGCTGCCGAAACCGGGCTTGTTTCCAACGAGGCTGCCGAGATCACCATGCTCCTCCTGCTCCAGGCCGCTGAAGAAGAAAGCCTGCCCGAATCGGACAGCGAATGGAGAGCCTGGTTTGATCTGCTGACCAATGCCGGAACCGATCTGGAAGAACTCCGCAATCAACTGGCCCAACTCAAAACCAGCGCTCATCTAACCTCCCTGATGATGCTCAGTCCGCAGAAGCGTATCATTGTGGATGCCGATAATCAATACACACCCGGCGACCAGGCGCCGCTCGCCAATGTGGATGAATACGCCATCGAAGCGGCCCTTGATGGTGAGAACGCGAGCATTCCCTTTTATGTGTATGAGGATGTGCCTCATAAGCGCGTCTATGTGCCCTTGAAACTGCCCGTATTGGGTGAGGGGGATGGCGGTGAGGAATACCGTACAGGAGCACTTTTGCGGCTGGAAGCGAGTTTTGAGGCACTGAGCGAAGTCACTAATTTGCGCCGGCAAGTGCTGATCGTGGCGGCAATTGTATCGCTTACCATGTTGACGGCTGCCCTGGTTTTTCATCGGCTTATCCGTCTCTTTGTGCGCATCGAGGAAAGCGCCGCCCACCGCGACCGCCTGCAGGCAATGGGGCTCCTTACGGCCGGAATCGCCCACGAGGTGCGAAACCCCCTGGGTATTATTCGCACGGTGGCCGAAGCCCTGGCCGACGATTATGAGCCGGGAGATTCCGGACGGGAAATGATCGACGATATCGTTGGTGAAGTGGAACGCCTGAATCAACTGGTCAACCAGTATCTCGCCTTTGCCCGGCCCGACATGGCGTCGGAAACGGAAGAAGCCGATCCCACGGAAGTGCTTTCGAGTGTTGCCAAGCTCGTCGAAAAAGGGGACCGCGATCACATTGCTCTTCATCTAAAGGTCGATGCGGATCTTCCCCGCGTAGCAATGAATCCCCCTGCCCTGAAGCAGGTCTTGCTCAACCTGGTCATGAACGCCCGTGAAGCTTCGCCCCCAGATGAGCCTGTCGAAATTCAGGCCTCCCATAACAAGTCGCGCAATACGGTGGAAGTCCATATTCGTGATCACGGAGCCGGAATTCCGCAACGTCGTCTCAAGCGGATATTCGATCCCTTTTACACCACCAAGGTCCAGGGCTCGGGACTGGGCCTGCCTATATGCCGGTATCTGGTCGAAGAACGTGACGGCACGATCAGCCTGGAAAGCGAAACCGGCAAAGGCGCCACCGCCCGCATCAGCCTGCCCGTATTGCGATCCCTTTCCGGTGAAAGAAAGGAAAAGTGATGGAATCAGTCATCATTCGAAAAGCCGAGGTCCGGGATCTGGAAGCCATGGCCTCGCTCCTGGAACTTCTTTTTTCCATTGAGGAAGACTTTACACCCCGTCGCCAGCTCCAGCTTCAGGGCCTCGAAATGATGCTCCGGGATGATGCCCGTTCCTGCATTATGCTGGCCGAGGTGAACAGCCGGGTCGTCGGTATGGGGACGATCCAGTTGCTTATCTCCACGGCGGAAGGCGGGGTATCCGGAATGATCGAGGACATGATTATCCAAGAGGAATATCGGGGGCGGGGTCTGGGACGCCGCATCATCGCGGCGCTCGAAGAATGGCTTGTCGCAAAAGGCGGGACGCGTCTTCAACTCCTGGCCGATAAAAATAACAGCCTCGCGCTGGACTTCTACAAGCGCCTTGGCTGGCGGAATACCCGCTTGATTTGCTTGCGCAAGATGCCCGGACATGATAGTCAGGAAGGACCAGACGAAAATTCTGAGGAACAAGGAGCCTGATCATGATTATAGACGCCGATTGCCACATCTCGCCTACTTCCGAAGGCGGCAACAGTATCTCCTACGATGAACTGCTGCGCCGCATGGACGCTAGCGGCGTGGACAAGGCCCTGTGCTGGCTGCAACCACCCTATCGCCGCGAGACCGACGCCGCCAACGCCTATGTCCATAAAGCCACGCAAAAACACCCTGACCGCCTTCTGGGATTCGGATGGGCCGACCCGAATCTGGGGGTTGATCAGGCCAAAGACACGGTGAAACGTTGCGTGGAAGAATATGGTTTCTACGGCGTGAAATTAAACGGCGCGCAAAACTCTTTCTTTATCGACGATCCCACACTTTCCATGCCTGTGATCGAAGAAATTGCCAGGACGGGAAAGATGCTGGCCTTTCATTGTGGAGCCGATGCCTACGAGCACACCCATCCCTTCCGCATTGCCAAGATCGCGCGGCTCTATCCGGACATGCAGATTCTCGTCGTCCACATGGGGGGAGCCGCCTTTGCCGACCTGAGCGCTGCCGTCATAGAATTTGCCGAAGAATGCCCCAATCTGACGCTGATCGCCAGCGCCATTCGTGACGTCCATATCCTCCGGGCTATCAAGCGGCTGGGAGCCGAACGCGTTTGTTACGGCAGCGATACGCCCTTCGCGCTTATGCACGCCCAGCTCGCCATGCACCGCGCCCTGCTCGAGCACGCATGCAAGGAATCCGAAAAGGAACTGGTCCTCGGCGGAAACATTGCCCGGCTTTTTCAACTGTGATGTTCGTTTTTTAATCCGCAGATTGCGCAGATAGACGC
>CAYWYC010000367.1:0-3973 GCA_964462565.1 uncultured Candidatus Sumerlaeota bacterium | reverse complement strand
CCAAGGCGGTGGCAAGCCCCCGCACTCCAAATGCAATCCTCAAAAAAACACCGATGGTCCTTTAAGGGTATTTAAGGGGTCCTGCGGGAATGGACCTTTTTCGCGGTCCGCATACAATAACCCCGGACTGATGCAGGGAAGGCAAAAACGGCCTCCCAAAAACAGAAAGGGGAAGGAAAATGACGCGACCCAAACCGACGATCGAAGAAATTGGAAACAGCCGCAGCGCCGGTTTCTGGGGGGCCTATGGTGAGACACTTGCCGCGCCCTCCCATATCATCCGCTCTGAAGGCTATGCCGGCTCCGGAGCCAACGGCCTGTTTGATCTTTACAACGAAATGGAAGAAAAGGACGCCCATCTTTTTGCGGTGCTCCAGACGCGAAAAAACGGCATCCTCAGTTGCACCCGTAACGTGATCGCCGCTTCCGATTCCGAACAGGACCGTGCCATCGCCCGCTTTGCGCAGGAGGTGCTCGATCGTATTCCCAATTTTGAAAAATGCCTGCTCCATATCCTCGATGCCATCGCAAAGGGATTCAGCGTGCAGGAAATCATCTGGACCATCGACCAAGACAAAGTCCGCATTGCCGACATCAAAAGCCGCGCGCCCGGACGCTTTGTGTTCGATTCCGAAGGCCGCCTTTGTCTGCATCCCGGCGAAGCCGCTTCGCGCAAAATGCAGGCCCTGCCGCAGCGCAAGTTCATCACCTTCACCTTTGGCGACCTCTACGAAAACCCATACGGCCGCGGCCTGTGCGCCCATGCCTTCTGGCTTTACTGGCTCAAGAAAAACAACCTGAAGTTCTGGGCCATCTTCAACGAAAAATTCGGCGCGCCCACCATCGTCGGCAAGTACGGCCCCGGTGCATCCGAAGAAGATCGCGACCGCCTCATGGATGTGATCGAAAGCCTCCAGACCGACACCGGCATCACCGTGCCCGAATCCGTCCAACTCGAGCTGCTCGAAGCCACACGCGCCGGGAATATCTCCACCTACGAGCAGTTTGCCTGCTGGTGTAACGATGAAATATCGAAACTCGTCCTCGGGGCCACCCTTACCGCCGGCCAGGGCTCCGGGTCGGGGAGCTATGCCCTGGCCAAGGTCCACGAAGGCGTCCGCAACGAATACATCGAATCCGACGCCCGCGCCCTGGAAGCGGCGATCAATTCCCAACTCATCCGCTGGATCGTCGATTTCAATTTCGGCCCCGAAAAAGCGGCTCCACGATGGTCTATCGACACCTCGCGCTCCGACAATCTCGATGCCGAAATCAACATCGACCGCCAACTCATCGCCCTGGGCATTCCCCTGTCGCGGCGCTACTTCTACGAAAAATACAAGCGACCCGCACCCCTTGAAGACGAAGCCGTGTTGTCCCATGACGACCAGAACCTCTTCCAGTACCACCTGGCCCACAGCATCGTCACGGTCAACGAAGCCCGCGAGCGCCTGGGCCTGGAACCGGTGGACTGGGGTAGCAAACCTGTGGGCGAAGGCCAAAAGACCAAAATGTCCGGTGGCAACGAAGCCAAGGAAAAAGAAGTCGAGGCGGTCATGGAAACGCGGGAAGCCTGAAGCCGTTGAAAAACGCCGGCGGATAGCATCCCCTCAACCAAATCCCGTCGTGGGACAGGCATCTGCCGGCTTTTCATATATCGCAAGGAAAGGAGAACACTATGGACAAGGAAATGGAAGTGGAAGTTTTTCGCGCGGGTGATTATGGCTCTCGCGGCAAGTTCAGCGAAGAAGATCTGGACCGGATTGTGGAAGACTACGACCCGGCCACCCATGAAGCGCCGGTTACGGTTGACCATCAGCAGGACGGTCCGGCCTTCGGCTGGGTGCGTGGCCTGCGTCGGGTGGGCAATATGTTGTTGGCGCGCCTGGGCGGCCTGGATGCGGAATTCCGCAAGAAACTCGAAACCGGCGCCTTCAAAAAGCGCAGCATCGAGATGTATCGCAAACTGGAGGACACCGGCAGGCCCTACCTGAAGGCGCTGTCCTTCCTGGGCGCGGCGAGTCCCGTCGTCAAGGGCCTGGCGGATCCCGTCTTTTCGGAAGATTACGAAGCCCCCGGGCAATGTGAAATTCCGGAAAGCGTCGGTGCTTTTTGTGAAGCGCTGCGTCGCAAGGGTGCGCTCTTGCCCGCCTGGGAAGAAATGGGCCTGGCCCGTTTCATGAGTCGCCTAGATGGAGAAAAGCCGGAAGCCTTCTCGGAAAAGGCTGATCCCCAAAGCATGCGCGACTGGTTTGGCGAATTTCTGAAATCCCTGGGTGCCATCGTGCCCATGGAAGAAATGCCCGACCAATCCGCCTTCCACGAAAACCACCTGCAACCGCAGAACATGAAAGGGGTCGTAGCCGATCCCGAGTCCATGCGCCTGCACAAAAAAGTGAGCCGCTACATGCGTGAGCATCCGGAAACGGCTTACAGCGAGGCGCTTCGTTCGGTTTATACCGAATTCTGAACCACAGTATCCGTACACATTTCATTGCTTGAAATGCACCATCTTATCCCAAGAGGAGGAAAGAGGAATGAGTCACTACATCCTTGACAAGGCGTACAAAATCACCGACAGCGAGGGCGTTGGTGTGGGCCTGGTGGTTGTGCAGGGGACGAATGCCGGCGAATGCCAGCTCCCTGCCGCCGCCAATGCCGGGTCCATTCTCGGCGTTACTACCCACAGCCAGAGCCTGCAAAACCAGAACGTTTCGGTTCGCAAGGCCGGTATCGCGCGGGCTATTGCCTCGGGCGCGATCAACGTGGGCGATCCCGTGAACATCGCGGGAGCCAGCGGCAAGGTAAAGGCCGTGAGTGAATCGGGCGCGCAGGTGAACTGCCTGGGCTTTGCCGAAACGGCTGCCGCCGCCGACGGCGATATCATCGAGGTCTTCATCAGCCTGCACGAACGCACGGTCTGAGCCGAAGCCTGAACCAATCCGACCATACCGAAAGGAGTATGAACCATGCCTGAAACAAGCCAGGTCCATATCAACGTAGCCCTGACCAACGTGAGCGTCGGCTACAAAAACCCCGCCTTCATCAGCGACCTTGTGGCGCCGCCCGTGACTGTTCGCAAGCAGCAGGACAAGTATTATATCTACGATTCGGAACGTGAGGTGTTCCGCTCGACGAGCGACCGCCGCGCGCCCGGAGCCGTGGCCAGCGAGGTGGATTTCGCGCTGTCCAGCGATTCCTACTATTGCGAAGACCACGCGCTGAGCTCGGTCATTCCCGATGAAGAACGGGAGAACGCCGATCCCGCCATCCAACCGGACATCGACCGGACGGAATTCCTGATGGACAAGATCAACCTGAACAAGGAAATCGAGCTGGCCTCGCTCGTAGCCAACGATGGCGACCTGAACGGGACGACCCTTTCCGCGGGAAGCCAGTGGAGCCATGCCGACAGCGACCCCATTGCCGCCGTGGAAGCGGGCAAGGCCGCCATCATCGAAAAGGCGCAGGTCGTGCCGAACACGCTGGTGCTGCCCCAGGAGGTCTTCACCAAGGTGCGCACCCATGCCGACATCCTGTCGAACCTGCAGTACACCACCAACGGCATCCCCACAGCGCAGACGCTGGCCGGTCTTTTTGACGTGGAACGCGTGCTGGTGCCGCGTGCGGTGAAGAACACGGCCCATCCCGGTCAGACGGCGAGCATGTCCTATGTTTGGGGGAAGCACGCATTTCTCGCGTATATTCCTCAGCGTCCGGCGCTGAAGAGTTTGGCCTTTGCCTATTCCTTCACCTGGACCATGGCCGCCGGTTCCATCAACGGCTGCCTCGTGGAAAACTGGCGCGACCATACCCGCAAGAGCGACATTGTCCGCGTGCAGCGCTACTACGACCAGAAGGTTATCTGTGGCGATGCCATCTACGTCTGGAAAGACGCGGTTGCCTGATCCTGGGCCAGATAGCCATGGGACCCTTCCATTCACCGCCCTGATTTCCGGGGCGGTTTTCTTTT
>CAYWYC010000366.1:0-3976 GCA_964462565.1 uncultured Candidatus Sumerlaeota bacterium | reverse complement strand
CGAACAAGCAAGCCTTTCAAAAACTCCGACAAATGGGTTGTGGGCAAAGCCCACCTTGGAGCCGTTCTCGAAAGTATTCCGGCTATCCTTTTACATGGGCGGCTCTGAAGCCCGAGAAATGGTGCTTTTGACCCTTTTGCAGAATCTCGCGGCTTTTAATTGGCAGAAAGACTTTCGAGATTCGCTATAACCCGTGAAATAGTGCGGCAAAACATGGTACAACCCTGAAGGGGTTGCCCTTATGCTACATGGGATCTTGCTTGTAAAACAGGGAAACCCCTTCGGGGTTATCATGTCTTTGGGCCTATTTCCCGGCTCTAAAAGAAGCGCGGGTTTTCAGGTGTTTCGTTTTGATCGATCTTCAAGCCGCCTTTGGGCTCTATGATGGACCAAGGGGCGGCCCACCAGGTTTTCAATAATATAGGAATGCAGCACATCGGGGTGGTCCGTGGGATGGATAAATTCACCGGGTTCGACCCGGGGGCGTTCCATCTGAAACTGTACGCGATTCCAGATATTGATATCCTTGAATTCCAGGGACTGAAAATCGAGCCCCCCGTTTTTTCGCGGTATGACGACCAGATAGGGCTTGAATTCATCCTGCAGGACCAGGACGAGTCGGTTTTCGTTTTTTTCGACGATGCCAATCTCTCTTTGCCAGAAATCGCAGGGCAGGTAAATCATTTCGCCTGTTTCCATGTCCCGCAGGCGGTGCATCAGGAAGAAGCGCGCGAAACCGGCGTCGAACCACGAACTCTCGATCTCGATGCGTCCGCCGGAAGAGCGATAGAGGGCATGGGTTCGGCTGGTTGTCATGACGAGAAAGAGAAATGCAATGGCCCCGTCTCCGGCGAATATGCCGAAGAGGATCGGCTTCTTGATTTCGGAGATGTAATAAAGGATTCCCATCCCCAAATGCCACATCCCGGCCAGAATCAAGATGCAACAGAGCGCGGAGAGAAAATGGCAAAGGCGGATGCGGTTGGGCTTGCTTTCGATGGCGCGATGCTTCTTGCGCAAAACCGCCAGGTGCATGGCGTCCTGGACATAGCCGGTACATATCATGGAAAGCAAAAAGATGAGCAAGGCGAGAAACTGGAAGTACCAGCCTTCCGACCGGATATTTTCCGCCTGGGGATCATGGGCCAGGCTGAAAGTGTTATCCACATAATGGGAGGCTTTTTTAATCTTGGAAGATATGAATCGAATCAATAATCCGGTCCCAAACCTATGCCTTGTGCTTACCCTTTGCCCCGGCCGATACAAGCCGGGGCCTCACCAAGTGCTTCCTAATCCTCATCTGAATCTAAATCGGGCCCCCGTCTTTTCTGCTTCCGGCGGCGTTCTTCTTTCCAGGCGATGCGACGCTTTCCCCTGCGGGCGCGATCCTTTTTCGACTGGATGGGATCTTTTTCTTCTTCTTCATCGGCCAGCCACACTTCCGGCGGCGGCGCGAATCCCAGGTCTTTGTGCTTTTGCTTTTCTTCCTTTTTGGCCTTTTTCTGCATGGCTTTCTGGCGTTTCTGTTCGAGCAGTTCTTCATTGTCGGCCAGCGCTATTTCGATGCTTTTCTGCTCCTTTTCGGTCAGGCTGATTTCGGAATCGATATAATCACCCCAAGCCTCCCAGTTCACTACTTTTTCCCGCATGGCCCTGGCTCGCGCCTTTATAAAATCGGCATTCATGAGTCCATCGATCCAATCCGCCGGAATCTGTTCCGCGCCAAATCGCGCGCCCAGGATCGCCCCCGCCATCGCGCCTACCGTATCCGTGTCGCCGCCGGCATTGACCACGCCAATAAGTCCTTCGGCAAAATTTCGTGCCGACAAGGCCCGATAGATCGCTATTACTACCGAAGCGACAGCAAATCCGCAATAGGCGTGGCTTACATTTTCATTCGGTTCGCTGCGCTGTGCACCCTTGACGATGGTCTTTTCGGCCAATTGGTCGTTGGCCTCCCGCAGGAGGGACGGCAACACACTCAAGGCTTCCGACATGTAGTGCCGTGGCATGCCCAGCGATTCGGGCGCGATAAAATCCGCGTATTCTTCCGCCAGCCGGTCTTCCCACCGCGCCACGAAGCCCGACATTCCTTCGGCGATCTCCATGGCCGTTGCTTCGGAGTCGGCATTTTCGGCCACCACCAGGCGCGCCACTACATAAGCCATCGCCAAAGCCCCGGCAATGCCCCGGATGTCATGGTGCGTCATGAGCGAAAAATCGATCACGGCCCGGGCCATGGCTTCCAGGTCATTTGCGTAATAAAGACCCACGGGAGCCATCTTCATGGCCGCGCCATTCCCCGCCGAAAACTGCCCGCAGTTGCGGACGTCTTTTGCCCGCGACATGGAAGGAACCGATTTTCTGAAGAAATAGCCCGTTCCCCGATGTGCGCCAAAGGGGGCCTCCGCCGGTCCTTCCTGCATCAGGCGCAGATACAGATCGGCCAGGGCGCGGCAGTCTGCTTCGCCATAAATGGCCAGCACTTCCGCCACAGCCAGGGCCTGCTGGGTATCGTCCGTATAGAGTCCGGGCAATCTCCAGCGCGATGGTTTATCCGGAAAAGCCGTCATCGGGTCGGCATAATAGTTGAGCTCGCCGAAAATCTGCTGGATATGGCCGCCCTTGAGTCCTTCGACAGGAGCCCCCAGGGCATCGCCCACGGCCTGGCCCAGCATAGATCCAGTATATTTATCCATAGTTTGCCTCAGGAGGAAAACCCGCCTTCTCTCCCCGCGGATTTTCCGGGAATCAGCTACTTCTTGCCTACGAGCGTCTGCATATTCGCCTCGACTTCCCGGCGATAGGCGGCGCGTTTTTCGGGATTGCGCAAGGTTTCGTAGGCTTCGTTGATCAACTTGATCTCGCGCTCCGCCACTTCCCGAATCTTATGCCCCAGATGGGCTACCCGGTCGGGGTGGTATTCCTTCAGCCGGGCCTTAAAGGCAACGTTAATATCTTCCTCACCGGCACTGGTCTCCACTCCCAGCAACTCAAAGAAATTCTGGTCCCCATTATCGCCCAGGCCCTTGCCGCAATTACAGCAAAAAGCGCCCTCGCTCAGGCAGCCGCATTCGTGGCAGAGCTGCCGCGTCACCTGGGGCCGCCAGCCCAGGCGCAGTTCCGGCATCACCCCGGCCTGCTTCTTGCTCGTCTTGGCTTCTTCCATGGTCAGAAACTGGGTCCGCTTGTAGGAAAACTGCTCACTCACGGGCAGGGACCGCAGCATCATGTCCCGGCAATGCTTGCAGCCGAAATAATTGCTCGACGGCAGAAAATAAATATTCCGCACCCGGCGGCCGCAAGGCTTGCCGTTGATCGTAAGGGGGCATACGAACCAGTACCACACCTTGCGCTTGTAGCTCAGGGAAACCTTGATCGGCACTGTATAATCGACGAGCTGCAGGCGCTGGCCCTTGTCGTCGAGGATTTTGTAGCGGAGGCGCAATTTCAGCGATTTGTCATAGGGGCTTTTCAGCATCTGGTAGCAAATGCTCGATTCCGTCCCGCCTTCGTTCCAGCGGCAGGTCCATACCATGTTCGACCCCCGATGCAAAACACCAATGTTATGCATCTGAGCCATGTTTAATACACGCTCATAGACCTTTTTCTGAATCGACATACAAAAGCCTCCACCCGCAGGAATAGCAATCCCCTATAAAACCTGTATCGGCAAGTAACCGATTCAGCCTGAAGGGTTCGACCAGAAATATTGACGACAGCAAAAAGCCGGCCAGCAATACAACAGGCGGGCCAGCCTGCGTCGGCGAGAATGATTCCCGCTTCCATGCAATAATCCTGCGAGCCTTCTTACAGGATACGGAATGCGGAGCAGAGCGGCAAGCAAAAATATGGGGACCTGCTGTTTCAGGTTTTTCGTTGTATTTCGTGTGTTTCGTGGTTAAAAAAAGTACCGCCGGCATCTTGCCGGCAAAACACGCCCGGGCAATATTACCAACCAATCTTCACTCTTTAC
>CAYWYC010000365.1:0-3981 GCA_964462565.1 uncultured Candidatus Sumerlaeota bacterium | reverse complement strand
GCAAAAGCCAAGACAGATGTCAGTATGAAGGATCAAGGTTGGGAAAAAATAGCGAAGAAAAGGCTTGCAAAAGGGAGATGATGTGCTATTTTCGTTAGCCTGCCTGTTTGCGGGTCCAGGCTATGGGTGTTCTATGACCTTGGCTCAGGCAGTGACCAGGAAATTACCAGGAGGATGTGACCATGTCTCGGCGTTGCCAAATTACTGGAAAGAAAAACAATACGGCGAACAACGTTTCGCACTCGAACCATCGTACCAAGCGCTTGCAGAAGGCGAACATTATAAGCAAGCGCGTCTATCTGCCGTCCAAAAAGCAGTGGGTGATCCTGAAACTGAGCACCCAGGCTCTGCGGACGCTGGAAAAGGTGGGCGTTGAAGAGTATCTGCGAAAAACCGGTACCAAAGTCTGATTCCCTTTTGTTATTGACAAATCAGCCGGTATGTGGTTAGAAAAGAACGTATCCATGATTCGGTCCCGCCACATTCAGGACGTGGCTGTTCCGTTTTTGATACCTATCCCTTCGGAGGCCACTTAAGCCATGCTCCCTCGTGTTTTGCGTATGCCCTTGCTTGTCAGCGCAATTTGTCTCTTTGTGCTGTCCATTTCTTTTGCTCAGGATATTATTCCCCCCAAGCCCGCAAGCCCATATCTGACTGAGCGATATGAGGTGGTTGGCGACGACCTGGATGGGGCGCTGAAAAACGCCCACGTTCGCGCCATCAATTCCGCGGTGGGTCGTTTGTATTTTACAGATTATATGCTGCGGGCCCGGACCCTGGTGGAGCCTTATGTTTCGCAACATCATAAGGAATTCATCGTTCGTGAGGAGATTTTTGAAAACCGCCTGCGCGGTGGCCAGCGTTTTCTGGATGTGGAAGTGGTGGTTGACTGCGAGAAGCTGTGGGCCGATCTGGTTGAAAAGCGCTTTATCTACCGTCCCGCTTTTCGTCCGCTTTTCTATGTTTTCATGAGCGAGACTTTTGACGAAGCCGAGGTGACTTCGAAGGATGGCCGGAATTACCTGCTCGAACTGATGAACGGCAAGGAAATGGCCGCCAAGTTTGACAAGCTGCCCTATCGTTACCTGTGGCAGGATCCGCCGCTGCTGGCCGATGATCCCAACATCCCCGCTTCCGACAAGAGCGAAGTGGTGATGACGACGATTTCTCCCTATAAAGATCCCAGCGTGGATATGGAATCGTTGATGGCTGCCTGCCGGGAAGCGCAGCGTAACGAGGTGGAGGTTTTTGTTGCCGGGTCCATCGAGACGAAAACCGTTAAAAAAGAAAAATTGTACTTTGACGATTATACCTATGTGGAAACGTACGTGTCGCTGAAACTGGTGCGTTCGGATAACGGCGAAATTCTTTTCAGCCGTGATACGCGGGTTTCCGGGGCGCACAAGGATGCGGCTGAGGCGCGTCGGATGGCGACCTATTCGGCCCTGAACAAGATCGCGCCGCCCATGTTCGCGGCTTTTGACGCGATGTGGGACAAGATGATTTTGCGTGCGGCCAAGCTGCGGATCATGGCGGTTGGCCAGGAGTCTCCCCAGCTGGACACGATCAAGGAACTGATCAAGGCTGCGGTGCCAAACGTGGATATCTACACACGTTCCGAGTTCAGCAACATCGGCGTGATCAATATTGACTGGGATGGCGATACGGCTGATTTGATCCAGCGCCTGAAACTGGTGGAATTTCCGCAGATGCATATTGTGTTTGTGGCGCCGAACAGCATGATTCTGGAATTGCTCTAAGGGTCAAAATCCAGTCGCATTGCTTTTTTTATTGGAAAAAATACTGACCGCGGAGTAAGATCGCCATCAATGCATTGTTTTGCAGAGAGGCGATTTTCTCTGCGGTTTTTCGTTTTTCATATCAGCTGGTTTTGAAAATATCTTTTCATAGACTGAGGTAATCCCATGAATCGTTCGCTCTGTATATTCCTGACCCAAATGATATTGCTGGTGGTCGGCCTTCTGGGGCTTCTGGCTTGCCACGCGAATTATGATGTAACACCGACTCCACAACCTATTGCGGAAAAAATGGAGCAGATCGATTCTTTTCGGGGTGAAAATGAAAGACGCAACCTGGACCATGCCATTTCGGATAATGTGACCTATATGGCTATGGGCGATCGGGTGACGACGGCGGCCATGCAATTTCCCGGACCTGCCTGCCGGTTACGATTGTCCGACATCATTCTGACGACGCTGAAGAACAACCGGAATATTCGCGTGGAATCCTACAGTCTGGATATTACCGAGGACAGTATCGAAGCGGCCAAGGGTATTTACGACCTTCTGATGGAAGGTTCCTGGAATTATCGCCGCAGCCGCAGCCAGACCCCGATCTGGGACGGACCTGATGCTCGTGAAGAGGATGATCTTATAGAGAGCAAGTATTACCAGTCGGCTTATGAGGTGATATTGTCTCAGTTGATTTCCACGGGTGGACAGTTGCAATTTTTTGGCGGATACCAGAATACGCGGACCTATTCGGGGGCGAGCAGGATGAACCCTTTTCCTGTGGATCCCTACAATACGTGGTATCTGGGCGCGGGGATTATGCATCCTTTGCTGAAAGGCCTGGGCGCCTATGTGACGAATGCGCCCATCCAGATTGAGCGGGTGAACGACAAGATCGCGGAAGAAGAATTTCGCGCCCAGGTGATCGACCAGATTGCCACGGCGGTTCAGTTGTATTGGGATTATATTTTCGCGCTGGATAATTATGAAGTGCAGCGGCTTTCATTGGAGCGCGCGCGGGAGTCTTTGCGTGTGACCATGGTCAAGAATGAGGCTGGTGTGGAACCGCCGAATGTGGTTTTGCAGGCGGAGGCGGAAGTGTCGCGGCGTGAGGCTTTGCTGATTGACGCGCAGCGCGCGATTGCCGACACGGCCGACCAGTTGAAGCGGGCCATGAATATTTCGGAATCATCGAAGGAGTGGCAGTATAATCTTATTCCCCTGGACCGTCCTTCGGTCTCTCCGGTGAACCTGGACAATGAACGGATTTATCGCGAGGCTCTGGATTATCGTCCCGACTATCGCGCTGCTTTGCTGGGGCGTGATCTCGCGCAGATTGACAAGAATGTGAATAAAAACGCGAAATTGCCCCAGTTGAACGCGACGGCTGATTTTCGCCTGACGGGTCTGGCCGATTCTTCGGGCAAGGCGATTGACAGCGTGGAGACCGGTAATTATTACGACTGGGGGGTGGGCCTGAACTTTCAGTTTCCCCTGCAGAACCGCCGGGCGGAAGCCCTCTATCGGCAGGCGGAGTCCAGCGTGATGCAGAGCGATGAGCAGCTGAAACTTATCAAAGAAGTGATCCGCCTGGAAGTGCGTTCCACGGTTCGCGCCATCGAGGCCAGTCTGAAGAGCATCGCCGCCTTCGAGGCCAATGTGCGCGCCGAAGAAGCCAAACTCGACTCGCAGTTGAAGCGTTACGACGTGGGCTTCGCGACGATCTTTGAGGTGCTGGATTTCCAGGAAGACCTGGCCAACGCTCAGGTGAACTATTTGCAGGCCGTGGTGAATTACAACAAGGCGCTCATCGAATTGCAGCGGGTAAAGGCGTCGCTCCTGCAAGACATGAACATCCAGGCGCTGGAAGCCGAAAGCGGGCAATAATCCCTGGGGCGCTCTTTGTAAGTTGTATGTCTGCTACGCTATATGCCATATTAAATATAGAAATAATTCTTGCAGGCATGGGATCTCTCGTTTGTAGCAAGGCCCGTAAGGGCCGTCGTCCGGAGCAGAAGTTTCCAGGATAATAAATGGATTTCATTCAACCCGACGCCCCTCACGGGGCTGACTAGGAACATGCAAAATTTTGTTTGTGGAGAAACGACAAAAAAAAGAGCCCCATTCATCTCGGGTACCCGAAGCAACATCTTTGATCCGAATTAAATATTAAGACGCATTTTTGCTTATCCGTATTTATACCGTCATCTTTCTAGCCTTCGTCAGTTTT
>CAYWYC010000364.1:0-3997 GCA_964462565.1 uncultured Candidatus Sumerlaeota bacterium | reverse complement strand
CCCCACATGCCACCAGGATGGTGGCGATACGAAGGACATTCGGCGGCGAATAGGAGTCATCCCCATCCGGCCCGCCGATAATTTTTCCCCGATTCGCGAAGAGGCTGGGTTTTTAGTTTACATTCGCCGCTTTTTTTTTCATACTAAGGGTGGATACAAGATGCGGGCGACAATAGAACTCCCGTTCCTGTGTCCGGAACTATGGCTTTTTGTTTTGCCTGTGCGAAACGAAAGCATCATTTATAAAACCAACCAAGGAGACTTGTTCCTATGCGACGCTTCTCACGTACTTCCTCGTTCCTCTTCTCCGTTCTCCTGATTACGGTGCTTTGCGCCATGACGACGGTGGCTGTAGCCGATACGCCCGTATATGTCAAGGCGAGCAGCACCAAATTACGCGCCAAGGCCAGCAGCAGCGCCACACCGCTGGCTAATCTCGACCAATTCACGCCTGTCACCCACAAGAGCGACGAAGGCGCCTTTGCCCTGGTGGAAACCAACTCCGGCAAGACCGGCTATGTCAAGAAATCGGACCTTTCCGATAATCCTTTCGTCAGTGTCAGCGGCTCCTACGCCAATATGCGCTCCGGTCCCAAAGCAGGCGATCCCGTTTTGTGGAAAGTGAAAAAGGGCTGGCCCCTCAAGGTTCTCGACCGCGAAGGTCCCCGCGTGAAGGTGACGGATTTTGAAGGCAGCACGGGCTGGATTTACGAGTCCCTGCTTTCGTCCAAGAATTATGTGGTCGTGAAACTGGACTGGATCAACCTGCGCGAGGGCCCCGGCCTGGATAAAGACGGCAAGCCGAAATACGCCAAGCGCTTCACCGCCGAACGCGGCGTGATCTTTGAGGTGCTGAAGGAAAAGGACGGCTGGCTGCTGGTGCGCCACAGCGACAACGACGAAGCCTGGTGCAGCGCCAACATCGTCTGGGGCTACAAGCCGGAATAGAACCTCTATCCCGTACTTTCCACCGCCTGAATAAAATCATGCAACATGGTCTCGTCCAGGGCGTCCCCGCGACGAATCCCCGTACATCGCTGCAACAAAGTGAATGCTGCGTACAAGGGGAATCCTTGTTTGCAGTCAGGTCCGTAAGGGCCGTCAACCGGATGTGGATCTTCAAATTGCATGAAAGATTACATTCACCTGACGCCTCAGACGGGGCTTCTCAAAAAATGCATCATAGCGATGTCGAACATCCGCAAGCACGAATTTCTTTCGAGAAAGACTCTAAACGCGATTATCTTTTCATCTTCCCCGGCATCTCTCAAACCGGAAAAAGAAAAACCGGCCTTTCCGATTCCGCGAAGTAAATCGAAAAGGCCGGGCTAATTTCGCCTTCATGGACGCGCTGCGTTCCTGCTTGTCAACGCTATTTCGATTCTCCGCTTGTAAGCGTCACAATGCTTTCTCCCGGCAGCCGGACGGAGGCATTATTGTCATTCACCTTCACATCATCAAGCATTTTCAGGTTCTCATTATGACCCGTGCGAAAGGCGTGAAGCGTCGATACGCCGGGGACTGCCTTCAGCGTCAGGTTCAGGTCCTGCTCTGCCTGACCGGGATTGATGACGACGATGGTCAGTACGCCGGAATCGGGATGATGAAAAGCGCCGACCAGCAGATCGCCAAAGCCGGGCGTGGCATCGACACGTTGGGCTCCGGGAGCGATGAACTTGGAATAGTGCATGGCGGTATAGGTTTTATCCGTATAGTCATTCATGACCATCAGGCCGTGGGTGGATTTCTTTTTTTCCGCAATCTGCCAGGGCACAAAGGCCGAACAATTGCCCGCGACAAGGGCATTGTGAATCGCCGTGCCTACACCTTTCTGGATGGGCGCGGGCCAGTCATGACCACCCGTGCCGCCTTCGGTGATCCAGAAAGGCTTGTCCGTGTCCTTGATTATTTCCCAGAACTGGCGCGACGACGTGGCCGACATCTCGGCCTTCACACCATCCTCGTAGCCATGGGTGGCCCAAACATCCAGGGCCTTGAGTGCCGCTTCGTTCTGCTTGACATGATCCACATAGCTTCCCGTACCGCCCGTATAAAGATGGCTGGTCATGGTCTCGGGTCCGAAAATCTTCACGTGGCCGTAGCCTTCTTCTTCGAGCATATCGCCGAGCATGGCAACGATGGTGGCAAAGTCCTCACCGGTCCAGATGCAACTCTCGAAGCTCTGCGAAAACTGTATCTCGTTGCCGGGACTGACGGCATAAAAATCAACGCCATGTTCGTCGTGGTACTTCACATATTCCACCATCCACTTGCAGAAGTGCTTAAAGTATTTGGGATCGACGCGATTGGGGTTGTCCTCGTAAGAATTGGCGCGAATGGCTCCGGATCGCTTGTAGGTGATCGACTTGTTCATCTTCATCCAGGCCGGCGGGCTCCACACGGTTCCGATAATCTTGACATCGGGATTGATCTTGCGAATGCCCTGGCCGAAATCGACAAAGATTTGCGGGCGTCCACCGTTGGCGCTGAAATCGAAATCTTTATAGCTGATCCTGGTCCAGTCTTCCGTGGGCTTTTCAAAGGTCGGGCCCCACATGTTCACACGCAGGATGTTGAAGTTGACGCCCTCGGCATAAGTTCTCTGGAAGGCTTCGGTGCGGTAGAGATTCTGCATGTCCCGGACCCACGCCACCAGGCAGGTGCCGAATCCCTCGATGGTCTGGTAGCGCTTTTCCCCATCGACCACCACATCAGCGGCACCGGCCTGAAAAACGGTGATGCCTGCTATCATGGTAAAAATAATCATGGCTGCAATCAGTCTGTGCATTGGATAATCCTTTCCTTTCAATAAATGGGATGCTTATCGCCGGAATGAACGGCGAAGTGGCATAAATTCAAATTATGGAAACGATTTTACGCGGGAAGATAAAAAGCGTCAATGCTTAATCCTGCGGTGATAAACACATGCCGGGAAAACAGCTAGAGGTGCAGCACCTTGCGCACGATGTCTTTGCGATAAACCACGCCCGTCAGGTTTTTATCTTCGACGATATAGGCGCGTTCACAACGCTTCGTGATCATCTCGTGGGCCACGATTTCCACGGGGGTTTCGGGCGCGAGGCGCAGGACTTCGCGGTTCATGACTTCTTCGGCGGTGAGGCTGTCTTCCTTTTTGTAGAAAGCTTCGAAGGGCTCGAATTCACTGAGCACGTTGGGATCGGTGATCATTTTCATATATTTGGGCAGGCCGACTTCGATTACCATGCGCGTGGAAAGATCTCCCAGCAACTCGCCTTCTTCATTGATAACCGGCAGGCCTTCTTCCTTGCACTTCACCATCACCCGAACCACATCGCGAAGCGTCATGTCGGGCTTGATGGTGAATTCCGGGGGATTCATCAGGTCGGCGGCAATAATCGCCCGCTTCACCTCGATACCCGTTTCCTCGATGATGCCCTTGATGCGCTGGGAAGTGGTCGTGGAAACCAGCGCCTTGCGATTGGCCTCATTCGATACCAGCCGCGAGATGGACGACATGGTCTGCAGCATGAGTGTGCTTTGGATCTTGGGGGTGAGGATAATGAAGATGAGCCGGGCTTTGTCTTCGCTGTCTTCGCGAATGGTGATTCCCTCCTGCGAAGTACCCACGGCCAGCAGCAAACGATCCAGCCCCACCAGGCGCGCGTGAGGAATGCGCACCCCATGCCCGATGTCGGTCGGCATGGAGTCTTCCACCTCGATCAACTGCCGGGTCACGGCTTCGGGCTTCAGGCGGCCCAGGTCATCGCCAAAGGTTTCCACCAGACGCCCGATGGCCTCATTCATGTTTTCCGCCTTCATGTGGACCATAATGCGGTCTTCCGAAAGCAGGCTTGCCAGTTTCATAATCCCCTCCTCATGGGACATGCTATCATCTGAAAAGGCTAACCAAAGCACCCGCAAAAAGCAACGAAAACCGCAAAGCCCCCTTCGTCATGGTGGACGACATAAATGTGGGGCAATTTTTTCTATCATAATATTTCGCGGGAGTTCTGAA
>CAYWYC010000363.1:0-4006 GCA_964462565.1 uncultured Candidatus Sumerlaeota bacterium | reverse complement strand
GAGGCAGCTTTTGCGGTTGGGATATGCCTTACGCAAAAGCCAAGACAGATATCAGTATGAAGGATCAAGGTTGATTATGCCAAGGGAAGAAAACACATCATCCCTGCGGATCTTTCGGCTTGCTTTGCGCTTGAACCTTCATATCAAAAGTGTTACGTTGTTTCTTAATGATTTTGACCGATCAGTGGAGCGGGGTGGTCTGAGAAATTTGGAGGCCCATTATGCAGAATTTGCGGGTCCTGGTTGTGGATGACGAAGCAGATGTTCGCTTCCCCTTGCAGGAGTTTTTCAAACACCGCGGGGATGAATGCGTCCTTGCGCGTGATGGCCTCGAAGGCCTGGATTTCCTCAAGCAGTGCGATTTTCATATCATGGTCACGGATATTTCCATGCCGCGGATGGATGGGCTGCAGCTGGTGGCCGAGGCGCGCAAGATCCGACCCCAGATGGTCTGTCTGGTGCTTTCAGGCACGGGTACGCGCGCGGATATTATCATGGCCTTACAGTCAGGCGCCTTCGACTTTCTGGAAAAACCCTTGCCCGATTACGCCACTTTTTCGATGGTCATCGATCGCGCGGCAGAGCGATGCTGGCTTATTCGCGATCGCGATAAACTCCTGGCCGACCTGAAGAAGCAGAACGCCCGCCTGGAGGTCAGCCTGGATCAGTTGCATGAGGCATACGGCCGTCTGCGCCAGCAGGAAGAAACGCTGGAAACCGATCTGCGCCAGGCCCAGCGGGTGCAGCGCAAGATGTTGCCCCAGGGCTTTCCTGTGATGAAACATTGGAATTTTTATGCCTATTACGCGCCCTGTGAACGCCTGGGCGGTGATTTTTTTGGTACGGTTCCCATTTCGGATGACAAGTTTGCGATCTATCTCGGGGACGTAGCAGGCCATGGCGTGAGTGCCGCGATGATAACAGTTGTTCTCAGGGAACTCGTCCACGCCCATCGTTTTCTGTATCCGGAAAGCCGGGTTTTTGAGAAGCCGGAAGCGGCCATGGCTTTTTTGAATCGGGGATTGCTGGAAGAAATGTTTGACCCGCCAATCCTCGCGACGATTGTCTATTGCATCTATGATGGCAAGGAAGGCACGGTTACCTGTTCCTGCGCGGGACATCCACCTCCGATCCTGGTGCATGAAAACGGCAAAGCCCGGGCGCTTGAAGCCGAAGGCCCTGTCCTGGGGATTGAAAGCCCAAGCGACTACAAGACGGACTCCGTGAAAATGAAGGCCGGCGACTTTCTGCTCTTTTATACAGACGGTCTTCCCGAATCGCGCAATCGTATGGGCATTGAATTGACGGAAGCGGGCTTGATGAAATCAATCTGGGAGATGCATGGTGCTCCTTCGAGAGATGTTGGTGAGGAACTCGAGAACAAGATGCTGCATTTTCTCTCGGGCCTCACTCCGGCTGATGACATGACTTTCATTGTGTCGTCGTGCATGGATGGGCTTTCGGATGACCGTCCGGCGCAGGCCGATGGCTTGGTACAAGACTCGGTGAAGTTTGTGCTTCCCGAAGATTTCCGACGCGTGCAACCGGCAGCCAGGGGGGCGATCGCCGGTGGCTGGACGAATAACCATTTCGCGATCCGGATCGAGGGGCTTGGCAGCTGGCAATTGGCTCCGCGACTGCGGGATCTTTTCCAGGAAGCCCTCAACAAGAAGGCCGAAAAGATTAACTTGGATATGCATGAATGCCAGGCTTTGGATTCCACCATGCTGGGGCTTATGTTTCAACTGGCTCCGAGCATTACCATGAACCGGCCAACCTCCCGCGTGCGGGAGCAATTGGACGAAATGAAAATTCTCGATCGCTTCACAATTTCGGAAGAAGCCGTTGACCTGCCCGAGAAGCGGGTGCAACTGCGCTCCAGTTTGAGCCAGAGCGATTATTCTGATCTGATGATCACTGCTCATGAAGCCCTGATGGGAGTATCGGAAGAAAACCGGAATCGCTTTCAGAAAGTGGTGGATGGTTTGAAAGAAAAAAAGGCAAAAAAAAATAAGGGTTAAGTATCAACCAGTCGATTCTTTTTTAAGTATTGCCTGGTTATTGTTATTCCAATCGGGCCAAAGATTATTCTATGGAAATTATCTTCCTAACGCTCATCCTCCTGGCCGCGCTCACGCTATTTATTACGGCTTGGCTTCCGATTGAGATTACGGCGCTTCTACTGCTTCCGGCTCTTTATTTCAGCGGGGTTCTCGATCTGTCCGGAGTTCTCTCCGGCTTTTCCAGCTCGGCTACCGTGACAATCGGAGCGATGTATATCCTGTCGGCCGGTTTGCAGCGGACAGGGGTTTTGGAGAATATTACACTGGCGCTGAGCCGTCGTTCCGGAGATAGTCCCACTCGATTTATCCTTTTGCTGGCCTTGGTGGTTCCTCCTGCGAGCGCCTTTATGAATAATACGCCTGTCGTCGTGATGATGGTGCCTGTTGTTCTGGCGGTGGCGCGGCAATCGAACAGCAAACCATCGCGCTTCATGATCCCTTTGAGTTATTTGGCAATTCTAGGTGGGAGTTGCACGCTGATCGGCACCAGTACGAATATTCTGGTGAACGATGTTTATCGGAAAGAAGTGGGAGGAGTCGGCGGTTTCGGGATGTTTGAGTTTGCTCCGCTGGGGCTTGTTTTTGTCATCGCGGGTGGGCTGTTCATCGTCTTTTTTGGACGAAAGTTGCTACCGGATCGCAGTTCGCTTTCCGCCATGCTGACGCGCGGGCGGACCGCCAAGTTCGTTACCGAAATCACTATCGAAAGTGGGACAAATCTGGATGCCAAGAAGGTGAGCGAGATTTTCGGTAAGGGAGAAAAAATTCGCTTGCTTGAAGTCGTGAGGGACGAAACGGTGATTCTGGCGCCTCATGCTCTGGATATTCGGCTCAAGCCGGAGGATTCGTTGATTATCGAAGGGACCTCGCGCGACATTGCTCAGTTTCTGACCCAATCGAGAGCGTCTCTGAGTACGGTAATTGAAGATAGCCAGCGCGTCCCAATGCGGAGTATGGAATTGAGCATGGGAGAGGCGGTTATCCTGCCCAAATCGCCTTTTTCGGGGCGGACGGTGAGTGATCTTGGCCTGAACCGCCAGTATGGCGTAAAGGTATTGGCTGTGCAAAGGCGCGGCCGTCACCATCGCTATAAAATCCGTAACATGTATTTGCAAACGGGGGATGTCTTATTGTTGCAGGGAACGGATGAAGGCTTCAATAACTTGCGGCAGACGGAAGCGGTGATGATTATGGAAGGTCTGGAGAAAGCGATCTTTTACCATGGTCGCGCCTTTCGCGCCATCAGCATTATGGTGGTTGTAATCGCAATGGCGGCACTGACGGATTTTCCAATCGCCATCCTGGCCCTGTTCGGGGCGGTCCTGATGATTTTGACAAAATGCCTGCGCATGGACGAAGCCTTTCGTTCGCTGGATCCGAGTGTTTTGTTGCTGCTGGCGGGAACGATTCCACTGGGCCAGGCCATGTCGGAGACGGGCTTTGCCTCGCTTCTTGTGGAGAAGACGATGCATATTCTTGGTGGGGAGTATCCACTTCTGAAATTGGCGATCATCTATGCCATGACGAATATTCTTTCGCAGGTCTTGTCGAATAATGCCACTGCCGTTCTAATGACGCCGATTGCCATGAGCATAGCCACCAGCATGAATGTGGACATGAAGCCCTTTCTGATTGCCGTGGCCTTTGGAGCGTCGGCCAGTTTCATGTCGCCCATCGGCTATCAGACGAACACGATTGTCATGGGCCCAGGTGGTTATTCCTTCCGGGATTATCTGCGAATAGGTGTTCCGCTGACGATCCTGACGCTTATCCTGGCCACCTTTCTGATTCCGGTAATCTGGCCTTTTTAGCCGGGTGCACGACATAAATAGGGACTATTCGTGGATTTTTTTGATAAAAAGCTATCCTGAATACCTCAAAAAGAATCGCGGTTATCTTCTGAGCGCCACAGGCGCGCTCCATAATAGGCCTGGGCTTTTAAG
>CAYWYC010000362.1:0-4009 GCA_964462565.1 uncultured Candidatus Sumerlaeota bacterium | reverse complement strand
TCATGCTCTGGCACGCTTTCAACTCAGTCACTTCCTATTCATAAGACTATTGTACGCATATCCCGGAAAGATTCAAGGAATGATCCAGAATAGGCAGTAATACTAGGAAACACCTCATAGTTTATGGGAGATAATGACTATAAGCGGATGCGATACTTTAGATATTGGGCACGCGTTCGAGTTCCCGAAAGCGCCAGCCCAGGAAGAAGATAAAGAATACATTGGCATACCACGCGGCAACAGTAGGCGGCACAAAGCCGAAGCGACCAAGGCGATTAGCGGAACCGAACATTCCGTACCATACGATGACACAAAGAATCGCCAAGCCGAATTCAACCACGATGGATCGAATACTGGATCGAATGGCGAAGGTAAACCCGAGCATCCCCAGAATAAAGGTGGAAAGGGGGAAGGCGAGTTTCATGTGGAATTCGGTGCGGAGCCGTCGGTAGTATTTTCCCTTGTTACGCTCGCCCTGAATGGTGACGAATTCGTACAATTCCAGGGCGTTCATTTCCTGGTCTTTTTTATTAGTAGCAAGAAATCGATCCAGATCTTCTTCCATGAGTATATCAATCTGTGCGTATTCTTTTTGTTCCGCCAGGCCGCCCTCAGGGGTGAAACGGGTAACGATGGCGTCATGAAAACGCCAATATCGCTTGTTGCTTTCGGAATCCTCATTGGCGACAAGATTGTGCGACCCCGTGCTTTTAGCGTCTTCGTTCAAAAGATCGGCAAAATCGGCGTCAATACGCAAGCCGATAGTACGAATGCCGCCAGGACCTTCGATAATGTCCGTGATCGTGGGTTCTTCCATGCGACGGGCGACACTGTCAAAGCTGCGCATGGTGTAGAAGCGGTTTCCCTTGCCCTTGGTGGTGATATTGCGTTCGCGGGTAAGGCGGGTGCTGGGTTCCCCCTTGATCTCCACTTTTTCGATATAACGGACTTTTTGCCAGCAGAAGGGGAGGACCGTTTCGTTGAAGGCAAAAACACCGATAGTGATGAGTGCAATGACCACAGCCAGAGGCATGGCGATGCGGTGGTAGCTGACTCCGCTGGCATGAATGGCGAGGATTTCCTTGTTTTTGGCCATGGCGCCTATGCTGAACATGATCGCCAGGATAACGGAAATCGGTATCACCTGGATCAGGTCGATCGGCAGGCTGTACACAAAGAAAAGGACGACAAAAACGGGGTCGGGGCTTTTGCTGATAAAGTAACCCAATTCTCCCAAAACGTTTTTGAGCAACATGATGATGGCGAAAAGTCCGAGAATCAGAAAAAACTTTTTCAGGAATTCGCCCAGAATATATCGGTCAAGAGTGGACATCTGTTTCAGTAAGCTCCTTTTCCCAGAAGCACCGCCGGAAAAGTCCGCAGGAGGATTTCACCATCCAGCAGGAGCGATTGGTTCTTCACATAAAAATAATCGTATTCCAGGTTAAAATGCAAGGGCAGGTTTTTACGGCCCGCCACCTGCCATAATCCGGTGAGCCCCGGTTTGACCTTAAGCCGGACCTTTTGCCAGTCGCTGTACTTCGCGACAATAAAGGGCATTTCAGGCCGTGGACCCACGAGGCTCATGTCGCCCCGAAGCACGTTCCATACCTGGGGAATCTCGTCCAGACTGGTTTTGCGCAGAAATTTCCCGAAACGGGTAATGCGGGGATCCTTCTGGTCCATGGGCGCTTCGGCATAGGGTTCGCACTGGTGGAGCATGGTTCGGAATTTCCAGAGCCGGAAGGTGCGGCCATTCTTGCCCACCCGTTCATGAGCGAAGAGGATCGGGCCTCTCGAATCGAGTTTGATGAGAACGGCAAAGATCAGTACCAGGGGAAGTGTCAAAATGGCCAGGAAGAGACCACCCGCAAGATCGGAAGTGCGTTTGACCATGCGCTGGAAAGGATTCAGTTTGTTGCCACGAAAGGCAATTACCGGCAGGCCCGTGATTTCATCTACTTTGGAGCGATTGGCAATAACAAACAGCATGTTCGCCACCACCTTGCAGACTACGTCGCATTGATTTTGTAAATCCTCGATTTTATGAAAAGTTTCCTCTTCCTTCATGTCCGGCACGGCAAAAAAGACTTCTTCCGCGTTGTGCCGCTGGATGGCGGGAATCAGGTCTTCCAGATGGCCCAGAGCCGGATATCCGACGATTTCTTCACGCTCGTCTTCGGGGTAGGCCTTGATGAAGCCTTCCAGGCGGAATCCGATGTCGGGATGCTCGTTGATGCGCATCATCGTTTCCTTGCCAAGTTCGCCGCCACCTACGACAATGACGCGTATCCTGCCATGGCCGCGTTCAACAGCCTTGCGCTTCGTATAGCGGAAAAGAGACCGGGAAAAGAGAAGCCATGCAAAAGCACCCACTCCGAAGAAAAAGATAACGCTCCGGCCGAAGTCCGGCTTGAAAACCAGATTATATACGGTGCAGGCGACACATATCCAGATGACGGACCATATAATAGAGCCGATCCGGTTCAGGCTGGCGATGCGTTCGTGGTGCGAATAGAATCCGAATCGAGCTAAAATCAACAACCACAGCCCGATAAGCCAGGGGATAGCGTTGGCGTAGGGCTCGGCCAGGTTGATCGGTTGGCTGAACATGGGATTCATGGCATGACGGAGATAATAACTACTCATCCACAATTGCCAGAGAGCGATTGTGTCAATTATTACCAGGGCCAGTGTGAGAAAAGGACTTCTCCACAGAGTCTTCATCGCGTCTTTGTATCGCTTTTTGCCTATGAAGTCAAAATAAAAGGCTTCCGCAAATCCCCAGGCAAGGATTTCTGAAATCTTTCCCTTGATAGTTCCATGCCATTAGCATAATATCCCTGAAAAGTATGCTGAAACCAAACCTATTGAGGAGACTGATTTTATGAAGAAGCGCAAGTTAGGCAAAACGGATCTGGAGATTACGGAAATCGGCTATGGTACCTGGGGTCTGGGCGGTGTTTATTATGGTGAAGTCGAGGATAATCAGGGCATTGAATCAGTGAAGGCTTACCTGGATGCCGGCGGCAACCATCTGGATTCTGCCTACAGCTATCATAAGGCCGAGGAGATCGTGGGCCGGGCCATCAAGGGCTATGATCGCGACAAACTCGTGCTGAGCAGCAAGTCTTACGCGGGGTCTTTTGATATGGATCGCGCCAAAGAACTGCCCAAGGAGTGCGAGATCAGCCTGCGCGACCTGGGAACGGACTATCTGGACATTTACATGATTCACGGCGCTCCGACGCAGAAGGATCACATGGAAGCCCTGATCGATGAATTTGAAAAACTGAAGGACCAGGGCAAGATTCGCTATATCGGCGCGTCGATTCCCGGGCCGCAGGTGAATGACGAGTCGGTGGAACGCGCATTGATGCATATCCAGAGCGGTCGTATCGACATGCTGGAGATCACCTACAGCATCGCGCGTCAGAAACTGGGCAAGATTTTTGAGTCAGCCAAAACCGCAGGCGTGGGGCTCGTGGGACGTTGGGTGCTGGAAAGCGGCATGCTCAGTGGAAAATACGCGCCGGGTCATGAGTTTGTGTGGCCCGATACGCGCAACCGGTATC
Source organism: uncultured Candidatus Sumerlaeota bacterium (assembly GCA_964462565.1). Taxonomy (GTDB): domain Bacteria; phylum Sumerlaeota; class Sumerlaeia; order UBA8349; family UBA8349; genus CAYWYC01. Next base: position 434 of record CAYWYC010000362.1, on the reverse strand, counting down.
GTCCGGCCGAACGCGACGCCATGCTGACCGTGGGTCAGGAAATCAAGGAAATGCTGCCGGAAGGCTACGAGTCCGCCGTACAGATGGCGGCGGCCTTTGCTCTGGCGGAAGACGCGATCAGTGGCATTATCCTGGGCGGTGTGAAGCCGGATCAGGTGCGCCAGAACGTGAAGATCGGTGAATTGCCTCCGCTGCCCGGTGACCTGGTGACACGTCTGAAGGAAATGTATGCCGACCGAAATGACGAGTTCAATCCGACCGGTGAGTTCGAGCATGTAAAATCGATCCGCAAGCCACTGGATGAGTAGGGAGTGATAGTAATCATTTTGGGAAAGGGGTATCGTCTCAAGGCGGTGCCCCTTTTTCATGTACCGCCGGCATCCTGCCGGCAATTCGCCCTTAATCCTTCAAGCAGCAGAGCCAAAAACCGAAAT
>CAYWYC010000361.1:0-4042 GCA_964462565.1 uncultured Candidatus Sumerlaeota bacterium | reverse complement strand
TAATTGCCCAACCATGCATTCCTTGCTTGATTGTGAAAGGCGATAGGGCTAAACTACTGCCTCTTGGAATACTTGGTATTCGATTTTAATGAGTGTAATAGGAGCGCATGATGGCTGAAGAACGTGAAAGCATGGAACTGGATGTTGTATTTGTGGGCGCCGGCCCGGCAAACCTGGCCGCCGCGTATCGCCTGATGACCAATATCAACGCCTACAATGAAAAGGCCGAGAGCGAAGGCAAAGAGCCGATTGAAGAGCCCATGGTCCTGGTGATCGAAAAGGGAGCCAATGTCGGGAATCATAACCTTTCGGGAGCGGTGGTCGATCCGATCGCATTCCAGGAACTTTTCCCTGCGATGAATCCAGAAGAATGGCCCTTTATCACGCCCGTAAAAGAAGACCGCGTTTATAAACTCATGGGTGCCCACAAGTTCATGCTCCCCGAAATGTTCCTGCCCGGTGAAATGAGCAACGAAGGCAACTATATCGCCTCCATCAGCGAAATCACCCGCTGGCTCAGCGAAAAATGCGAAGAACTCGGCGTCGAAATCTATTCCGAATTCAGCGCCAACGAACTCATGATCGACAACGACCATGTCGTCGGGGTCAAAATCGGCGACAAGGGCATCGATGAAGAAGGCAAGCCCACCGACAACTTCACCCCAGGCATGGACCTCGAAGCCAAGGTCACGGTCATCGGTGAAGGTACACGGGGCTATCTCGCCACCGAACTCATCGAGCAATTCAAACTGGACGCCGATGCCAACAAGCAATGCTGGGGACTCGGCCTCAAGGAACTCATCGAAGTGCCCTCGGGACGCGTCAAAAAGGGGCAGGTCTTCCACACCATGTTTTTCCCCTTCGACTTCCAGACCTACGGCGGCTCCTTTATCTACGCCCTCGAAGACAACCTCGTGGCACTGGGTATCGTCTATGGCCTCGACTACAAGGATCCCTACCTGAATTCCCACGACAAACTCCTGCAATTCAAAAAGCATCCCTTCGTGAAAAAAATGATCGAAGGTGGCACGGTAAAGGAATATGGCGCGAAGACCCTGCCCGAAGGCGGCTATTACGCCATCCCCAAACTGGCCGTGCCGGGAGCCGTCCTCGTGGGCGACAGCGCCGGTATGCTCAACTGTATGCGCCTCAAGGGCGTGCACCTGGCCATGAAGTCCGGCATGATGGCCGCCGACAAAATATTCGAAGCCATGCAAAAGGACGACTTCTCCGCCGGCAGTCTGGACTACCGCGAAGAATTCGAGAACTCCTGGGCCGGCAAGGAACTCTACAAGGCGCGTAACTTCCGCCAGAGCTTCGAAAAAGGCATGATCCCCGGCCTGATCTGGAGCGGCCTGCACATGTTCACCGGCGGCAAACTTCCCGGCGGACGCAAGACCATGCATGCCGATTATGAGACCCTGAAAAAGGCGGGTCCGGCCCCTGAACCGGCCAAGATGGAAACCGATGAAAACCTGAACCTCGACATCCTGACCGACGTCTATAAAAGCGGCACCATCCACAACGAGCACCAGCCCAGCCATTGCAAGATTCTCGACAACGAAACCTGTAAAAAATGCCGCGAAGAATACGCCATGCCCTGCACCCGTTTCTGCCCGGCCCAGGTCTATGAAGAAGAACTCGACGAAGAGGGCAACTTCGTCAAGATTCAGGTCAACTTCTCGAACTGTGTCCACTGCAAAACCTGCGAAATTAAAGATCCCTATCGCAACGTAAAATGGGTCCTCCCCGAAGGCGGCGATGGCCCTAAATATCAACGCATGTAGAAAGACTGCTTTATGCCAAACATCGTTTTTGTATTTACCGACACCACCAATAAACACCATCTCGGTTGCTACGGCGAACCCGGGGCTGTGACGCCTCATACGGATCGACTGGCGGAGGAGGGGGTGCGTTTTGATCGCAGCTATTGTTCCGCTCCCGTTTGTACGCCGGCGCGTGGGACGATCATGACGGGACTCCACGCGCCCGTAAACGGTGCCTGGTATAACGACGCAACCCCATACCGAAACGTTCCCATGATGGGCGACATCTTCAAGGCGGCCGGTGTCAAGGTCGGCTATACAGGCAAGTGGCACCTCGATGGCGGGCTATATAATGGCTATGGCAAGGCCGAAGGCGGCTTTCCGCAGGAATGGTGGTATGACGGCAAGTGCTATGTGGATGACATTGGGCCGGAAAAGGCGAAACAGTGGAAACAGTTCGCCCGTCACGATTACGAGGGCATGCTCGAAAACGCCTTCCCCGCAGAGGACTGCTGGGGACACCGCGTGACCAATCGGGCGATCGACTTTCTGGAAAAGGCCGGAGACGATCCCTTTCTGCTCTGCGTCGCCTACGACGAACCCCACGGGCCTTTCATGGCTCCCCGGGAATTTCTGGAAGCCATCGATCCATCCAAGTTCAAGATACGCCCGAACGTGATCATAGGTGCGCCGGAAGGAAAACCATCGCACCAGGAATGGGTCGCCCATGGCCACAACAATACGGAAGAAGACCTGCGCAACTACTGGCGCTATTATCTGGCCTGCAACAGCTTTATCGATTCCGAACTCGGACGGCTCGTGGATGCGGTCGAACGTCTCCACGGTGACGATACCTACATCATTTTCACCAGCGACCATGGCGAGCAGATGGGTTCTCATGGCGGCTGGGGCAAGGGCTATACCGCCTATAACGAGAACATCAACACTCCCCTGATCATCAAGGGACCCAACGTGGCAAGAGGCGCCGTGAGCCAGGCGCTGGCCGGGCAGATCGATCTCCTGCCGACACTGTGCGACATGGCAGGCATAGACACACCGGAGCACCTGCAGGGCCGCAGCCTGATGCCGGTTTTGCGCGATCCAGACAGCAAAGTGAACGAGCACGTATTCGTCACCTATTCCCGTTTCGGCAACGACGGCGAACCGGAATGGGATGATGAGCATGACGCGGATCACCTCTTTGTGCCGGGCAAGCAACGCAGCGAATTTTATCCCTGGCGCGCCGTGGTGGATCAGCGCTACAAATTGGTCATCAACCTGCTGGACACCGACGAACTCTACGACCTGGAAGACGATCCCTACGAGATGACCAACCGCATCAACGACCCCGCACTGGCTTCCGAACGTGACCGCCTGCACAAAATCCTGCTGGATGAACTGGTCCATTCGCGCGATCCCATGCGCTGCACCGCCTGGGCAAAACGGGCATGGTCCTGATTCTGATTGCTTCCTGACCCGCCCGACTAGCCTGACTGGTCGGGTGGATCCTGTAAAAATGATAAAATCTGAAAAGAGTTGGTTCTAATCGACTCGCGGCCCGGAGGATGGTGGAGAAGAGGAGATTCGAACTCCCGACCCCAGCGTTGCGAACGCTGTGCTCTCCCAACTGAGCTACTTCCCCAGCCTGGACCGCTTATCCGATGGAGGCGCTGTATTGGCGTTCTCCCCCACCAGAGCGAACTATATTGTCTGTTCAAGGCCGGAATGTCAAGATTTGATTTTGAGTTTTGCGAAATGGATGCACGACATAAAAGAGGGTTTCAGATAAAATCCTCATAAGGCCGGAACCATCGGTATTGACATCATGAGACCAAGGGCGTGTGATATATATTGCGGTCCATCAGCGCCTCGGCGTTTCTTTTTAATCAACCGCGGATATTATTGCATGGTCTTTTTTTTCGTGCCTTTCGTGGTTAAAAAATCGCAATCGCAATCGCAATCGAACCCCTGAATCAGACAGAATATACTTTCAAATCGGCAAAGCGCTTCAAGTGCACTGCGTCTCAGCGTCTCGGCGTTTCCTTTTAATCAACCGCGGATGCCGCGGATATTATTGTTTGGGGCCTTTTTTGCTTTTCGTGGTTACAAATTCGCACTCGCAAGCGCAATCGCAATCGAGTCCCTGAATCAGACAGGATTAACAGGATAGACAAGATTTAAAAGCCTCCTCAAATCCTTTTCATCTTGTCAATCATGTCTAATATTTCCTGATATATTTTCATCCGCAAACCGCTTAACGTACCGCCGGCATCTTG
>CAYWYC010000360.1:0-4082 GCA_964462565.1 uncultured Candidatus Sumerlaeota bacterium | reverse complement strand
TGCAATTGCGATGAAAAAACCAATGCAATCCTCCCGGCTTCCCGCTACACTGTAGTTCAAACTGGATAGAGGTAAAGGACTAGATTATGGCTCTCAAGGAAATTGAATACTGTCCGCAAAGTTGGAAAGATCCCGAGACCGGGGCCGAAGTTACGCGGCACTTTCCGGACACCATGCCAGCGGTTCATGCGTACTTCACCTCCACCTCCTATGACGCCGAAGGACGCCTGATCCTGTCGGCCCAGATCGATGGCGAATGGCAGATCGTACGGATTGATCGCCAGGCCGGAAGCTGCCACGTGCTTACAGACCTTCACGACTTTCCGGGAGCACAGTTCTGCGTGGGGCCCGGGAAGAATATCGCTATTGTCAAAACCGATAACGCCATCACGCGTCTGAATCTGGAGAATGGGGAGACGCGCGAGATTTTCCGAACCAAAGACAATTGGTATATCGCCCTGCCCACCATCACGCAGGAATGTGATCGTATCGCCTTCTCCATCCGCGAGCCTGTGCCGGAATACACCAAGTCCGGAAAAATTTACTCTTCGCTCTTTGAAAATTTTTATTACCACCCCAAGTCGCTGGTCATGGCGATTGACCTGGAAGATGAATCGCGGCTCTGCGCCTGGGGCGAGAACAACTGGATCAGTCATGTGCTCATCCATCCCCACGACAAAGACACGATCGTCTTTTGTCACGAAGGCGGACTGATGCCGGACCATCGGCTTTGGGTGGTGGACGCGCGGCAGAACATCCGTAAGAAAAAGGCCCGACCACTCTTTGAGGAAGCCTATGAGGATTTTCTGGTGCACGAGTTTTTTATGCCCGATGGCACAGTCGGAGTGCAATGGCGGCAGTTTCCCCCGGGACAGGTGGAGGCCGATTTCTCCACCACCAAGTCCTCCCTCCTCCATCTGAATACGGATGGAACCGTTATCGGTGATTATCTGCTTCCGGCGATGCACTCGATGCATTACCAGGGAAACAGCGATGCCAGCCTCTTTGTGTCGGACGCCTATTATCCGGACCGGGACACGGACATGGAAACGGGCGGGAAGTACATGGCCTTGCACCGCCGCGTCGGAGACAACCTGACTGTGGAAAAACTCTGCCGCCACGATTCCAGCCTGGCCAACCAGCACGCCCACCCTCACGCCATCTTTTCACCCGGCGAAAAGGAAGTCCTCTTCTCGAGCGATGCCGGTGGTGTGAATAGTGTATATACCGTTAAAATATGATTGAAAGGATCTATAATGAAAATTGCATGTTCAACAAGCGCGTTTAAAATGCCAATCAACGAGGCCCTGGATCGGGTGCATGAGTTGGGCTTTGAGTATGTGGACCTGATCTGCATCCCCGGCTTCGGGCATATCATGCCCAAGGAACTGGTCGATGACTTTGACGGACAGATTCAGTCGATTGAAGCAATGCTGAAAAAAAGCCAGCTGACGCCCGTGGCGATCAACACGAGCCTGGGACACCTGCACCAGCGTCCCGACGCCGAGACCATCGAGCAACGCAAGAAGGAAGCGGCCGCCGTCTGCAAGCTGATGAATCATTTCGGCATCAAGGTCGGCTCCTTTTATCCGGGCTATCGCGCGGAAGACCGCGACTGGGAGGAAGTGCTGAAGGATACGGCCCAGTCGATCCATGAGATTCTGGAAGTGACCGAGGCCCACGGCGTAACGCTGGGGGTGGAACTCCACTTTGCCACGCCCTTTGAAACCATCGAACAGGGCACACGCCTGCTCGATGCCGTGCCGGAGTTGAAGGTGGTATTCGACCCGAGCCACTATGCCATGCAGAAAATCCCCATGCCCGAGACGGCTCCCTTTCTGGACCGCCTGGCCCATGTCCACCTGCGCGACGCGGCGCCCGACAAGATGACCGAATGCGTCGGCAAGGGAACGGTGGACTTTGAATGGATCATCGGCGCGCTGAAAGACCGTAACTACGAGGGCGACCTGTCGCTCGAATATCTTCCCAAAATGGAAGGCGGCAATCCCGAGGAAGAATTGGTAAAACTGAAAAAGAAACTGGAAGAAATTGGGGTGTAGCGAAAGAAGAGTGAAGGCTCATGCTTCCTTATCGGATTCCAAATAGAGCGTATCCGGGCAAATATCCTGTTCATGCGGCCATGCGACGGTTCCGTCAACCAATCTGGCTCGTTTGAAATAGTTGAGATCCCGCAACTCCTGAAACACACCGAAATCAAGGAGAGGCGAACAGTCATAGGTACCCCGCTCGCCATTCGTGAACAGAATCTGCAATCTGAAATCATCGGTCGGTTTCACTGACTTGACTCTTGGATTCATGCCTCACCTCAAGGGATCGATTTTGAATGGGTGCTGGCCTGAAACTGCCAATTCCCAATCAGCAATCAGTTCATCTCTGTGAAGTTCAATCCAAGCCTGCAGCAATTTCATTTTTGAACTCGGGAAGTCACCATTAAGAATGCCGCCATCAGAAATGGAAACGATTACCTCGTGTTCTTGATATTTAGCATGTATATGCGGCATGTCATGTTGCTTATTGTCCAAAAAATACAGATATACGATAATGCCGTAGAACATGGATATTGCAGGCATGGATATCATCCTTTCACTTTATTATTATTTCTCATCAACAAGCATTTTGGCAAGGAATAGTTCAGCAGACTAAAATCTTTTCTGCCTGTTTTTTCAGAAATATGAGTTTTATATATGCCCCTCCCCTATATTTTCTGGTATATATGCCTTGATTCACATTTTCAGGGAGAACAGATAATGAATTCTACATGTCACAAGATTTTGCTGGTACTTTTTGCGGTATCCATGATCTGCATGCCTTTATTGGCGATGGATGCGGGAGAAGTGAATGAAGCGGCGGGACGGTCCAAGGGCCTGATTGCCATGCCCGGGGTGACTGCCTCCAAAACGCCCATTGCCCTGGCCGATGGGGGATATCTGGTCTATGCGGTTTGTCCGGATCAGAAATCCTATGACGCTGTCGTTTCCGCGGCCCTTGACAAAAACTATCTGGCCCAGCGCGTATATGTCGAACTCGACCCATCGATCATGCCAGCCGCATCCTCGTCACCTTCGACGACGGATCCTTTCGTGTTTATGGAGTTAAGTGATATGGGGCTGCAAAATAAATAAAGACACAATCATTGATTATTGTTTCAGCGCTGCAAGCGCGATTTATTATAGCCTGGGGTGGAGCGACTGAAGGAAGCGAAACCCCAGGACCAAGGCCGTAAAAAAAGCAAGCGCTGTAAGCGCGCCCCAATTTGAGCCGGGCTTACAGCACTGAAACGTTATTTGGATGATCCAGATTCCTGGGTTGCCTCTTCTATATTGCTTGCCACTTATGTTACAGCCCCCTACTTTCGAACTCAATTCTTCAACAGGAGCGCAATGGCGTGGACGGCGATGCCTTCCCCGCGTCCGAGGGCTCCAAGTTTTTCGTGGGTCGTGGCTTTGATGTTGATATCGCTCTCCGCGAAATAATCATGAAACAGGTCGCGGAGCTTATGCTGCATGAGTTCGATGTAAGGCATTAGTTTGGGCGTCTGGGCAATGATGGTAACATCCACGTTCTGCAGGGCATAATCCTCATTCTCTGCCATAAACAAACACTTCGCCAATAGTTTCATGCTGTCCGCGCCTTCCCACTTGGGATCGGTATCGGGAAAATGATAGCCAATATCCCGGAGCCCCGCCGCACCGAGGATGGCATCGCTAACCGCGTGAGCCAAAACATCGGCATCGCTGTGCCCCTTCAGTTTTTTATCATAGGGAATCCGCACACCACCCAGAATAATCCCATCACCCTCCTCAAAGGCATGTACATCGTAGCCATGACCAATTCGCATCTTATTCATTGTTCCTATCCTCCGGGCAGCGCAACCGCATTATCAAATTTCCGTGACCACCATACCCCCTTGGGACCAAGCCTTCTACCTTTTTCAAACTTCTGCTGTTTTGGAGTGTGAGGGCTTGCCCTCGCCTTGCTGTTGCGGGGCTCTGGGGCTCTGGCCTGTTGCATAGATTCCACGCAAAAAAAGGCGTCGGCAAGCCGACGCACTCTATGATTCT
>CAYWYC010000359.1:0-4101 GCA_964462565.1 uncultured Candidatus Sumerlaeota bacterium | reverse complement strand
GCCAGTTATGGTTCGGGCTTTTTTGTCGAGGACTTTCAGCCCTCTTTTATTAAATCCTGCCTGAACCCAGAGCGATGCTCTGGGCTGGCATGTCTCGCACCTTTGGCGCGAAAAAGAGGACCAAAGCGTCTTTCAGAAGGATTCGAAATCCCGGCACCTATGGCGCGAATAGGAGGATCAAAACGTTTCTCTGAACGATTCGGAGTTCCAGCACCTTTGGCGCGAAGAAAATGACCAATGCGTTTTTCAGAATGATTCGGAAATCCGCTGATAAAATACCCAGCCACCCCATTTATGTCGTGCACCTGCAAAGGCATTTCGCCAAGGTTTTGCTTGCATTTCTCCCGAAAACTGGAAAAATGACAAGGTTTGACCGGAGCAGACCATGGACAAGATAACTTTTGATCGACTTGAATTCCCCCTCGTATTGCAGCGTCTGGCCGAACTGGCGACTTCGCCGGCGGCGCGTCAGGCGATCGCGACTACCCATCCTTCGAGCGATGAATCGGAGATCAACCGCCACTACGATGCTGTCATGGAAATCCTGGGCGTCCTGGATCGCGGTGGTAGCATCCCTTTGAGTGGCTTTGACGATTGCAGCGAGATCATCGCCCGCCTCGAAAAGCCCCAGGGCTTTCTCGAAGCATCGGCATGGCTCAGTCTGCGCGTGTTTCTGGAAAAGTGCGCCGACATCCGCAAGCAGATCAAGAACAGCCGCGAGAAGATGCCTGTCACCTGGGCGCGCATGGAAAAGATCGATCCCCTCTTCGACCTGAGTTCGCAGATTCGCGAAATTTTCACCGACGAGGGAACCGTGCGCGATTCGGCCAGTCCCGAACTCCGCTCCTGTCGCCAGCGCATGAAACGCCTGGAACGGGAGATCGAAAAAATCCGCGCCCGAATCCTCGGACAGATGTCCGACGCCGGGGCCCTGCAGGACAGCTACTGGACGGAACGCAACGGACGCATGGTGATTCCCGTGCGTGCCGGTTCGCGCGGCAAGGCCAAGGGCATCGTCCACGACAGTTCCAACACGGGCGAGACCCTTTTTATCGAACCCCTGGAACTGGTGGAGCCGGGTAACCACTACTCCGAAGAACTCCGCCGTGAGCAGGAAATCATCTATCGCATCCTGGTGGAACTGGCCGACCGGGTGCGTCCCTATTGCACCGACCTGGCCGCCAACCGCGACGCCATGGTCCAGCTCGACCTCTGGCTGGCTCGCGCGCAACTGGCCTACCGCCACGGACTCCATCGTCCGTCTATCGACTCCTCGCGACCCATCCACCTGATCGAGGCGCACCATCCGCTTATCTACTTCAGCGATCCCGGCCACAGCATACCCCTCGATCTGAAACTGCTTCCCGAAAATAAGGTGCTCATCATCACCGGCCCCAACACGGGTGGCAAGACGACTTCGCTCAAGACGGTGGGACTCCTCGCCATGATGGCCCAATCGGCCATCCCCATTCCCGCCGCCGTCGATTCGCGGCTGCCGGTCTTTCCGCAGATTCTGGCCGAGATGGGCGACGACCAGAGCGTGACCGCCGGACTCAGCACCTTTTCCGCCCACATCCGCCGTGTTTCGACGATCCTGGAAAACTGCGGACATAACGCCCTGGTCCTGCTCGACGAACTCGGCAAGGCCACTGATCCGCTTCAGGCGGGGGCATTGGGCCGGGCGATTCTGGAGGCGCTGATCTCGCGTGACGTACTCACCCTGGTCACCACGCACCTGCCCACGCTCAAGGACTGGGCCCATGATTCTGCCGCCGGACGCAACGCTTCGTTTCGCCTGGACCCGCGATCCCATCGGCCCCAGTATCGGCTCCAACTGGACACCCCCGGCATCAGCGAGGCCTTTACCATCGCCCGTGCCGAGGGCCTGCCCGACGAAATCGTCGAAGCCGCCAAGACGGCCCTGCCCAAGGAAGAGCGTGAGATGATGGAACTTCTGAGCGCACTCCACGACAAGGAAGCCATCCTCCAGCGCGAAATCCGCAAGGCGCACGAGGCCCGCCAGAAGGCCGACGCCGACCGTCGCGCCCTGCACAAGCAAAAGGCCCAGGTCGATCGGCGCAAGACCGACGCCGACCTGAAACTGGAGCAGGAATACAAGAAACTGCTGGACAAGGCGCGGCAGGATCTGGAAAAGCGCATCGCCAATCTGCCATCGCGCAAGGCCCTGTCCCAGGCCCGCGAAGAACTCGCCCGCGACCAGAAGCATGCCGAAAAACGCATCGAGCAAATGCGCCAGCGTGAGGAAGAAATTCTCCAGCAGGTCGAAGCGCCCCAAAAGAAAGAAGAGCCCGAAGAAGATTATGAACCGCAGGAAGGCGACTGGGTATCCCTTGGCAAAGGCGGACAGCAGGGGCGTATCGAAAGCATTGACAAGGATCGAAAGCGCGCCAAAATCCTGATCGGCAAGATGCAGGTGGACGCCCGCCTCAGCGCGCTGCTCCCCGCCGAGGCCCCCGAAGAACCCGAAGCCCGATACAATTCTTACCGCTATCTCTCCGGCGGTCCCCTGGAAACCGTACCCGCCGAGCTCAACTTGCTGGGCAAGCGTGTCGAAGAAGCACTGGATGCCGTGGACCGGTATCTCGACCGCGCCGTCATGTCCCAGCATGACAAGGTGCGCATCATCCACGGCTACGGTACCGGCGCATTGCGCGATGCCATCGGCCAGCACCTGCGCGGCCACCCCCTGGTGAAGTCGAGCAAACTGGCCGATCCCGAAGACGGCGGCATGGCCGTGACTATTGCTTCCCTGCGTTAAGGAGAAAAAGAAACATGCAAAACCTGAGTGATGAAGAAATCCGCGGCTATTATCCCACGGAAGAAGAAGTCGATGTCTGGCTCGAAGAGATTTGGATGGAAGCCTGCGCCATGCCTTGCGAGGTCGAGATCATGCACGGCCCCGACAATCATCACCAGTACGGCATCCGTCATGTGCAGGGGCAGAACTATGTCCGCTTTCAGCCCGATGGCGAAAAGCCCTTTTATGGATACTGGCAGCCGGCCCATTCACCAGGCGCGCCCCTGCTCGTCCACCTGCCCGGCTATGGCGCCGAGATGAGCATCCATCCCGACCTGGTGGCCGCGGGCTTCAACGTGCTCCACGTGAACCCCCTGGGCTATGCCACGCCCAAGGGCGCCGATGAATCGCTCAAGCGCGGTGCCGAAGCCTGGCCTGTCCTGCCCGACACGATTCATTCCGGGGCAATGGATGGATATTTCCGTTGGCTCCGTCACGCGGCGCAGGCCGTCAACTGGGCCCTGGAGCAGCCCGCATGTCTTGATGACCGCGTTTCCTTTTTCGGCACCAGCCAGGGCGGCGGCGGATCGCTCCTCATGGCCTCTCTCTATCGCGACCACGGCGTCCGGTGCGTCGCCGCCGACCAGCCATTCCTGACCAACTTTCCCAAGGCCCGCAAATGCGATTCCGCCTATAACATCGCCTGGAACGCCATTCGCCAGCTCACCATCGATGCCCAGGAAGGATGGAAAGCCGTCGGCTACATCGACACTCTCCAGCACGCCCGACGCCTCACCTGCCCCGTCCTCCTCACCTCCGGCGCACAGGACACCGTCTGCCCGCCCGACACCATCGAAGCCCTTTTCGAGCACCTCCCCGCAACCCGCAGCTACACCCAAATCGCCCAAACCCCCCACGGCTACAACCCCCATTTCATCCAACTAGCCAAAGCCTGGTTCCGCCTCTACGCCTGAATCAAATCCACCAACTAATTCCAGTCAATAGATGACCGGGACGGGCTTATAGTCAGCGACGTCGGTTGCGCAAATCTGAGCACGCGAAAACGGTACGGGCCTGTGACATAAATCATGTTATAGTTGTTTTCAAAAGTCTTTCTAGAATTCTTGTGCATGGATCGGGCCTTCAGCCCTCTCTTCTTTATCTTTGTCCGACCTGGGGTTGAAACCCCAGGCTATTATGGGGCGCGCCTTTGGCGCTTTACCATCTGCGTAATCTGCGGATAAAAGGCCATATCCGAGTCGGCCTTAACACGAAAGACTTAGGAGAACGACTCCAATGTGGGTTTTACCTACAAGCCATTTGTCGGAATTTTTGAAAGGCTT
>CAYWYC010000358.1:0-4126 GCA_964462565.1 uncultured Candidatus Sumerlaeota bacterium | reverse complement strand
GAGAGAGGGCTGAAAGCCCGACCCATATTCTCACGATAACGCACCAATAGCATCATCGCGAGGAAAGACGAAGCGCGAATGACCAATGCACAGAACGCCGCCATCCTCCACCTGCGCCCCTCCGATCCCGGTCGGACGGCCATCGTCGAATATGCCGAACATTTCCACGAAGCCCTGAAACGCATTCCCAATCACGACTGCCTTGATTTTTTTTCCGGCGGCCTTGACGAAAACATCGACGCTACGGAAAAGGTCTCCGCCATTCGCGATTATGTCCGCGAAAAAGCATCCACCCATACCGCTGACAAGGGCGCAGGCATCATCGTCCACATGGAACAGGGCAACGCCCTCCACCGCGAATTCTGGGCGGGATATTTTCTCCAGCGCCTTTTGCCCCGGGCCCGTTTTTATGCCACGATTCACGATCCGCCGAAACTCTGCTCCAATCCTTTTCGCTATGTGCCCACCGAATTCGAGGGCCGCACGCCCCTCCGCCTGCTGAATGTGGCTCTGACCAAACTGGCCGAAACCCGCGTGCAATGGCGCAAGAATCGCATCGAAGCCCGCTTCGTGCGCGATTGCGAAGGCGTCGTCGCCCTGTCCGAAGGCGGAAGGGCCTCCCTCGAAAAGCACCCGCTCTTTATCGAAACGGAGAATCATTTTCTGCCCCACGTCTTCAACCTGAAAAGCCTCAGCCACGATCCCTTCAAAGGCCAGAAGTCCGATGAGGAAAAGAACAAGCCCAAAATCTCAACCCAACCCCTCCGTATCGTCATGTTCTGCTATCTCGGTCCGAACAAGGGAACCGAAGAAACCATCGAGGCCTTCGACCTTCTCTGCGAGCGACTGAAAAAAGACTCCCGCCATATCCCCCTGCCGACCCTCGGCATATTCGGCGGCGTATCCCAGGGTTTTCAGGCAGACCATTATCTCGAAACTATTCGCGAACGCATCGGCAAGTCCGCCCAAACATCCCGCATCGAATTTTCACCCGGCTTTGTCGGGCGCGACGAACGCGACCGCCGCCTGGCCGCCGCCGATATCATCGTCCTGCCCTATCGCACCGTACCCACCGCCTTCAGTTCCGCCGGTGCCATCCGTGCGTTGGCCCTGGGCAAAGCCGTTGTCGCCGCCAACACCAACACCCTCCCCGAGGTTGTGCTTCATGGCGAAAGCGGTCTGCTCTTTGACGAAAAAAGCCCCGCCGATTATGCCGACGCCCTCTATCAACTTTGCGTGGATTCCGACCTGCGCCGACGCCTCGGCTTCGGTGCCAGACGCCTCATCGAGTCGCGCCACACGCCGGACAAAATCGCCCGGCGCCTCGCGCGCATCTATGGAATCGGGTGGAACTGACATGCGCACCGCACCCCGCCCCTCGATCCTCCACGTGTACAAGGATTACTTTCCGCCCGTCCTCGGCGGCATCGAAAAATGCATCCACTGGATGGCCGACGCCACCTCCGACGAGTACCACGTGACCGTCCTTGTCGCCTCGCGCGACCGCCAGCTTCACGACGACATCATCGACGGCGTTCGCGTCGTCCGCGTGGGCTGTCTGGCTCGCGCTTTTTCCAGTCCCCTGTCTCCCGGTTACGTCAAGTGGTTGCGCCGTTTGCGAAGTGATATCCTCCATTTCCACATGCCCAATCCCGTGGGCGAGCTGGCCGCGCTTCTGGCAAACCAGCCCTGCCGGATGGTTGCCACCTATCACAGCGACATCGTGCGGCAGAAACTCACCGGACTCATCTATCGCCCCCTGCAGCGCCGCTTTCTCGACCGCCTGAACCTCATCATGCCCACATCCCAGCGCTATATCGATTCGTCCGCCACGCTCCAGCCCTTTGCCCAAAAGTGCAAGGTCGTCCCTCTGGGCGTGCCCGTCAGCGAATACGAAAGCACCGACACCAGCCGCGCCTTTGCCGCCAGACTCCGCGACGAAAGCCCCGACCGCACCCGCATCATTTTTCTCGGTGTCTTGCGTTATTACAAGGGACTCCATTTTCTCGTGGAAGCCATGGAGCAGCTCCCCGCAAAAGCAGTCCTCCTCATCGGCGGCGACGGCCCCGAACGCGCCCGGCTGGAATCCCTTGTTCATAAAAAAAATCTCACCGATCGCGTCCGATTTCTCGGAGCCATATCCGACGACGAAGCAGTAGGCTTGCGCGAGGCGGGAGACGTCTTCTGCCTGCCGGCGCACCTGCGCAGCGAGGCATTCGGCCTTTGCCAGATCGAAGCCATGCTCACCGCCCTGCCCCTTGTCAGCACCAATCTCGACACCGGCGTTCCCGAGATCAACCAGCACGAAACCACCGGCCTGATCGTCCCACCCGCCAACTCCGCCGCCCTGGCCCAAGCCCTCACGCGCCTTGTCGAAGATGACTGCCTGCGCCGGAAACTCGGAACCCAGGCCCGCGAACGCGCCCTCGAAAACTACACCGCCGCAACCATGGGCAAGCGCCTGAAAAAAATATACGCTAGCCTGGTCAAAAGCCCCGCTTGATTATTGCGGCCCGCAAGGCTATGATTGCCATCAACATTTCTGAAGGAATGGAACACGAATATGACCGACCGCAAACCGAACATTGTATGGTTTATCACCGACGACACCGGATTCAACATGCTCGGCTACAGCGGAGGCCCAGTCCTCACGCCGAACATCGACCGCATCGCCAGCGAGGGCGTCATCTGCACCCACTTCTTCACGGCATCCCCCGCCTGCACCCCAAGCCGCTATTCCTATCTCACCGGCCACTATCCGGGCAACTGCAAGGCACCGCGATTTCTGCGCAACAATCCCACCGACACCCAGGCCCAGATCGACTTCAACGTGGACGTCATGCCGGGTTCGGTGAACCTCGCGAGCCTCCTCAAGGAAAACGGCTATGCCACCGGATTCAGCGGCAAATGGCACACGGGCATCCCCCGCGGTGAACTCACGGAAAACCGCTACGACTTCGAAGCGGATCCCGCCGATCCCGAAGTCGCGAAAAAACTCGAGGAAGACTACGCCGCCATGCGGGAGCAGGTCATGGGCGCGGGTTTTGACTTTGCCGACGGCGTCTGCTGGGGCAACACGGACAACCGCCCCCTCCGCAAACTCCAGTTTCACAACCTCGAATGGACCACCGCCGCGGCCCTCGAATTTCTCGATAATCAAAAAGATGCCGACCAGCCCTTCTTCCTGAACATGGCCACCACCACCATCCACGGCCCCCACCATGTGGACTCGATGAAACTGGAAGGCATCGAAACGGAAAAGGGCTACATCGACGCCATGCCCCAGGTCCAGCCGCCGCGCGAAACAGTCTTCAAACGTCTTGAAGCCGCCGGACTTGAAGTCACCCACCAGTCCGCCGGCGCGCTCTGGATGGACGATTCCTTCGGCGCGGTCATGCGCAAGGTCGAGGAAATGGGCCAGGCCGACAACACCATTTTCATCTGGTCCACCGACCACGGCCCCGGCACGATCGACGCCAAGTTCTCGCTCTACGAGGGCGGCATGCGCATCCCCTATTGCATGATGTGGAAGGGCCATATCCCCGAAGGCAGCGTTTCCGATGCCCGCATCCAGAACATCGACTTCATCCCCACGCTCATGGACATGATCGGCTGCGAACTACCCGCCGAACTTCCCATCGACGGCGAATCACGATGGAAACATATCCGCGGCAAGGAAAATGACCGCCGCGAAATCTACGGTGAATTCGGCTACGCCCGATCCATCAGCACATCCAAGTGGAAGTACATCGCCTGGCGTCACACGCCGGAGCAAATCGAACGCATGAAAAACGGAAAGGTGGACAAGGCCTTCAACATGCGCGGCCTACCTTCCGGCGAATTCGCCATGCACATGTTTCCCCACTACTTCGATCCCGACCAGCTCTACGACCTGGAAAACGACCCCGGCGAGCAGAAAAACCTCGTGGGCGATCCCAAATACGCCGACGTCCTTGACGAAATGCAAACCCGCCTCAAACGCAAACTCGCAAAATTCGACCACCCCTTTCCGCTGGACGAAGTCGATCCCTTCGTTCTATCGGAAAAGTACAAACAACTCTGCGAGAAAACCCTCGCCGACAAACGCATGTACGAAGCCGACTGGTACAAGGCCAAAGCTTATTAG
>CAYWYC010000357.1:0-4127 GCA_964462565.1 uncultured Candidatus Sumerlaeota bacterium | reverse complement strand
TACAATAATCCATAGCATTCCACTTGCAAAAGCAAAAAGCCTGCGCTTAACTGAGATCAACAAGGACAAGGAGAAGCCAATGGCTCGGACCAAACCCCATATTATCTTGATCCATTGCCACGATCTGGGGGCGCATATCAGCCCCTATGGCATTGCCGAAGTGGATACGCCGAACTTGCAGAAGCTGGCGGAGCGCGGGGTTTTGTTTGAAAATAATTTTTGCACCTCACCGGGTTGCACGCCAAGTCGGGGTTCGATTTTCACGGGACGTTATCCCCATTCCATCGGCCTGCTGGGACTCGCTCATCATAATCCCGACAAACAGGATTTCTGCTTTTCGCTGAATCGCGAAGAAAAACACCTGGCCCGATTTCTG
Organism: uncultured Candidatus Sumerlaeota bacterium; assembly: GCA_964462565.1. GTDB lineage: Bacteria > Sumerlaeota > Sumerlaeia > UBA8349 > UBA8349 > CAYWYC01. The sequence continues at coordinate 3,751 of CAYWYC010000357.1, read as the reverse complement.
GATGAGTATGGCTATCGCACCGCCCTCTTTGGGGTGATGCATGAGACTTCGCTCCCGAATATCGAAGACCTGGGCTACCACCATGTGGAGTTTGATCAGAGCAATCCCGGCATCGTGGTGGCCCGGCGCGCCGGTGATTATATCCGCCGCCACTGCGACGATCGCAAGCCCATGTTTTTGTCGATCGGATTCTTCGAGCCCCATCGTCCCTTTGATTTCGGCGAAGCGCAACCGGACGACTCCAAAGGCATCTATATCCCTGATTATATCCCCCAGGATCCGGAGTATCCGGAACAGATCGACGCGGCGCGGAAGGAATTTGCGGCCCTGCAGGGAGCCGTCCGGGAGGCGGACCGGGCGGTGGGGATTGTGCTCGATACGCTGGATGAGTACGGCCTGCGCGACGACAGCATCGTCATCTTTACGGCGGACCACGGCATTGCCATGCCCATGGCCAAATGCACGCTCTACGATGCCGGAATCCGCACGGCGCTGATCGTGGACGGCCCCGCCTGGAATGCGGAAGGCGGCAAACGCTTGCCGGGGCTGGTGTCAAACGTGGATATTTTTCCAACCATTGCCGACGGCCTGGAATTGACAGTGGCCGATAATGTGCATGGGCAGTCCTTTCTTGCTTACATGCAGGGCGGCTCCGAGTATCGCGATGCCGTCTTTGCCGAAAAAACCTACCACACTATCTACGATCCCATGCGCTGCATCCGCACGAAGCAATACAAGTACATCATTAACTTTGAATCCGGCGCGAGCTACGATTGCCCAACTGATATTCGACACAATCCGATCTATTCCACATCGGTTGGCATTTTCAGTCGGCCTCGTCCACCCTATGAACTCTATGACCTGAAAGCCGATCCCCTGGAGCAGAACAACCTGGCCGACGACAAGGAATATACCGACCTGAGCCGACACCTGTGTGAAGGCATCCGCAGCTGGATGCAGGAAACGGGCGACCCTCTGCTGCAAGGTCCGCCGCGAAGTCCGTGGTACCAACAGGTGATCGACAGCCTCTGACCATGAGCCGCCTTCGACTTCAACCCCTCGACTGGGCCTGCGCCATGGCCTTTATCGCCTATTCCTGCGTGTCTGTGGTCACGCCTATCTGCCTGTTGAAGATGGCGGAAGAACTCCACTTCAATTTGGCCGAAGGCGGCGTTCTGGAGGCGGGGCGTACCTTTCTGCTGGTGATCATTCTGGGGCTGAGCGGCTTCGCGGCGGCCCATTGGGGCAAGACGCGGGTGATCGGTTTCAGCCTGCTGCTTATGGGCGCGGGGATGATCATGTACAGCATGGCCCCGACCTATGCCATGGTGCTGATGGCGATGGGGCTGGCCGGATTGGGAAGTGGCATGGTCGAGGGACTGGTCAATCCCCTGATCCAGGACCTGCACCCCCGCGATTCCGGGCGATATCTGAACCTGCTTAACGGCTTCTGGTCCATCGGGGTATTGACCACGATGCTGGGCGTGGGCGAACTATTGACGCGCGGTGTTTCCTGGCGGGCCATCATGGTTGGGGCGGCGGTCGTTTGCTTTTTCTCGGGACTGCTCTTCCTTTTGCTGGAACGCCGCAAGCACCGACGCAGCGCCGAAGCCTTCCGCGATACCTTGCGCCATACGCGGCATATCCTGGGCGATCCCCTTGCCTGGCTTTTTATGGGGGCCATGTTCCTGGCCGGTGGCGTTGAGGGTGGCTTTACCTTCTGGGTGGCCAGCTATGTGCAGATCGAATTCGAAGCCCTGCCGCGCGCGGGAGGCATCGGTACTTCCTGCTTTGCCGCCGGTATGATCATCGGGCGATTCGCTTCGGGCCATTTTTTCCGCCAGCATCATCTCAAGGCGCTTATCATCGGCTCGGCCCTATGCGGCATGGCAATCAGCATTGCCATTCCTTTTTTGCCGGGACTGGCGGGGCTTTATGTCATGCTCTTTGCCGCGGGGTTGACGGTGGCCTGTTTCTGGCCGAGCCTGCAATCCTATGCCGTGGACTGTTTGCGGAAAGATTCGACCATGATCTTTATCCTGCTCTCCATGGGTGGCATTCCCGGTTTTGGGGCGACTGTCTGGCTCATGGGTGAAATAGGCGACACCCGGGGACTGGGGCGTGCCTTCTTCATCATTCCCTTCATGTTCGCCACGCTGGCCGCCCTTATGGTCTTCACCCGTTCCCGCAAGGTGCACACGCCCGGCGATGAAGAAACGCCCCTGCCCGACGCTTATGGTGGCGCAAACTGGCATGAGGAAAAAGCTTAAGTGGCTGCCGAGAAAGGTGAGGAAATGCAGAAGTTGCTGACCATTCATCCCGACGATAACGTGGCCGTTGCTTTGGCGTCGCTCGAAAAGGGCCTGTCCATCGACGCTATCACCATCGCGGAGGACATTCCCTTTGCCTTCAAGATCGCGGTCAAAGATATCCCTGCGGGTGATGCAGTCATCAAATATGGCGAGACCATCGGCCTGGCAACGCGGGACATTCAAGCCGGAGCGCTGGTGCATGTGCATAATATCCGCAGCCTGCGCGCTCAGGGAGAAAGCCATGATTAAGTTTCAGGGATACGCCCGCCAGGATGGCCGCGTGGGCATCCGCAATTATATCGCCGTCATTCCCGCCTCTGTCTGTGCCGCGCCTCTGGTATCGAAACTGGCGCTGCAGCATGACGAGCTCATGAGCCTGGCCCATACCAGCGGATGTTGCCAGTTGGGAAAGGATTTCAGCCGCACGACCGAAGTCCTGACCCGCCTGGCCACCCATCCCAATGTGGGGGCTGTCCTGTGGGTTGGCCTCGGATGCGAAGGAACACCATCGGAAGAAGTGGTCGAGACCATCCGGCAAAGCGGACGTCCCGTGCGCTTCATCCACATTCAGCAAGCAGGCGGCTCCGAAAAAGCCTATGCCCGGGCCGAAACCCAGGTCAGCGAACTCCGCGAAGAATTGAAAGGCTCTACTGTTACCTGCGATGCCGACATGTCGAATCTGGTAGTGGGTCTGGAATGCGGAGGCAGCGACGCCACCAGCGGCCTGGCGGCAAACCCCGCCATCGGCTGGGTCACCGATCGCGTCGTTCGCGAAGGTGGCAAGGTTATCCTTTCGGAAACCACCGAACTTCTCGGCGCGGAACATGTGATCACCCGAAACGTTCGGGACGAAGCCGTCCGCAGCAAAATCATCGCCGCTGTCAAACGGGTGGAAGCCCGCTGCCGGGAAAGCGGTGTGGACATTCGAGGCTCTCAACCGACTCCCGGCAATATCGAAGGCGGACTATCGACCATCGAGGAAAAATCCATGGGTTGCGTTTACAAGGCAGGCACAACACCCCCGTCGGACTATCTCGATTATGGCGAACCGGTCCGGCAGGCGGGGCTCTCCTTCATGGATACCCCCGGCCAGGATGTGGAATCCATGACCGGCATGGCTGCCGGCGGCGCGACGCTTTTTCTCTTCTCCACCGGACGCGGCTCCCCCGTCGGATTTCCCATTGTCCCCACCATCAAGATCACGGGCAACGCCGAGACATACAAACGCATGGCCGCCGACATCGACGTGGACGCCAGCGGCATTATCCGGGGCGAGGGCATTGCCGATGCAGGCTCCCGGATTTACGAAACCATGCAAGGAATCTGCCGCGGGGAGAAAACATGCTCCGAAGAAACCGGCTATCACGCCGTCAGCATCGCATCGGAACTTATTACCCTGTGACCTTTTCTTAAAAGCCGAACCCAAGGTCGATGCCTGG
>CAYWYC010000356.1:0-4135 GCA_964462565.1 uncultured Candidatus Sumerlaeota bacterium | reverse complement strand
GTCTATTTCTGAATTATGCTGCAAGTGCCGCTCCGGCTATGCTAAAAAGAAAGCCGGAGCAAGGCCGGAAACGGCTATTCCGATAATCGCAGCAGAATAAAAGAGGGCACGGAAGGGGGACTCCGCCAGAATGCAAAGGCCACTCCTTGGTTTGATGATAATCTGCATGGGCTTGATTTCCACGATGCCGTCCGCCCAGGATACGGACCCGCAAGCCGGGTTTGAGGTGGAACTATCCACCGGCAAAACGATCAAAACGCCGCGAATCGTCCTGGAACAGGACTCCCTGAAACTGCTGGTGAATGGTACCGAGCAGAGTTTTCCACTTTCCCGTGTGCGATATTTCAAGGTGGACCTGTCCGGCGCGGCCCAGACTCTGAAGGCCCTGAAGAGCGAAAATGAACGCCTGGAATCGGAAGTCTCGGAGCTCAAAAAAGACCTGAAAGAAACCGAATCCAAATATGCCCGGCAATTTGAAAATGTAAAAAGCGATGTGGCCGCCGAAGGCAGCCTGCGCCAGCAATACAACAAAGCCCTGGAAGAACTGAAGGAACTCAAGCAGGAAAAAGAGCAATTAGATGAAGCATTGAAGACCCGCAGCGAAAGCCTCGACGCGCTGAAAGCCCAAAAGGAAGCGATCGAAAAACGTCTGGCCGCCAAACCGGCCGAGATGCAATTCCAGATAGACGATCTGCGATGGGAAGCCTCCGACGAACTGGAAAACACCATCCACGTCCAGGCGAATATCACCAACCAAAACGCACAGAATTACGAAACCCTGGTGATCGAAGCATCAGCCTGGGACGCCGATGGCAAGAGCGTGGGAACCGTCTCGCACAGCTTTCTCACGGCCATCGCCGCCGGCCAGAAGCGTCCCCTTTCCATCGAAATCAGCGTGGACCCGAGCCGGGTCGATTCCGTCCGCCTGACCCCGGCCAAGGCCATTCTTCCACGATAAAGCCTTTTCACCTCAGCGCTTCGGGCATTCGATGCAAACCAAATTGCCCATGGCGTTGCGCGCGTAAATGCGGCCATTAACCAGGACCGGCATGGTCCAGCATTTTCCATCGAGCAACGGCATGCTTGCCAGCATCTTCGGCCCTTCCGGCGAAGCCTCCACGATTGCCAGCGTCCCCTCGTCGCCAAGCACAATCAGCCGTCCATCCGCCGTGGCGCTCAGGCCGCCCTTGCCAAATTCCCGCGTCTGCCAGACGGGTTGCCCGCTTTTCAGGTCCAGGCACGTCAGGTCATCATCGTCAAACCCATAAAGATAATCGCCAAAGCGCACGCTCGTCATAAAATGATTCCGCATCTTCCGCGTCATCCAGATTTCCTCCGCCTTGTCGCGCGACATTTTCAGCAAAGTTCCCCCGTGATTGTAATCGGAAGAAATGAAAACCCGATCCCCCTCGATCACGATGGGATCGGCAATATTCAGGTTGTGCTGGGTAATCCATTCGTATTGCCACAGAACCTTGCCATCGCTTTGCTGCAGGGCATAGAGGTTCTTGGCCTGCATGGACAGGAGACAATCGACCCCATCGATCCGCGCGACAACCGGGCTCGAATATCCCGCCCCTTTGCCGTCGTAACCGTCCGTTTTCCAGATCAGACTGCCGTCGCTCTTGTTCAGCGCCAGGGTGCTCGATCCGCCGTGCAGATACAGCCGCTCGCCGATAATCAGGGGCGAACTGGACAGGCCATACATGGATACCTGCACGCCATATTCCCGGCTCAGGTCTTTCTGCCAGATTATTTTGCCGTCGCTTTTATTGAAGCAGAAAAACTGGCCCAGCTTGCCAAAGGCATAAACCACGTCCCCGTCCACCGTCGGGGTCGAGGTCGGTCCGCCTTCGTAACGCACCGCCACCAGGGCGCTGGGGTATTCATGCCGCCATATTTCGTCGCCCGTTGACGCGTCCAGGCAATAGACCCGTCCCTTCTGTTCGTCGCGGGGTGCGCGTCGGCTGTCGGCCGTGTTGCCCATGGTATAGAGCCGTCCCTCGCTGATGGCAAAAGATGAAAAGCCCGTGCCGATATCGACCCGCCATAGCACCTTCGGCTTCGAGGAACTCCAGTCGCTGGACCAGTCGGTCTCGGCGCTGATTCCGTCGCGATTCGGCCCGCGCCACTGGGGCCAGTCGTCGGCAAAAAGCGATGATGAAATAAAAAGGACCAACAAGAGAATACTGCCTGAGATCCGGATTCGCCTGTTCATGAAAACGCTCCTCTCCCGCAATGCTTTAGATGTCCAATACCCGTCCAGCATATCCTGAATCCGGATTATTGGTCAAGAATTCCTGTTGCATATCATTTCCCTTACTGCCATAAATTATCTCTTCCGGCATCTTGCATAGACCTTATATGCCGGGAAATCTGAAAAGGAATCGATTCATGAACTCGGAGAAACAACAGCAGCACCTGACACGCATTTTGACCAACCACATCGGCTACGATTGCCGCGCGCCCAAACGGGCCGTAATGCGAACGTGGCAAAGCCAGGGCGAAGTACCCTTCGCGCTGATCAACGATGCCACGGGTAAAGCGGTTTTCGAGGGAGTCATGGTCGAGGAAGGCCCCGTCCATAAATGGCGCGATTGGTATTTCTACAGCGCCGATTTTTCAGAATGCACCCAGGCCGGAGGATATATCATCGAAGCACGTTTGCCCTTTGGCAAGGTGCAGTCGGCGGTCTTTGAAATTGCCGACCACCAGCTTCTCAAGAATACCATCACCGACGTCCTCTTCTACTACAAGGGACAGCGCCACACGGGCGAAGTCGATGCCGCCGACCGCGAGGCCACCTTTATCGACGATCCCAATACGATGATCGATGTCCACGGTGGCTGGAACGATGCCTCGGCCGACTGGAGCAAGAACCTGAGCCACCTGAACCACTCCAGTTACATGAACCCCAACCAGGCGCCGATGCCCGTATGGACCATGCTGGAAACCGTGGAACGCCTGGAAGGCTGCGATTTTGTCGGGACCGAAGCGCTTCTGCGGCGTCTGCGTGAAGAAGCGATCTATGGCGCCGACCTGCTCGTTCGAATGCAGAATCCAGCGGGCTATTTTTACGAAATGGCCGGCTACAACCGCCGCACCAAAAAAACCATGATCAGCGACAAAACCTATGGCTATGGCAAAGAAGACAAGGATACCTACCAGGCCGGAATGCGCCAGGGCGCGGGCGTGACCATTGCCGCACTGGCGCGGATTGCCGCGGCGGAACTCCCCGGTGACTATACTCCCGAACTCTACCTCGACGCGGCCATTCGCGGCTTTGCCCACCTGGATGCGTATAATCAGGAATACCTGAATGACGGCAAGGAAAATATACTCGATGACTATTGCGGGCTGTTGGCTGCCACGGAAATCGGCCTGGCGATGGACGATGGGGTCTGGCTCAAGAAAGCCCGGAACCGCATGGAATCGCTGACGGCACGCCTCTGCACCAACGACCAATACACCGACTGGCTCCGCGCCGACGATGAAGGCAAAAGACCCTATTTCCATCCCTCCGACGAAGGCCTGCCCGTGGTGGCGCTGCTGCGATACCTGCGCCTGGAAAAAGATTCCGCCCATCGCGAAAAGGCCATCGACGCCATTCGCCGGTTTCTCAAGTTTCAACTCGCCATCACCGGCGAAGTCACCAATCCCTTCCAGTACGCCCGCCAGCTCGTGCGCGACTATTCCGACACCGAATTCCGCGCCACTTTTTTCCAGCCCCACGACAACGACACCCGCTACTGGTGGCAGGGGGAAAACGCGCGGATCGCTTCCATCGCAACGTCCTTCGCCATGGCCTGCGCCGACCTGAAGGACGATCCCCAACTCGACCGCGAAGCCCTTCTGGAAAAGGCGCTGAGCCAACTCAACTGGGTCCTTGGCATGAATCCCTTCGACGCATGCATGATGCATGGAAAGGGACGCAACAATAAGGAATTCGTGTACGAATGCCCCAATGCTCCCGGCGGCATTTACAACGGCATCACCGCCCATCCCGACGACCGCGAAGGCATCTGCTATCTGGTGGACGAACACGCCCACGACTTCAAGAACTCATGGCGATGGACCGAACAATGGCTCCCCCACACCGCCTGGTTCATGCCCGCCGTAGCCCTGCTGAGCCGGG
>CAYWYC010000355.1:0-4143 GCA_964462565.1 uncultured Candidatus Sumerlaeota bacterium | reverse complement strand
CGGGGCCGGATGAAATTTTCGCGTGAGGGTATGGGGCGTTATTTCGATTGCGATTCTGATTGCGCGTGCGATTGCGAAATAGATTTTATGCAGCAATAACAAACAAAAACCAGGCAGGACGAAAGGATGCATAATGCAATATCGGACTCTTGGAAGCACCGGACTGAAAGTCTCCGTCGTTGGGGTGGGGACGTGGCAATTTGGCGGCGAATGGGGTGTTGATTATGAACAGCCCCAGGTGGACGCCATTATCGATACGGCCCTTGAGGAGGGCATCAACCTGATCGACACGGCGGAATGCTATGGCGATCATCTGTCGGAATCGCTGATCGGCAATCGCATCCGCAAGGATCGCGACAAATGGATCGTGGCGACGAAGTTCGGCCACAAATTTCACGCCTTTCTGGACCGTACCCATGATTACAGCGCCGATGGCGCGCTCAAGCAGCTGGATGAATCGCTGCAGGCGCTCCAGACGGACTATGTCGATCTCTACCAGTTTCATTCGGGTCCCGACGAGGATTATTTCAACGATGAACTCTGGGAAGCGCTGAGCCGGCAGAAGGAAGCGGGCAAGATCCGTCACCTGGGCCTGAGCGTCAGCGGTGGCGAGAGCATCGAAAAGCAGATCGCCAAGGCCAAGGACTACAACATCGAGGCGATCCAGATTATCTATAATCGCCTGAACCGCCGTCCCGAGGAAGGGGCGTTCGATACCTGCCGCCAGGATAATCTGGGGGTGCTGGCACGGGTACCGCTGGCGAGTGGTTTTCTCACGGGGAAATACAAAGCCGGCGACAGTTTTCCCGATAATGATGTGCGCGGAAAACGCAGCCAGGAAAACATCGACAAGACGCTGAAGGAAGTGGAAAAAATCAAGCAGGAAGAAGTGCCCGACGGCGTGCCGATGGTGCAGTGGGCGCTGGCCTGGTGCCTGCGCGACGAAGTGGTGACCACGGTTATCCCGGGCTGCAAAAATCCCGACCAGGTGCGTTCCAACGCCGCTGCCGCCGAACTGAAAATCGACTGAGCGTCAGGCGGTCTGATCTTTTTGGATCATGCCTGTGCAGAAATCCTGTTCTGATTCAATAGATGCTCCGGGTCGGGCTTCTAGTTGGCGACGTGCGTCGCGTGCCTTTTCTGTACGGATGTGTTCGACGCGACGCACGTCGCTAACTACGAGCCCTCTTGCCATTATTTTTATTCCATCGTGTTTTCGATGAAATCCCAGACCGGTGTGGCCAGGCTTACTTTGCTTTGTCGGGGAAGTTCTTTGCGTTCGCCTTTGCGGCTGAGCAGGAGGAGCTGGTTGTCTTCTGCGGCAAAGGCCGGATTTCTTTCGGAAACCTCGTTGGCCACGACGATATCAAAGCCCTTCTTTTCCATCTTGGCGCGGGCGTTGGCTTCCACGTCATTGGTCTCGGCGGCGAATCCCACAAAGAGTTGCCCCTTGGCGCGACGCTTGTTCGCTTCGGCGGCAATGTCGGGGGTGCGTTTGAGTTCCAACGAAAGGCTTTCCGCCCCTTCTTCTTTTTTCATCTTCCTGTCCGCCGGATTAGCGGGTGTGTAGTCGGCCACGGCTGCCGAAAAAATGCAGATGTCCTGCTCCGCCAGCAGCGATTGCACGGCATCGTTCATCTCGCCGGCGCTTCGCACGGATATGGTCTGGACCAGGCTGCGGGGCGGATCGATGGACACGGGGCCATGAATGAGCGTCACCCGCGCGCCGCGACGCTGGGCCTCCGCCGCCAGGGCAAATCCCATCCGGCCCGACGAGGGATTCGACAGATATCTTACCGGATCGATCGCTTCGACGGTGGGTCCGGCGGTAACCATGACGCGTTTGCCGTCGAGGCTCTGGGGCAGGGGGGCGTCGTTGAAAATAGCGAAAAGGTCGTCCATGATCTGCTCGACATCGGCGAGTTTGCCCGCGCCTTCCTCGCCACAGGCCAGCATGCCCGCTGCCGGAGCCGTAATCCGAACACCGCGCTGACGCAGCTTTTCCAAATTCTCCCGGGTTTGCGGATGATCCCACATGGCCGTGTTCATCGCCGGAACCACGAGGACCGGTCCACGAAAAGCGAGGGCCGTCGTGCTGAGGGGATCGTCAGCCAGTCCGCAGGCCATTTTGGCAATACTGTTCGCCGTAGCCGGAGCCACCACCAACACATCGCCCCACCGCGCGAAGGAAATATGCTCAATCTCCCAGGCGCGTTCCGCGTCGAACATGTCGCGATAAACGGCATTGCCGCTCAGTGTTTCCAGGGTGAGGGGCGTTACGAACTCGCAGGCCGCCCTTGTCATAATCACGCGCACCTGTCCGCCGGCCTTGATAATCCGACGGCAAAGATCCACCGCCTTATACGCCGCAATCCCTCCGCTGATTCCCAGCAAAACCCGTCTGCCTTTAAGCGCATTCATATTCATGAACCATCCTTTCACGGGACCATCTGCCTCAATATAGGGAAAATATGCGCCAAAAAGCAAGCCGGAACCCCTGGCAGGCCGCCCGATATCTCCTTTTTCCTTGACCATTAGCCCGCTATTTGGTCAGATTCTTAAGCCTTTGTCTCACAGGCAAATGTTTGCTTTAAGGATTCAACATGGCCCGTAGCGGCAAGAAGAAAACCAGCAGAGACCCCAAACCTGCTCCCGACAAGACCACCGCCCCAAAAAAGGCGTCGGCCTCCGAGGAAAAGGGCGGCATTATCATGGCCATTCGCGAATGGCTCGATGCGCTTGTCCTGGCCTACCTCCTCGCCATGTTCATCCGGCTTTTTGTGGCCGAACTTTTCAAAATTCCTTCCCCTTCCATGACCCCGACCCTGCTGGGAACATCGCCGCAACGCCAGGAAATCAGCTTCTACGATGTCAATGACGACGGCCGCGACGACATGATTCTCCACAGCATCCTGGGCGGCGAAAGTTTTGATGTCTATATTGATGACGGCGACCGCTACGTCTTTGCCGGAAAGATGAACCCCGGACCCCATCGTTCCAGTTGGCTACGTGACCGGCAGCAACGCCAGGACCGTATCCTTGTCGCCAAATTTGCCTACTGGTTTTCCGAACCCGACCGTGGCGATATTGCCATATTCAAGGTTCCCGATTCCATTTACGAGAAGACAAAACCCATCTACATTAAAAGAGTGGTCGGCCTGCCCGGTGAAGAACTCGCCTTTCTGCCCGTGCCGGGAGTACCGGGACATCAGAATTCCATGGGCCGCCTCATGGTCGATGGCGAACTCGTGGAAGAACCGGAGTTTTTCCAGAAGCAGATATATGAATACGGCCGCATCGGCAACTTGAAGCCCTACGAAATGCCCGAGTACGCCAGATACCGAAACCGGGGGATTTTTCAGGACCTTATGACGGTGAAGGTGCCTGAGGACAGCGTCTATGTTTTCGGAGACAACACCGTCAGCAGCCGTGACAGCCGCTATTGGGGGGCAGTGCCTTTCAACCACCTGCGCGGCAAGGCGATCCTGCGCTATTGGAAGAGCCCCAAATTTCTGCCCTGACACATATCATCAAGGATACATAAAATAATGAAAGCGATTTTCAAACTCCTCATGGCCTTTGAAGTGGCAGACGATCCTGCCGCCCGGAAAAAATTCCAGCAGGTCCTGGCCCAACTCGAGCCCTATCTGCCCGAAAATGCCGAAATCCGCGATTGCAAAATGGTCGAAGACGGAACGGGTCGCTTGCTCGACAAAATGGAAGCCGACGCATAGACTGGCATGGCATTACCCCAGGGGTATCGATCCGAAAACGTGTAAGGTTGAATGGCTGGTATGAATAATAAAACGGAGAAATTCCCTTTCCCGGTCATCCTGTGCCTGCTGAGTCTTTTCTTCCTGCTGTTTTATCGTCTGCTGTGGCAGCCCGATCAGCCCTACGACTCCGCCGTTTTCACCTACTACTTTGCCGTATGGCCCTGGGGCCCGTTTTTCGAATTCCATCCGCTCTTTCATCTGATCCAGGTGCTCTGGAACTCCTTTGCCCTCTTTCTGGGACTGAACCTTCATGCCCTGAATTCCGGCATACCCGTCCTGCTCGCTTCGGCATTGCTGCCCGCGGCCTTTGCTCTTCTTCTGCGCTGCCAGGGACGCTCCCGAAACATTGCGATTCTCTACGGCGCAC
>CAYWYC010000354.1:0-4148 GCA_964462565.1 uncultured Candidatus Sumerlaeota bacterium | reverse complement strand
GGAGACTGGAGAATTGTTTGTGGTACAGCCTCTCTTTCTTACGAGAAAAAAGGCGTCGGCAAGCCGGAGAACTCCAAATTTCGTTCCCAATCATTTTCGTAGGTGGAATATGCCTTACGCAAAAGCCAAGACAGGTATCAGTATGAAGGATCAAGGAAAAAGAGATCGTTTTCGCTTTATTCTTGTTTTCGGGGAATCTCTTTTCTATGCTTTTCGGCAGAATCTGGAATAAAATAACAGGCGAATGCATTTGTCTGGCATCAAGAAAGTCATCGAGTTTATGAATATATATCAGGATCCGAAACAAAGCGCGGAAAAACGGGCGAAGGACCTTTGCGGAAGAATGTCGCTCCGGGAAAAATGCGGTCAGCTGAACCAGGTCTTTGTGGGATGGAATTCCTATCGCGTGGTGGATGGCGAGGTGGAACTGCTTCCCGAATTCGACCAGGCACTGAGCGATAATATGGTCGGAGCCTTTTACGGTTCTCACGGCGGCGCGGTGATCGAAAATGGCGAACGAAAGGCCATCACCCCGCGACTCGGCGTCAAGGCCATCAACCATATCCAGAAGACCGCCATGGAACGGTCACGTTTCGGAATCCCACTTTTTGTGTCGGAAGAAGCGCCCAAGGGTTTTCGCGCGAATGGCGCCACCACTTTTCCCTCCCCCATTGCCTATGGGTCCAGCTGGAATCCTGATCTTATGCGCCGAATCGGACACGTCATCGCACGCGAAATCCGGGCCGCCGGAGGACATACGGGCTATGCCCCCATCCTCGATATCTGCCACGATCCGCGATGGAGCCGCATCGAAGAAAACTTCGGCGAGGATCCTTATCTATCTGGCCGGCTGGGCGCGGCCATGGTACGCGGCATGCAGGGCGACGGTCCCGAATCGGCCGACTGCGCCATCTCCACGCTCAAGCACTTTGCCGCCTATGGCGCATCGGAAGGCGGACGCAATACCGGCCCGACCCACATGGGCCCCCGTGAGTTGCGCGAAATGCACCTGCCGTCTTTCCGGGCCGCCGTTCAAGCCGGAGCCCTTTCCGTCATGTGCTCCTACAACGACATCGACGGCATACCCGTTTCGGCGCATCGCGAATTGTTGACGGATATCCTGCGCGGGGAATGGGGCTTCGAGGGCTTTGTGGTCAGCGATGCCCTGGCGATCGACGAACTTTGCGTGGGCAACGCGGAAAACATCAAGCACCGCCTCGCGCCGACCCTGGCCCATGCGGCGGCGCTCTCTGTCCATGCCGGGCTCGATGTAAGCCTTTGGGATCAGGCCTATCTCTATCTGGAAGAGGCCGTGGAAAAAGGCTATGTCGATGAAGCCGACATCGACCGGGCCGTTTGCCGACTGCTGCGGCTGAAGTTTCGCCTCGGGCTCTTTGAAAATCCCTATGTCGATGCCGACCATGCCGAAGCCGTCATGGGCTGCGACGAACACCAGCAGCTTTCCATCGAGGCTTCGCGCCAGTCCGTGATCCTGCTGAAAAACAGTGGACTCCTGCCGCTCGCAAAAGATGCCCGCATCGCCGTTACCGGACCCAACTCCCACAACCTGGCCAACCAGCTGGGAACCTACGCACCCAACTGGCAAACCATGCCCGGCTTTACCGTTTTTGAAGGCCTGCAAGAATGCGCCTCCCAGGCCGAAAATGTGCAATGGGCGCTGGGGTGCCGTGTACGCGATCTGGACGATTCCGGTATTGAAGACGCCGTGGAACTCGCGCGAAATTCGGATGTGGTCATCGCCGTCATGGGCGGATCCAGTCAGGACAAGGACGGCGTCCGCGTGAATCCCGCCGGACAAATCGACACGCAATCCGTCTCCCGCACCAGCGATGTGGACTGTGGCGAAAACATCGATCGCGCGAGGATCGAACTTTCGGGACGCCAGATGCTGCTCCTCGAAAAACTGAAGGAAACGGGCAAGCCGCTGCTCGTCGTCATGATTCAGGGCCGCCCCCACGACATGCGCTGGATCGACGCAAATGCCGACGCCGTTCTATGCGCCTGGTATCCGGGACCCTACGGCGGACGCGCCATTGCCGAAGCGATCTATGGCGAACTCAACCCCAGCGGAAAACTGAATACATCCTTCCCGAAATGCACTGGCCAGATTCCCGTCAACTACAACCACAGGCCCACCGCCGAAAAACGTTACCTGGAAATGGACACCAAACCGCTCTATGCCTTCGGTCACGGGCTGAGCTATACCACCTTTGCGTACAGCGACCTGGAACTATCGACGCAAAGTATCGCCGCCGACGAATCGCTCGAAGCAAGCGTCACCCTTACCAACACGGGCAAGCGCGCCGGAACGGAAGTGGTCCAGTGGTACATTCGCGACGAATTCGCCAGTGTCACGCGCCCCGTGCGCTACCTGCGACACTTTGAACGCGTCGATCTGGAACCGGGCGAATCTAAAAAAGTCACCTTCCGAATCGGCCCAGACGACCTGGCCTGCTGGAATATCAACATGGAACACATCGTGGAACCCGGCGAATTCACCCTCTTTGTTGGCGGCGATTCCGACGCCGATCTTTCGGAGTCTTTCGTCGTGGCCGATCCGAAATTCTGAAAGGATGATATACAATGAAATTTTACATTCGCATATTCACTATCGCCTGCCTCTTCCTGGCCGGCCTTTGCGTTACATCGATCCCGGCACAGGACTGGCCCCAGTGGCGCGGGCCTTTTCATAATGGCTCCGCACAGGCGGACAATCTGCCCGATACTTTTGGTCCCGACGAAAACCTGAAATGGGCCGTCGATCTTCCCGGCGAAGGCGCTTCGACGCCCATCATCGTGGGGGATCGTATCTTCCTGACCGCCCAGGATGGTGAGCAGACTTTATGGGCTTTTTGTCTGGACCGGCAGGATGGTTCGATAAAATGGAAGCTTGAAATCGGCAAAGGTTTCGCGCGGGGGGGCGGTGTTACGGCGGCGGCTCCGTCGGCCTCCTGCGACGGCGAACGGGTCTATTTCTTTTTCGGCACGGGCGAATTGCTGGCGACCGACCTGGAAGGCGCGATACTCTGGCAGCGCAATGTCATCGAAGAATACGGCGACTTTGAACTCATCTTCAAGTACGGCGCCACGCCTCTGCTGCACGAGGGCCGGCTCTACCTCTCCGCCATCCACGGCGACCACAAAACCACCGATCCCGACAAGTCCTACCTGCTGGCCGTGGACGCGAAGACAGGCGAAAACGTCTGGAAGGTGGACCGCCATACGGACGCCGTGAAGGAATCGAAGCAGGCCTACACATCGCCCTATCCCTTCGAGCACAACGGCCAGACCCGGCTGATCATATTGGGGGGCGACTACGTGACGGCTCATGACTTGGACTCCGGCAAGGAACTCTGGCGATCGGCCAACTACAACACCAAGGGCCAGACCGCCCACCGCACCGTGCCCACACCCGCGTCCATTGATGGCATGCTGATCTGTCCCGCGCCGCGCCGGACCTTTCTCTTCGCCATCGATCCCGACCAAAATCCTGACGCCGCGGACAGGCCCTTTGCCTGGACCACGGAAGAAACGGGCTCCGATGTCTGCTCACCGCTGGTTTATGAGAACAAACTTTTTGTGCTGGACGGACGTCAGAAACAACTGTCCCGCATCGATCCTCAAAGTGGCAAAATCCTCGGAAGCGCGAAAATGGATATTCGCCCACCCATGGACGCATCGCCCACTGCCGCCGACGGCAAAATATTCTGCGTGTCCAAAGCGGGCCACGTGGCTGTGCTATCGGCGGAAGACACCCCCAAAGTCCTGCACCAGATCGATCTGGGCGGCAAAGACTGCCGCGCCTCCATCGCCATTGCCCACAACCAAATCTTTATCCGCGCCAATGAACGGCTTTATTGCTTCGGCCAATGAAGAAAGGCGATGGAATAAATGATGGATACATCCGAAATGGAGCGGGAAACGGGGTTCGAACCCGCGACCCTCAGCTTGGGAAGCTGATGCTCTACCAACTGAGCTATTCCCGCTGGAGAAAAGCCGCGACAAAGAGCCGCAGCCGATTCTATTTGTCCCCGATTCGGGCTTTTCTGTCAAGAGATTATTGTCGTATTGTCGAATGCATGATGCCGCTTGCCCTTATGGTGGGGCTGTGATATGAATTGGGCTTC
>CAYWYC010000353.1:0-4163 GCA_964462565.1 uncultured Candidatus Sumerlaeota bacterium | reverse complement strand
GACGAATTCGAGCTCGACGGTCCCACCAACGACAACAGTTACCAGTTCCACAATGCCGCCTATGTCTTTGCCATGGTCTGGGAAAGTTTTCAGGTCCACCGCGACCTGGGCTTCCTGCGCAAGCACGTGGGCCTGATCGAGGGCGTGGCGGAGTTTATGTCGAACAACTGTGAGGAAGGCGACGGCGGCTACATTTTTCGCAATGACGACATCCCCCTGCGCAGCCAGGACGAGGCCACCAAAAGCGGCGCGGAAACGGTGCAGCCCCTTTGCGCGGTGTGGGGTTCCATGTATGTTTTCCGGGGCTATCTGGAATGCTGTAAGATATTGGACGCCGGAAATCCCGCCATCCGCGAAAGGGTTGCGGCCATCCTGGACAAGGGCTTCGATTTCTCCGACCTGATTCGCGAGGACGGCACCATGCGCACCAGCGCCACCGATCCCCGGCCCCATGGCCAGCAGAAGCATCCGCCCCAGCTGAATCCGCTGACCTATGTGCCCATGGGCGACTGGATGGAATACGAACCCGTCAAGCAAAGCTGGCAGCGTCGCTATGAACTCTGCGTGCACACGCGCGAGCCGCGCAGCCTGGGCTGGACCTTTGGGCAGTTTGCCCTGGCATCGGCACGCATGGGCGAAGGCGCGGGACTCGAAAGCGACCTGGGCCTGATCCAACCGGCACGCATGGCCGACCATGACTGGATGACCTTCTACGAATGCAGCCATCGCCTGGGCTGGACCCACAAGAAAGGGGCCTGGTATTTTACGGTGATGGGCCTTTATGTGATGACCATGCTCGACACGGTGATCCAGGATTATCGCGACGGTATCGACGTGCTGCCGGCGCTTCTGCCGCGCTGGTCGGGCAAGCCTGTTGCCTTCCAGAACGTGCGTCTGCGTGGTGCGATTTTGGCAAGCGGGACATGGAATAACCGGAGGCTGGAACTCCAGCTGAAGGCTGAAAAGGACATCCAGACCCGCATCCGAGTTCATCCCGAAGGCCGCTATCGCATTCAGGCGGAAGGTCTGGAGAAAAACTTTTCCCATGGCGAATACGCAGAATTTTCGCTGAAAGCCGGCCAGGAAGCGGCAGTCTGGAGCCGATAAATAAAAACGGCCCCGGCGATGATGATTGATAACATCGCCGGGGCCGGACTCTTCAAAGAAGATGTTCCCGTTTGTAGTAAGCGACATGAGTCGCATAAAATTCATACCTGCGGAAGAATATGCCTTTCTCGGGGCTCACTACAAACTTTTGGTCGATTCAATTCTAAATCAATCAAAAACCACTTCGTAATAGACGGCCTTCGTATCGGCGCTGTCCAGGACGATCTTGCCCTGGGGCGCGGCAATGGTTTTGCCCGTGCGGCGACCGTCATGGTCGAGGATGTGGATCGTGGCCCTGGCCGGAAGCGTGTATTCGGCGGCCACCGGTTGCAACATGATCGGCCCCTTGCCCTTTTGCAGGATGTCGCGATGCAGGTAGATCATGTCTTTGTTCATCGTCCGGGCAAAGGTCGTGATGAGCCAGCGGTTGTTCGTGTCGAGTTTGCCGTCTTGGCCCAGGGCCGTCACATAGATAGCCGCGAAGTCCGCCTGGGGCTCGATCGTGACATTCCCCAGCTTGCATTCCTTGCCCTGGGCAAAGCCGACCACCGCCTTCGTCCCCTCGGTATCCACGGTGAAATAGCCCTGACGCTCCACCGATTCCATCGGCGTCCAACGCAGCTCCCCCGTGCTCGAAACGTAGGTCTCACCGTCCATGTATTTCTTCAGGTCAAATTCCGGAGTTGGCGTCGGCTTATCCACAAAATCCACCACCGTCCGCGCAACCGCCATGGCCCGCGCCGGAACCTTGTCCGAGTCGAGCGACTTCACGTCATGCTGCTGGACCACGGTGTCGGTAAAACCCAATTTGCCTTCGGCCAGTTCGGGCACATAGACATTGCGCTTGGCCAGCACTTCCGATTCCTTCACGTCGCCGCGATAGACCTGCCGCGCCAGCGCCGGAAAAAGACCCATCACATGGGGCGCGGTCACGTCCCAGGGCTGGCGGTAGAGCTGGTTGCTGAACTCGCCGTCGTCGCTGTTCTGGAAGGGAAAACTGATGTCCCAGCCGTTCAGGCCGAAACCATAGGCCGCCACGATAGCGGGACCATCCACGCCAAGCAGCGTTGGCGGAGTCCGCATCCATTCCGAAAGCGAGAAGGGTCTGTCCTTCACCTGCTGCATGCCGGAGCTGAAAATGCTCGAACCGGGCACGCGCAGCATGCTCTTGCCGCCGGAATAATTGTGCCGGTCGATCAGTCCGATCTGGTAGTCGGAATAAAGGTTGTAGTAGTGGCTGAGGTTTTGGCCGGCCTGCCAGTTGCTCGATTCCATGAGACCTTCATAACCGGTCTCGCGGATGGCATCGGCAAAGTCCTTATAGAAGCGCGTCTGGAGTTCATACTGAAAAGCCATCGTATCCAGCAGACGCTGCTTGCGAAAATCCTGCGAGCCAAAAAGATTCACCGGATCGAAAAACCACATGTTGCCCACGGGAAAGATGATGCCCTTGTCCCAGCCTTCCTCAAAGTTCTGCGTTTCCTCGAAGGAGTTGATCACATTGTCACCCCAGGCCTGAAGCAGTTTTTCCTCGCTGCCGTATTTTGCCTGAAGCCACTGAAAAAACTGCTGTCCCGCCCAATCGCGAAAACGCTTGTGCTGCAGCATGGTCTTCATGCTGGTGAACCAGTAGATGCTTTCCTCGTTCGTCATTTCCACCAGGAAGACGGCCGGATCGTCGGCATAGCGCAGGCCGGTGTAGGGATTTTTATGATTGAGCAAATTGGTCAGTTGGAGAATTTTCACCTTCTGCATTTCGGGCGACCAATAAATGGCCCCATGGCCGGGATCCACGCGCTTGGCCTTGCGGCCCTTGAGCTCGCCGAATTCATCCATATAGGGCACGTACTGCTTGTCGGCCGGCCCCAAAGGCTGTCCCCAACCCAATGCCACGGAGAGTTTCACATAAATGCCCTTCTCCTTCAGCTTCGCCACATAATAATCCATCTGGTCCAGCATCTGCGCGTCAAATTCCACCACGCTGTCCTCGGACTGAATGCCGCGGGGAGCGGCGTTGTCGGCCAGCTTGTGCAGGCGCACGGCATTCACGCCATACTTCGCGTAAAAATCGGCGCGCTTGTCGGCCAGCTCATTCTTGGGGCAGCAGGCGCTGAAGGCGTTGTTGATGCCCCAAACCACAAAGGGCTTGCCCTTGTAGGTCAGTTTGTCGCCTTCCATCTGAATCCAGCCATGCTTGCCGGCAGGAGCCTCGATCCAGTCGGCCATGCCCACCACCGAGTCGGGCTTCGGGTTTGAGTCGGCGCTCCACTGAAACCACTTATCCCAGTCGTCCGGCATGGGCACTTCGCTCTTGTCGGCGTAAAAAGTCAGGGCCGCCGGCATTTCGATGGTCATGCCAATTTTGTTCGAACCGGCAGCCAATTTTTCCGAAGCCACAATCACCCGCGCCGCCTTCTGGTCGGTCTGGACGCTTTGGGGCGAATCAAAATCCACCGCCATGGCCATGTCGCCTTCGCCAAAAACCATGCGACTCACTTCCTTGCCGAAGCCACCCATGGACAGGGGCATGTCGGCATAGACTTTTTCGCCGGCGTTGACCGCCATGGCTGCCTTTTCGCCCGCGTACATGGCTCCCGGTTCGATCCCGATGGCCATCAGGAGAATATCTCCGCCCGTCTTGCTGCTGATTACATAATCCAGCTGCATTTTCTTTCCGGTGACGGCAATTTTGAAATCCAGCTCGTAGGGCGTTTCGCTACCCTTGATCGCGCCGGAATACTGCAAACGCGCCGCATCGCCCTCGCGGGAAAACTCACCACCCACCCCGCCATATTTCCAGCCGGGACCCCAGAACATGGGCGAAAGGGTCAGCACCTTTTCTTCGCCGTTGCTGACGATGAGATTATTGCCCTTGGTATAGGCGGTCAGGAGATCAGCCCCCATCGCCGTCGTACAGATCGCGATCATGCATGTCAGTGCCATACAAATCTTCAGTAACATATGTTGCTCCTTGTGATTATCTTTTGTTGCGATACTTACAAAGACCAACTATAGGATAAGCCGCTGCGTTTGCCAAGGGCAAACTGGAAATAAGT
>CAYWYC010000352.1:0-4225 GCA_964462565.1 uncultured Candidatus Sumerlaeota bacterium | reverse complement strand
CATACTGTTTTAATACTTGACCATAAAGCCCGATGGCAGGCAAGATGAACCGTTCGTTTAACTCTATTATCTTAAAGGGTATCTGTTTATGAATTGTAACGATAGACCTAACCTGTTGATTATTACCACCGACCAGCAGCGCTACGACGCTCTTGCCGCCAACGGCAATCCCCGAATCCAGACGCCGAACCTTGACAAACTGGCGGATTCCGGCATCAATCTGGGGCATTATTTTGTAAATAACCCTGTCTGCTTTCCGAGTCGCGCGACCCTCTTCACGGGGCGTTATCCCCATTCGCACAAAATCCGCGGCAACGGCATTTATCTCCAGAGCGATCGCGAAATTCATCTTTTTCGCGTCCTGAAAAATGAAGGCTATTCCATCGGCTATGTCGGCAAGAATCATCTGCTGCGCACGGAAGAATTTCAGAACTTCGACCACGCCGACGTCTGGGGCTATAATCACGCCGACTTCTGGAGCAATGGGGAAGGACTGACGCCGGGACAAAAGGCTTACAATGATTTTGAGAAAGGCGCCAACCAGGACCTCCGCCTCAAGGGCGCCTGGGCCGGGGCGCGCTTTCACGATCTTCCCGAAGAAGACACCAAGGCCTGGCTCATGGCCGATTCTGCTATCGACTTTTTGCAATCCCGCGAAGGCGACGAGCCCTTCTGCCTCTACCTGTCCTTCTACGAACCCCACGCGCCCCATGTCGCGCCGCGGCGTTTTGAGTCTGTCTATCCGCCCGACAAAATGCCCCTTCCCGAAGTTCCCGAAGGCGAATTGGAAGGCAAGCCGAGCCGCTATCCCCAAAAATATAACGCGCTCAAAATGCCCGCCGCCACGAAGGCCGACTATCAACGTTTTATAGCGGTGTACTACAGCATGGTGTCTTTTGTGGATGAGCAGGTGGGGCGTGTGATGGATGTGCTTGCGGACCGACAACTCCTCGATAACACCATCGTCGTGTACACCAGCGACCATGGTGACTTTTGCGGGGACCATGGCATGGTCAAGAAAGATACCGTCCATCTCGACAGTCTCTTGCATGTGCCCTTTCTGCTTTCCTGGCCTGGGAAGCTGGCGTCGCAACGCGTGGACGAGGCCCTGGTGGAAGAGACGGATGTGATGCCGACGCTGCTTGACCTGATGGGCCTGGAAATTCCCGAGGGCGTCCAGGGGCAATCTTTTCGTCCGCTTTTGGAGGGGACTTCGCGAGAGTTTCACGAAGCCGTTTTTGCCGAGACATGCAATCCTCTTGCCAGAAATCCCTATCCCAGTTACGAGGCCTATCTGGAAGACTGGCACAGGGATAACCCCGGCCAGGCGACTCCCATCGGCGTTCCGGGCGAATACACGAAGACCATTCGCACCAGCGACTGGCGCTACAACTGGTACGCTTCGGGCGAGGAAGAACTGTATGAATACGCGACCGATCCCCACGAGCATGTCAACCGGGCAAGTGACGCGTCCCTGGCGGAAACCAAAACCCGGCTGAAATTGCAGCTGCTCGAATGGGCCTTGAAATCGGAAGATCCCCTCGACCCGAAAAAGGAAAAGGCCATGCAGGAACGATATCCCGATTGGCATTTCGAAAAATAAAGGCAGACGGAGTATTTTGTATGAAACAATTTATGGTCCTTCGCGAAAATTGGCAAATCCGCAGCAAAGAAGTGGAGGAGGAAATCCGGCTGAAGGAAATGGCCGGAGAGCCGGAAGCAGACGGCTGGATGGAGGCGGTCATGCCGGCCCAGGCCCACGATGTGCTCCTTGCCCATAACCAACTTCGTGATCCCCGTATTCTTTCGAACATGGAGGCCTGCCAGTGGGTGGGCAAGAAGGATTGGATCTATCGCACCCCTTTCCAGCGGCCCGAATCGGGTACGCGATTTTATCTGCATTTAAAGGGGCTCGACACGCTATGCGATGTTTATCTGAACGGCTCCCTGCTGGCGTCTCACGAGGACCAGTTCATTCCCCTTCGTCTGGAAGTGACGGATGCGTTGCAGGAGCAAAATGACCTGCTTCTGCATTTCAAGTCGCCCGTTCATTTCATCGAGAACAGTCCCAAGCCGGAAGCATGGGGCGAGAGTGTCAGCGCATCAAAAACCTTGCGAAAGGCCAGTGAGGAGTTTGGTACTTTTCTGGGCGCGAAGCCGGCTTTTGTGAAGGTCGGGGTTTTTGATGAAGTCATACTCGAATCGGCCGACGATCTTGAGATCGATGAATGGTCGGTGATGCCCTCCTACTCGGTCGATTCGCCCCTTGGCTTGATCACGATCGAAGCCACCGGGAAAGGATCTTCCGCCGACGCTTTCTTGCAACTCGTTGTTCGTGATCCCTCGGGCGATGAATGCCTTCGCCAAAAATTGCCCCTGGCTCCCGACGATCAAGCCTGGAAGGCCCGTGCCGAGATTGAACTGCAAAATCCCCAACTCTGGTGGCCCCGGTTTTACGGCCCGCAGAATTTGTATGAAGTCGAGTTGGTCCTGACAGAAGGCAAGACTGCCCTCGATCGAGTCACGCGCCGCATCGGTTTTCGAGACCTGGAGATGGAAAGCCCCTTCGACTTTTCCGTGAACGGGAAAAAGGTCAAACTCTGGGGCGCGAACCTGTGTCCCACCGACGGCATGAGCCATGTGCCCAACCACGAACGCTGGATGCAGACGCTGGACATGGTGGAGCAATCGAACTGCGTGACCGTGCGCGCCTGGGGTCCGGGTGGGCCGTGGCCGGAATTTATTTATGACGAATGCGACCGACGGGGTCTTTTGCTGTGGGCGGAATTTTTTCATACGTGGGGGCGGTATCCCGACGATGATCATTACCGCGAACTCTGCCGCAAGGAGGCGGAGCACTATGTGAAGCAGCACCGGCACCGTCCTTCCATCATCCTCTGGTGCGGGGCCAACGAAACCCACATGGGCGCGGCCATGACGCATAAAGACACGCCTTACTTCGGCGAAGCGATTTTTGAGAAGGACTACCGCGAGATATGCAAGCGGCTCGATCCCGACCGCTATTATCATCCCAGTTCGCCATCAGGTGGCGCTTTTCCGAACGATCCGCTTGAGGGGGATTCTCATTCCTACACCCATGGCTACTACCTGCCCGGAGAAGAATTTCCGGTGCTCTTTTCGGAAAACACGCGTATCGCGCCGCCCCAGATCCATTCCGTCCAGCGCTATCTGGAAGGGGACGAGTTCTGGCCCGAAGGCTTCACAGGGATGATCCACAGCCGCAAGGACACTCCCATGCCGCCGAGCTGGATGGACCGGACGTTGGGCAACAGTTTTTGGTATGGGCGACCGGGACCGATGGGTCTTTTCTTTGATACGGGCGATACCCCGGAAGGGCTGATTTATCGCATGGGCGCGGCTTATGAGCATTACCTGCGGGAGTTGGTGGAGCGGATGCGTCGTGGCCGCCGGGCCGATGAGCCGGAGTACCTGCGGCGCAGTTTCGGGCACTATCTCTGGAAGCTCAACGCCACCTGGCCCCAGATATACGGCGAGATGATTGACTATTACCTGGAGCCGACGATGGCCTTTTACGCGATGAAGCGCATTCAGGAACCTGTACTGCTTAGCTTTGATGTGGGCTGGCATGTGTGGCTGTGGCTGGTCAATGACACGGGACGCGATGTGGAAGGCGAAGTGCGTTTTCAACTTTGGGATATCGGCGAAAATCGCAAGGCCGAAGAAAGACGCAGGCAGATGACCGTGCCGTCGGGGGCGTCAAGTGTGGTGATGGACCTGGACGAGTTTGGCATGATCCCGCAATATTATGGACTCTTTGCCGAGTTCCGCAATGCCGACGGACGTATTATCACCCGGACGAACCGCTTTGTGGACATGGAGCGGCACATCGAATTTCCCGAGGCCGAACTCAAGCTGGCATACGAGGACGACGCCCTCCTTATCACCACCGACCAATTCGCGCGATGCGTCCATCTGACGGGGGATGCCGATGGCGACGCTTTCGGATGGTTTTTCGAAGATAATTTCTTCGACCTTTATCCCGGCGAGAAAAAGCGGGTCCGCCTCCTGGGACGCCACCAAAAAGGCGAAGTCAGCGCCCGTTCATTCTGGTCGCCCCATCTTGCGAGGGTGGATGTGGGCGGTGATGATTGATGAGGATAGTTCGCGGTATGTTGTGCATGATGGAGTTTTTTCTTTTTTTGCGTGTATGCTTTTGACACGACGCACGTCGCTAACGACGAGC
>CAYWYC010000351.1:0-4256 GCA_964462565.1 uncultured Candidatus Sumerlaeota bacterium | reverse complement strand
AAAAGATTATCTCTTTCAATCTGAAGCGTTCTGTGGCATGAAAGACAACCAGCGGATAAATTCCGGAATCTGACAAACAGGTGGTCCCATGGTTTGCCGCATTACAGCAGGACGCTTCAAAGGGCGTCTCTTAAAAACACCCAAGGGGCAAAAGACACGCCCCAGCAATTCCCGAGTGCGGGAAGCCCTATTCAATATCTTGGGACAGACCATGCAGGATTACTGGTTTTATGATTTCTATGCCGGATCAGGAGCAATGGGGCTCGAGGCCCTCAGCCGGGGGGCGAGGGGCATCTTTTATGTGGAGTCGTCGCGTTCCGCCATGCAATGCCTGAAGGCAAACCTGCGCCAGATGGCTTGCCGCGATGAAAGTCGGGCCTTTCAGGCCAAGCTCCCCGCCTGGTTGCGTTCCGACGATTTTGAACTCCAGCTGCCCGCCTGTTTTTTTATCGATCCGCCCTACCGTGAAGGCCTTGCCGAGAAAACCATGACCGCCCTGGCCGAGATCGCCGAAGACAAGCAAGAGGCAGACTGGACCGACAGCGTCTGCGCTGTCCAGGCCGAATCGGGCCTTGACCTGCCCGAACGCTTTGGCCCCTGGAGTCTCCGAAAAAAATACAGCCACGGCGACACCGCCCTCTTCATATACGACTATGACCAATAAAGGAAACGACCCAGACTAAGCGAAAACATTTCGCGTGTCGACAATCGATCCGCCCACGCGTTCGTAATAATCTTGCAGCCAGATGCGGCCTTGTTCAAGAGCGCCCTGGTGCTTCAGGTCATGCGCCAGGTTTTCGCTTTCACTAAAAGGATATGGCAGCCCTTCCGCTGCCTCGAGAAAGGTATCCCGATAGTTTTCGCAAATCGACTTCCTCAGCAATTCGATATACTGCTTAGTGCTTGTAGCCATGCCCTGTCTTTCTATTTATCCCCGGCGAAACCGATGGGACGTTCCAGGATTTCCTCGAGCGGCACGATCCGTCCTTCGGGGCCGATGTCCGTGCCTTCGAATACATAGAGATAGGTCTCTCCCGGAGGCAGGCCGCGCCGGTCGGCTCCGGATTTTTCGTTAATGGTAAATGTTCCCAGGCCGGAAGCATTTTCGCTGATCACTTGCGACTCGATCTCCACGTTTTTTTCGCGAATGTTATTGTCGGTGATGGCTCCGGAGAGTTTATAAAGCGTTACCTTCTTCGCGGAACTGAAAGGCAGACGGATCGTCATCGGCGTGAAGCCGTCCGCTCCTGCTTCGGGAAAATCCGGGAACTGCCGCGAGACGCAGAAGACGCTGACCCGGTCGTCCTGACGTGTGGCATAAACATCCGCCAGTGGCGCGTTGGAAACGTTCACCGTCCGGCGCTGCCCGGGCATATCCACCGTCGGAACGCTTTCCGCTTTGATGTCCAGAAAATCACCGGTGGCATGATGATTGAAGAGCGCGCACATCAGCATGGAAGGATAGAACTGCCCGCCCCAATGATCCTCCGTATGCGATGACCAGCGTGGGCCGGGGCTGTAGGTAAAAAAGTTGTGCAGGGAAAAACCATAGCGGGCCAGCATCAGGAAATTATCGATAGTGGCGGTTCCGGCGGCCTTGCTTTTTCCGATCAATTCCTGGGCGCGATCTTCCTGCTGATTGCCGAAAGAATAACCGGGCCCGGCTTCATAGGTTCCCATCGGTATGTCCTTGCCGATCTTGCGAAGTTCCAGCAGGTGCTTTACATTCGTCTGCGCCGTGGGGATCGTGCCCTGGTAGGCGTATTGCAGCAACTCGAAAAAGTTGATAGGCGCGGCGCTGGCGATCTTTTCGTCAAAACGCGCCCCATCCCAGCCCCGGATATAGTTGGCGATGGTATGGAAATCGGCGCTCTCGTTCTGATGGGCGGCATTCCAGCCATAATTTGAGCGCAACCAGCCACCGATCACGAAAGAAAACTTCTCCTCCACCTCATCGGTCCACCAGGGACTCGAACGCAGGCTTTCGGTGACATATTCGTTGAACAAGCCATACACTTCACCCCGATCATATTCCTGGCCGGTGGCTCCGTCAGTCATGGATTCAAAGACCCAGGGATTGAAACTCCAGTTCCAGGTTTCGTTCGATATCTCGAAGTAGATTTCGTCAAACTTTTCCGTCCAGGGTTCCTTGTATCCCTGGGCATAGCGCTTGGCGGCCCAGGGTTTCTCGTCGGCCGAATCGGTATTGGGATCAAAGGGCGCGGCCATATATTCGACAAAGCCATGCCATTCTTCCGGACTCATGTGCATTTCCACCTGAAGCCAGGCTTGCGCGCCCGACGCATGAATCGCGCTCAGCAACTGGGGAAGCGTGTTGCCCTCGTTAATGCCCCGGATCGCCCCTCCGTCATTGGTAAACTGCGCCATCGAGTAAGTATCGGTTCCGGTTTTAATCGGAGAATGGGTCCGCAAAAAACCCAGCCCGGATTTTTTAATCCGTTCAATATCTTCAGGCGGAAATGCCAGAAAGGGTGCATCTGCCCGATAGACGCGAAAATTGTCCACGCTGTATTTGGCAGGCCCGGAAAAGGAAAGCGTCAATCTGCCGATTCCGCCCTCTTTCGGTGTCTTGCTCGGAACCACCTTCCGGAAACGTTTCCATTCGGTCGTCGCCTGGAATTGCAGCCTGGGAAATGCTTCCGCAACGTCTTGCTTCGCCTGATCTACCAGAAAGGTAACCGGCGGGGCATCGGGACGATCCGCTTTCAGCCAGACTTCCACCACATAATCGGCATCAGTGGGCACATTGTACCAGGCCTGGTCATCCGTCGAAATGTCCTTTCCAAAACTGACAAAATTCTGCCCCTCCTTCAGCGAAACTTCCAGATAGGTTTCGCCGCCGTTTTCCACGGGTGTATTCGGACCATGCTCGACCAGACGCCATTTTTCGCCAAGGGGATCCTCCAGGTCGAAGGGGACGCGCAGCGGATAAAAGGAATTGACAAACTTTTCCTGCCGCCGGAAGAGCGGAGATATATGCGCCAGGTCCAGATTCACCATGGGCTGGTCCACGAAGATCATGTCCCCTTCCAGGATCTCCTCCTGCTTATTGGAGGCCTTCCCGGCCAGTTGCAGGTAATTGCCGCGATGGGAAGCGGGATCGGTAATGGTGAAGCCAATCAAATAGCCCTGAAGGTCGTCGCCTTCTACAGGGCTCCAGTTGAATGTGACGGTCCCATCGGCATTTGCCTTTCCGCGCAAATTTGTCGGAGACGCGGGTGCTTCAGTATCGTTGGAACGACGCGGTTCTTTATAGCGGAAGGTTTTGTTTTTGGCTTTGCCTTGGCCGGCATTGTCGGGAATGACAAAACGGACAGCGTTCGAGGGTTCAGAAAAATTGCCTGCCTTGTCGATAGCATACACGCAAAACCACACCGGATCTCCAGGCGCGGCACTGTCCGGCCAGGCGTATTGATAAGTCGTGGTCTCGGGACCCACCGTATTCGGAGGACGATGTTCCCAGGTCTCAATAACGGTGCCGCCTTGAGCGACCTTATCGTCACGCACCAGGACGATTTTGCCATTGATGGGCCGGTACACACGAACTCCGGCGCCATCGAGAAAACCCGAATGCATGCGGCCCCCGCTTGAAAGCCCATCTGCATAAACCCGATTGGCATCGCTCCGGGAAGCCCAATGGCGATCCCGCCAACGACGCGGCTCGAAGGCCCCATTGCTGCGGCGCAACATCGTATTGCCGATGGAGCCGATAGTCGCCGTAAAACGCGGCATATCCGGTGTAATAACGTCTCGTGTTACGGTAAACTCGGCGGGTCGGTTCTTGTAATTGGTCGGCATTTCCTTGTTTTGGGCAAATGCGCCCGCAGCGACCAGTAAAAGGATTATCAAGGCAATCGAAATACGCCGGACTGGATTTCCCGTTTTCAGTTTCATCATCGTTTCACGCTCCTTTTGCTTTTCATTTTTCGAGTATCCGAGGAAGCAATGCATCGCCTGGCAACACAGACAGGATCGTCCCTCTATCGTGGTTCACCCCTTGCAATAATGTCGCATCATGGCATAGACGCGAAATCAGAGTCAAGCACCCCTTTTCGATGGAATGCACGACATAAATAGGGGGCTATTCGTGTTTTTTTTGATAAACAGGTATCCTGAATACCTCAAAAAGAATCGCTGTTCTCTTCTGAGCGCCAAAGGCGCGCTCCATAATAGCCTGGGGTTTTAACCCCAGGGAAGGTTAAATATAAGCAAGGAGGGCTGAAGGCCCGATCCAT
>CAYWYC010000350.1:0-4263 GCA_964462565.1 uncultured Candidatus Sumerlaeota bacterium | reverse complement strand
CTATTATCGGACGGGCCCTTGGCCCTAAAGATGAAAATGCATTTTCATTATTCAAAGAATTCTTTGATTCATTGCTCTAGATTAAATTAGTACCCTCATTATGCCTTACACTTTGCATATTCTGACTTGCGGTTTTCCTTGCGTCGAGCGAGCAGATGCGATACAAAGCATGGCTGAGATTTTTATGTGGAAGGAATACCCACCATGTTGAGCGACACAATCAAGCAACTCTCTTCGCTCCGGGCGCGCATCGACGAAGCCCGGCACTATCTTTGACCTTGAAACCAAGCAAAAGCAAATAGCCGAGCTGGACAAGAAAACGCAGGAACCCAACTTCTGGAATGACCAGGAAACGGCGCAGTCCACCCTGAAGAAGATTAAACTGCTCCGCCTGCAAGCCGAGCCCTGGGTGGAAGCGGACAAGGAATGCCAGTCTCTCCATGAATTGACGGAACTTCTGGAAATGGAAGCCGATCCCGAGACGGAGAAGGAAGTCGAGAGGAACGCGAACCGTCTGGAACGGCAGCTGGACAAGCTGGAATCGCAGGCCCTGCTGTCTGACGAGTTCGATGCCAATAACTGCTATCTGACGATTCATTCCGGCGCGGGTGGTACGGAATCCTGCGACTGGGCTTCCATGCTGGTGCGGATGTATCAGCGCTGGTGCGAGAAGAAAGAATTTTCCATGGAGGAACTGGAATTCTCGCCGGGCGATGAAGCGGGCATTAAGAGCGCGACTTTTCTGGTGAAGGGCCCCTATGCATTCGGCTTTTTGAAGTCGGAAATCGGCATTCACCGGCTCGTGCGCATTTCCCCCTTCGACGCCAATTCGCGGCGGCATACGTCCTTCGCGTCGGTCCATGTGACGCCGGAAATCGACGACGAGATCAATATTGAAATCAAGGATGAAGACCTGCGCGTCGATACCTATCGGGCCAGCGGCGCCGGTGGGCAGCACGTGAACAAGACGGACTCCGCCGTGCGCATCACCCATTTGCCGACGAAGATTGTGGTTTCCTGCCAGAATGAGCGTTCCCAGCATAAAAACCGGGCCATGGCCCTGAAGATGCTTGCGGCGCGGCTCTACCAGCACGAACTGGAAAAGCAGCGCGAAGAACAGGCCGTACGCGAGGGTGAAAAGTCCGAAATCGGATGGGGCAACCAGATCCGTTCCTACGTCTTTCAGCCCTATCAGATGGTCAAGGACCTGCGTTCGGGTCATGAGACGGGCAACATCCAGGCGGTTATGGATGGGGAACTGGATCCCTTTATCGATTCGGTGTTGCGGTACAACGCCGGCATGGAATCGCGGGCGAATTAGGGGCTGGAAGCACGCTGAAGCAGGCTGAAAGCGGAAAGCGATTTCGACTAAGACGTGGGTCTTTGGGTGGGTCGTTTTCCAGTACGGTTGCAGTTGCGGCTGCGAGTGCAGTGTATGAAAGGCCATGACGAAAAAAATATTCGCGTTCGCTCGTAGTTAGCCACGTCAGTGGCGTGGCGGTCTTTGCGCGAAGATAAGATACGGCACTTACATGCCTGACTACAAGCGAAGAACTGGTTGCACACCGCGTAAGGAAAAACAGATCGATTGCGATTTCCTCGCTCGTGCAAAATAAAAGGCAAAACTTCGTCTTTGCCATTGCTGTTATGTACAAAAAAGGGTATATCTGAATAGTTTGGTAGATTGTTGTTTTTCAGCATAATCATGCCCAGACATTAAAAAATATGACGCGGATTATATCGTTTTTCCGCTATCGGCGTGGGAAAAGCGCTTGAGATGGTGTCCCCGTCTTTTTCCCGCGCAAGCAAAACCGCTTGACGGTCAGGTCGAGAATATGAGGTTTTATCTGTGGTTAGACTCATAAACGTAGCACTCAATGATAGATCCTTTCCCCTCAGCTGTTTGCCCGAGGAGTCCGTTGAACTATGCAAGTATGACTTCTGCGTGGTTTCGGGGCTGGAGATGGGCGAGGCGATCGGTTATGTGCATGGCTTTTCGCACAAGGCCGAGGTCCAGTGCAAGCACAAGATCGACATGATGCCGCGTGTGATTCGCCGGGCCCATCCGCGGGAAGTGCGCGAATGGCACTATCAGATTCGTCGCGAGCGGGAAGCCTTGGCCGTTTGCAAGGAAAAGGCGGCGCTTCATAATCTGGACATGCGGATTTCGCAGGTGAAATTCGACGATCGCCAGCGCAAGGTGATCTTTTATTTCACGGCGGACAAGCGGGTGGACTTTCGCGAGATGGTCAAGGATCTCGCCTCGGCCTTTCGCGCCCGGATCGAGCTCTGGCAGATCGGTGTGCGCGATGAGACGCGCCAACTCGGCGGCATCGGCATTTGCGGCTGCAAGTTGTGCTGTTCGTCCTGGCTCAAGGATTTCATGCCCGTATCCATCCGCTGCGCCAAGGCCCAGGATATTCCCTTTTCCCCCGTCAAACTGTCGGGAATCTGCGGCCGGCTGCGCTGCTGCCTCGCTTATGAGCATGAGCAGTATGTGGATATGGCAAAGGGTGTGCCGCCCATATCGGCCACCATCGAATCCCCCGAATTCGGCGAGGCCCGGGTGGTGGACCGCAACCTGCTCACCCAGACGCTGACGATTACCGACTCCAAGGGCAATTCCCACCAGATTCCCGTGAAGCAGGTGCACCAGGTCAAGGAAACTCCCGGCGAGGACGACAGCGAGAACAAGTGGTTTGTCGATGAGTCGGATGATTATGACGATGTGGATATCGCCTCGATGAGCGACGATCCCGAAGACAAGTCCTTTGGCAAGCCCATATTTGTGAAGAAATCGCGCCAGGAGCGGAACGATGCTTCGCGCGGACGTTCCGGTCGGCGTGAGAGGGATGAGCAGGTTTCGAGCCGACGGGATACTTCCGGCGGCAGCGACAAGGGGGATGGCGAAAAACCGAAGTCGGGCGATGAGCGTTCCGGCAAGCCCGAAGACGGCGATGGAGATGAATCGAAAAAGAACCGCCGTGGACGTCGATCCCGTCGCGGTGGTCGCAGGCGCAAAAGCAGTAAGGAGCAGGACGGCGGCAACAAGGACCAGAGCAAGAGCGCCAGCGAATCGGGCCAGGATAAATCAGGCGAAGGCAAAAAGAACAAGTCCGGGCGTTCACGGGGTTCGCGCCGTGGCCGGTCTCGGCGCAAAAAGGGCGGCTCGGCCGGCAAGGGCGGCAAGGACTGATCGCTCAGGCAATCAGGAAATCGCGTCTTTGAGCGACTTGGCGTAGTCCGTCACGGCTTCGGCCACATTTCCATCTTCCACCCCTTTTTCCACCACGCGAATCAACTGGCTTCCCACGACCACGGCATCGGTGATAGCGCCGATCTGCGCGGCCTGTTCGGGCGTGCGAATTCCAAAGCCCACGGCCACGGGCTTGCCACCGGAGACGGATTTCAGCTGGGCCACCTGCTGCTTCAGGCTATCGCTTACTTCCAGGCTCGTACCCGTAACGCCCTTCATCGATACAAAATAAATGAAGCCCGTGCTTTTTTGGGCAATTTGCGCGGCCCGTTCTTCGGGGGTTGTCACGGCGACAAGGTACACCAGGCTGAGATTGTTTTTTTCGCAGATGTCGTGAAATTCGTCCGACTCTTCCATGGGCAGGTCCGGAACCAGGAAGCCGTCAACACCCACTTCCACGGCTTTCTTTACGAGCTTTTCCAAGCCGTAATGAAAAAAGGGATTATACGCCCCAAAGAGCAGGATCGGCATATCGCTCTTCTCGCGCACACGCCCCACCATGTCCAGAATTTTCTCCAGCGTCGTCCCCGCCAGCAGCGCCTTGCGCGAGGCCTCCTGGATCGTCGGACCGTCCGCCACGGGATCGGAAAAGGGCACCCCCAGTTCCAGGATGTCGGTCCCCGCCTGGTCCAGCGCCTCGATAATTTCCTCCGTCGTCTCCAGATTCGGAAATCCCGCCGACAGAAAAAGCACCAGGTTTTTCCTGCCCGCCTTCTGGTTTTCGGCAAACTTCGCGTCGATTCGATTTTGTGCTTCAGACATTAATATATACTCCCGCCGGGATGGTCTAACGTGTTTGGACAACACCGCAAAGAACCATACAAAAGAATTTGCCCCCGTAAATCAACTGAAATTTAAGGCCCGTCGGCTTTTTTGGGAAAGGGAGAGGATTATTCGAACGCACCAGCCGGCCACCGATTGAACAAGCCCATGGCGAATCTCGAAAGTCGTGCGCGTGGAGGCTGCATGGACCTCCGGCTCTTTATCCACAGATTACACAGATGCAC
>CAYWYC010000349.1:0-4297 GCA_964462565.1 uncultured Candidatus Sumerlaeota bacterium | reverse complement strand
ACGACAAAAAGCGATGGCGAGGTTCCATGTACATGTTGGGCTACAACATCGAGTGTCAACTTAAAGTGCGCTTGATGGAAAAGTTCGAGGCCATGAATTTACAGGAACTTGAAGAAATTTTAGACAAAAGAGGAAACACTCAAATAAGCCTGACAGGCAAAGCGGGACATCATTTGGAATCTCTATTGGGCTTGCTCGACTCCTTTGCTTTGGATAGAATGGAAGAAAAAGTGCGAAAGGCATATTTTACCGTCATGCGTTGGGATGTTAATTGGAGATACGCTCCTGACAACCTGGATCAAGCCGATTGCGATGCTTTTTTCCATGCGGTAAACGCGCTTAGAAGTTTCATCATCCACAGCACTTGACAAGGAGGAAAAAATGAAAACCCAAAGCGATTATTGCAGCCATATTAAAGAAGTCTTGAAAAAAGCTTTTTCCACAGAAGACGAACTGGTCATTGTGGAAGCAAGTGGTTATGGTGGCAAAATTCATGTGAAAGTTGTTTCTCCGGCTTTTGAAGGAAAAGCAGAGAGAGAAAAGCAAAGCCACCTCTGGGATGTTATAGATAGTTCCGATTTAACAGAGGAAGAAAAAAACGCAATCTCTTTAATATTGCCCTTCACTCCCTCTGAACTCTGATGTGAACTTCAGGATATAGCAAATACACTCGCTAAAAAGCAGCGAGAAAGGATGATCAAAAATGGCGGGAAAAGTAATTGGTATTGACTTGGGAACGACAAACTCATGCGTGGCCGTGATGGAAGGTGGGGAACCGGTCGTTATTCCCAACTCCGAAGGCAACCGGACGACTCCATCCGTCGTGGCTTATACGGATGGTGGTGAACAATTGGTGGGTCAGGTCGCCAAACGCCAGGCGATTACCAACCCCCGACGCACTGTATTTTCTATTAAACGTTTTATGGGCCGCAAGTTTGACGAAGTGCCCGAAGAAAGCAAGATCGTCCCCTACGAAGTCGTGCGCGCCGCAAACGGCGACGCTTCGGTTCAGATAGATGACAAAACCTACGCGCCGCCGGAAGTTTCCGCGCGCGTGCTCCAGAAAATGAAACAAACCGCCGAGGACTATCTGGGAGCCACCGTGACCCAGGCGGTCGTAACGGTCCCGGCTTATTTTAATGACTCGCAACGCCAGGCCACCAAGGACGCCGGCAAGATTGCCGGACTCGAAGTGCTGCGCATTATCAACGAACCCACCGCGGCATCCTTGGCCTATGGTATGGACAAGAAGGGCGACGAAAAAATCGTCGTCTTCGACCTCGGTGGTGGCACCTTCGACGTTTCGATCCTGGAACTGGGCGAAGGCGTCTTCGAGGTGAAGTCCACCAACGGTGACACCCATCTCGGTGGTGACGACATCGACCAGGTGATCATTGATTATCTGGCCGACGAGTTCAAGAAGGAAGTAGGCATCGACCTGCGCTCCGACCAGCAGGCCCTGCAGCGCCTCAAGGAAGGCGCGGAAAAGGCCAAGTGCGAACTTTCCACGGCCCAGCAGACCGACGTCAACCTGCCCTTTATCACCGCAGACCAGTCCGGCCCCAAGCACTTGAACATCAAACTGACCCGCTCGCAGCTCGAACGTCTTATGAGCCCGCTCATCGACCGCTGCAAAAACCCCTGCCTCAATGCCCTCAAGGATGCCGGCATGACCAAGGACGACATCGACGAAGTTATCCTTGTCGGTGGTTCGACCCGTATCCCCATGGTGCAGCAGCTGGTGAAGGATCTTTTTGGCAAGGACCCCAACCGCAGCGTGAACCCCGACGAAGTCGTGGCCGTTGGCGCGGCGATCCAGGGCGGTGTGCTGGCCGGTGATGTGAGCGATGTGCTCCTGCTGGACGTGACGCCCTTGTCGCTGGGTATCGAAACGATGGGCGATGTGTACGACGTGCTCATCCCCCGCAACACAACGATTCCCACGCAGAAAAAGCGCGTGTACTCGACGGCAACGGACAACCAGCCCGCCGTGACCATCAAGGTCTATCAGGGCGAGCGCCAGATTGCCTCGGCCAACCGCCTGCTTGGCGAATTCAACCTCGAAGGCATACCCCCGGCTCCGCGCGGCGTGCCCCAGATCGAAGTCACCTTCGACATCGATTCCAACGGCATCGTCCACGTTTCGGCCCGCGACCTGGGTACCGGCAAGGAACAGAAGATTCGCATCGAATCCTCCTCCGGTCTCGATGAGTCGCAGATTGACGACATGATCAACGACGCCAAGTCCCACGAGGACGAAGACCGCAAGCGCAAGGAAGAAGCCACCACGCGCAACCAGGCCGACTCTTTGGTCTATTCGGTGGAACGCTCGCTGGAAGAATATAAAGACAAATTGGAAGCCAGCGAAATCGAGAACATCCAGAATGAATTGGACGCCCTGAAAAAAGCGCTTGAAAGCGGCACTGCCGATGAGATAAAAACACGGATGGAAGCCTTGAACCAGGCTGCCCACAAGATTTCGGAAATGCTTTATAAGCAGGCCTCCGAACAGCAGGGCGCCGAAGCCCAGGCCCAGGCCGGTCCCGGCCCTGAAGCCGGCGGTGCAGGCGAAGGCGAACAGCCCAAGCCCGAAGGCGAAGAGGAAATTCTCGACGCTGAATTCGAGGTGGAAGACGACAAGAAGGAATAACGAAAAGTCCGGAAAAGAGGCTGTCTTGGAATATAGCAGGACCGCCTCTTTTCTCAGGCATATATCAAGTAGAAACCGCGTAAACGCGGGCGTGAAGGGAGCGCAAAGTGACGTTACATGATGCAACAACCATGATGGAAACCAAACGGGAAAAATATCTCTTGGTGAACGCTCTGGCCCGACGGGTCCGCGCCCTCCAGAGCGGCAGCAAACCCTTGGTGAACCCAACGGGTAAATATATTGACATAGCCATGGAAGAATTTAAGCAAGGTCTTATCAAAATAGAAACGCACGAAAAACAAGAAGGCGAAGCCGCCGCCGCCGAAGAAGAATAAAATCTCAAGACGTCATCATCCATCCCACGGAAATTGACGGCTAAAAAAAGAAATTCCTGAACGATCTGGATAAAAGACGTTCGGGAATTTTTTTATATCTGCTTGTAAAAGAAACCAAAATCCTGTGGCCAAGCGCTCGTAGCAAGCCTCGTGAGGGACGTATTCTTTCCGCGCGAATCATTCTGCGAGCCCCATGTTGGGGATTATAAACGGGGCCCCGTCCTATTTAACCCATGCGCAGACTTCCCACGACTTCGTTCAGGCTTTGGCATTTTTGCTCCTCGAGCCAGGCGGTGAGGCCCGTGAGGATGTCGATGGGGGCTGTGGGATTGGTGAAATTGGCCGTGCCGACGCAGAGGGCCCCGGCTCCGGCGATCAGAAACTCGGCGGCATCCTGCCAGCTGCTGATGCCTCCCTGGCCGATGATGGGGATGTCCACGACACGCGCGCATTGCATGACCATGCGCAGCGCCATCGGCTTTACGGCCGGACCACTCAGGCCACCCGTTACGTTGCCCAACTTGGGACGGCGCGTTCGAATATCGATCGCCATGCCGACAAAGGTATTGACCACGGCCAGGGCATCGGCACCCGCAGCCTCGGCGGCGCGCGCTGTGGCGGTGATGTCGGTTACGTTGGGACTCAGCTTCACGACAAGCGTCCGGGGCCACACTTCTCGCACGGCCTTGACGATTTCTTCTGTCGATTCCGGGATGCATCCGAAGGCCATGCCCCCGTGTTTGACATTGGGACAGGAGATGTTCAGCTCCGCCCCGTGTACTTCGGGCACGTCGGCCAGGCGGCGCGCGAGTTCGACATAATCCTCGACGGTGGAGCCGCAGATATTGGCGAAAATGGTGGTGTCGATTTCGCGAAGTTTGGGAACCTTTTCCTTAATGAAGCGCTCGTATCCCACGTTTTGCAGTCCGATGGCATTGAGCAGGCCTGATGGTGTTTCCACCAGGCGCTGCGGGGCGTTGCCTTCGCGTTCTTCCAGGGTCAGCCCCTTCAGGAAAATGCCGCCCACCAGGGAAGGATCATAGAAGTCGGCATATTCCGTGCCGTAGCCATAGGTCCCCGACGCCACCGTCACGGGATTCTTCATGCGCAAGTCACCGATTTGCACTTCCATGTCGATTCCGCTTTTCGCCTCCATAATTCGCTTAGGTCCCTTTCTGAAATTATTCTTCAAATGTTTTTCGGTATTTCGAAAATAGATCGGGCTTTCAGCCCTCCTCTGTTTGGTTGTTGCGTTTACCTGGGGCTTGAAACCCCAGGCTAATATGGTGCGCGCCCTTGGCGCTCAAAAACA
>CAYWYC010000348.1:2793-4305 GCA_964462565.1 uncultured Candidatus Sumerlaeota bacterium | reverse complement strand
GCTCTGAAGTCCGAGAAATGGAACTTCTGATCCTTTGACAAAATCTCGCGGCTTTTATCTGACAGAACGACTTTCGAGATTCGCTGTAAGCATTCTTGATTTTTTCAGCGCCGTAGGCGCGATTTATAATAGCCTGGGGTGGAGCGCCCGAAGGAAGCGGAACCCCAGGACCAGGCCGTAAAAAAAGCAAGCGCTGTAAGCGCGCCCCAATTTGAGCCGGGCTTTCAACTTCCTTCGGGTAACAGGAAGCTTCTCAAACCCCATCCTGCTTGGGCCAGAAGGCAGGCAGGGGGCGCCAGTGTTGCAGGAGCGATGCCGATGCGGGCAATTCCATAACGGATGCCGGCGGCAGCGGTCCCAGCAGCAGGCGCGTTGCCGTCAGGGAATCGCATTCGATATCGGCCGGGCCGTCCGTCTTTTCACTGGCCGTCTTACCGCCCGATACTTCCAGCACCAATGTTCCGTAATCCTCGATACCGATCAGCACACGGCCATCGGGCATGGGTCCCATCCGGGCGCGCATTTGCAGCAAAGCGCCGATCACTTTTTCCCAGTCAAAAATCAGCCAGTTGCTGCATGAATCAAACTCCACACGCTCATTGTATTTGCCAAAAAGCCGCAACAAATCCAGGCGACAGGGATTGAGTTCGACCAAGGCGCCGTAATCCGTATGACCATGCACCCAGGCATGGGCAATGTCAAATTCCGTCTGCACATCCGGACCAATCAGTTCCGCGATCAGCTGATGCGGCGCGGCCCAGACCAGGTAACCCACCACTTCTCCCGATGCATCGAGCGCGACCCAGGGCGTATTGCGCCAGCTCAGCAGGCGCAGATAATAATCCTCGTCATTGCGCACCGTCCGCATGGGTTGGGCATCGTGCAGGGCCTTCATTTTCTGCAAACGCTCGCGATCATCCTTTTCCACCTTCTCGAACTTCAGAGGCGGCGCTTCATTATTCAGGGCATGGCGGATGTTCGACCGGTTCAGGTGGACCTTGCACCGGAGCCCGGCGTTCTCATAGCCAAACCAGGCATAGCGCTGGCGCTGGCCCGAAAGCCAGGACAGATCATAGCCTTCATCCCCCATCGCACTCACCGCATGGTGCATGAGTTCCTTCATATATCCCGCGCCGCGATCATTGCGATGCGTGGACACGCCGCCGATTCCCGCCACGCGCATAATCGTATCGCCCACCTTCCACTCCATGGGAAACATGCCGACGATCGCCCGAATGCGGCCCGATTGCTTCACCGCAAAATTCCACGACATGTGCCTATCGTCCGGGCGATACAAAACGGGCAACATATTCTCAAATTCGTGATAGCGCTTGGTGCTGAAGACCAGGTTCAAGAAATCCATCGCTTCTTCAAAGTCGCTACCGCTCAGGCGGATAATATCGCTCATAATCGCATTCTCCCGATTTTTATTTCAGCATCGGCATCCCGCCGGCAAGCTTCGTACCGCCGGCATCCTGCCGGCATATTCCATCGTACCGCCGGCATCCTGCC
>CAYWYC010000348.1:0-2693 GCA_964462565.1 uncultured Candidatus Sumerlaeota bacterium | reverse complement strand
GCATATTCCATCGTACCGCCGGCATCCTGCCGGCACAAAAGGCTTCGGACACCATTCCTCCCAAGCAAAGTGCATGGATAAAAACCGATATAACCCACAGCCGGCAAGATGCCGGCGGTACCTCAACCCCTAAGCCCGGCAGGCCATGTCGTATTCATCTTTTTTCTGCATGGCAAGCCCATAAAAATCTTCATATTCCAGCACCACCTTCTCCCAGGAAAAATCCTTTTCCATCGCACGGCGAATCATGGTCCGAATATGCCCGGGGCGGTCATACCACGTGCTGATCGCCCAACCCACCGTATCGAAAATGGCCTGCGGCGTATGCGCCAGGTATTTGAATCCTGTGCCTTCGCCCGTCTTTTCGTCATACTGCTCCACCGTATCATCCAAACCACCTGTCGCCCGAACCACAGGCAAGGTTCCATACTTCAGCGAATACAGCTGGTTCAGGCCGCAGGGCTCGAAAAAACTCGGCATCACAAAAAAATCTGCCCCCGCCTCGATTAAGTGCGCCAGTTGCTCGTTGTAACCGATATAGGAACCGGCCCGGCCCGGAAATCGCCCCGGCAGGCTGCCGTAATAGGCCGAAAGATCCCAGTCGCCGCTGCCCAGAATGGCAAACTGCATATGCATCTGGTGCAGCATTTTCTCGATAGCTCCCGCCATCACATGAAAACCCTTCTGGTCCACAAATCGACCGATAGCCGCAACCAGCGGAAGATCGTCCCGGATTTCCAGATTCATGGCGCGCTGCAATTCCCGCTTGCATATCGCCTTACCCTTCAGATCCTGCGCGCTGTATCGCTCGGGAATCTTCACGTCCGTCTCCGGATTCCAAAGGCTGTAATCCACACCATTCAGAATACCCCGAAAAGCATCCCCCTTCTGCGCCAGATAAGGAGCCATGCCAAAGCCGCCATAGGGAACCGTAATTTCCCGCGCGTGTCCCGGGCTCACCGTATTCACCGCGTCCGCAAAATGCACCCCGCCTTTGAGAAAATGCATGCGCCCGAAAGACTCGAAGAGACGCTCGTTAAAATTCTGCGCGCCCAAACCCAGATAGTCATAATGCGCGCCCGGATATACGCCCTGGTAAGCCACATTGTGGATCGTCAGCACCGACGCCGCCTTGCCCAAGCACCCATGATCCCAGAACCAGCACTTCAGATAAGCCGGAGCCAGCGCGGTCTGCCAGTCGTTGGCATGGACAATATCGGGCGAAAAGCCGCTGTCCATGCAATATTGCAGGGCCGCGCGACATAAAAAGCCAAAGCGACGCGGATTGTCGTCATAATCATTCATCAGCGAATCATGATAAAGCCCGTCACGGTTAAAATAGCCATCATGTTCGATAAAGCACATCCGGACGCCGTTTTCCGTCGTCAGCCCACGCACGGCGCACCACTCCTCGCCAATACCCATCTGCACGCAGAGCGAAGCCATCTCCATGTCGAAACCCGTCCGCCCCTCATGCACCTGCCGATAATAAGGCATGACCACCCGAACATCATGACCCCGCTGATGCAGATGCGCCGCCAGCGCAGCCGTCACGTCCGCAAGTCCACCGGCCTTGGCATAGGGCGCCACTTCCGATGACAAAATCAGGATACGCAGGGGGAAGGGGGTTTTTTCGATGGATGCTTGCACGCTATGAATATTCCTTCCTACTGCCAGATTTCAAACATCAGAAGTTTGGATGCAATGGAACTTTCCGGATTATAAAAATAGATGGTCGCCCGGAAATTCCACTGGGGTCGAATAAAGTGAGGCATCGAAAGCAGCGCCGGAGTCGCCATGTCATTTTGCGGTTCAGCGGCATCCAGCCAGGCCTTCACCTGCTGCATAACCGTCATGGAATGGGGAAACATTTCCAAAATCATCTTGATGAACTGGCTGCTCCCTTCCGCCTTGAGCGACTCCGCTTCCGCAACCGGACCCCGAAGCGTCATGGTAAGCCGGGCGATCTGCTCGCCCTGATTCGGAGATGTAATAATCACTTCGATCTCACCGCCATTCGCACCAATGGACTTGCCGTAAAGGCTCTTTTGATCGTCGTAACTATCCGGACGTTCCTTGGGACTGAATCCCTCCGCCTCAAGCAGGTTCTTGACTCTTTCAAAAGTCAAGGGAGCGATATCGTCGGAGTCAATCTGTCCGGGTCGCGGATGATATCCCGCGTAGATATAGGCGAATACCCCAAAGGCCAGAAGCACAATCAGAAACAGAATCGTCTTCACCCCGCAACCGGAAGTATTCGATTCGCCCTGGCTCGCATAGGAGCGTTCCTTTTTTGAAGCCGGTTCGCAGAGCGCTTCAGAATCATCCACCTCTTCTTCCTCTGCCTCATCCTCGTCAGCCGTCTCCGGTTCCGCGGGCGCTTCTGCCTCCGGCTTGCTCAAGTCGCCAGCAGACGGCTCATCGGACTTGACCTCTTCCGGCTCGGACTTTTCCGCTTCTTCGGCCTTCTGCTTTTCCAGTTCCTTTTCTTTCTCGGCTTTTTCGGCCTCCGCTTTTTCGCGAGCCTGACGTTCTTCTTCTTCCCGTTTTGCCTGTTCTTCGCGAGCCTGGCGTTCTTCTTCAGCACGCTTCTCTTCTTCTTCACGCGCCTTTTGTTCTGCTTCGGCCTTTTCTTCTGCAGCACGCTTCTCTTCTTCTTCACGCGCCTTGCGTTCTTCTTCCTGCTTCTTGGC
>CAYWYC010000347.1:0-4307 GCA_964462565.1 uncultured Candidatus Sumerlaeota bacterium | reverse complement strand
GGTGTCCCCTGGATCTAAGGGCCGTCGTCCGGAGCAGTATTTTCCAGAATGATGAACAGATTCCATTCAAGCCGACGCCCCTCACGGGGCTGACTACGAACATGCAAGCCTTTCAAAAATTCCGACAAATGGGTTGTGGGCAAAGCCCACCTTGGAGCCGTTCTCGAAAGTATTCCGGCTAACCTTTTTACATGGGCGGCTCTGAAGCCCGAGGCATGGTGCTGGTCTTTGGCATGGTTATGGGTTTAATCCTGTAACCATGCCTTTTTTTGAAGTCTTAATAACATGAAATGAAGAAACGCGAAGGCACGGCAACTCTGAGGAGGGGGAACTGTTTTTCAATTTGGGATTTGGAGATTGGGATTAGGGCTTGATATTTGGCCGGTATTGGGCGAACATTTTAAGGTAAGGAAAATATTTTGATATCCGGGATTGTTGCTTTCAGGTCCTGAAGGAGCGTTCTCATGTTGACTCGAATGTCTGAGTTTCTATTCTTGCTGGTTTTTTGCGTTTTGTCATTTGCCTGTTCAGGGTCCAACTCTTTGTCCGGCATTGAAGCGAGTTCTCCGGAACTGAAGCCCGATGATTGGCGGGCAGCCGGGGGTAACGCGCAGACGGCCTCGGACGCGGTGCAGCAGTTTGCCGTGGATGTATATGGTGAGATTGAGGGGCTTGAGGGCAATGTGGCTTTTTCGCCATACAGCATCATGAGTTGTCTGGCTTTGGCTCTGGAAGGGGCGGAGGGCGATACGTACAGCGAAATGGCCAGGGCGATGAAACTGATTCCACGCAGCCGCAATCTTTCTCCATCTTTGGCGCTGCTGAATAGTGCGATGCAAGCGCCACAGAAACAGGACAATGCGGGCTGGACGGTGGATATGGCGAACGGGCTTTTTCCGCAAGAAAAATATGCCCTGCAAAATGAATATGTGGAAACTATCAGGAAATTCTATCGGGCGGCCCTGCAAGAAATGGATTATGTGAATAAGGCGAATGCGGCGGCCGGGAAGATAAATGAATGGGTCGAAAAGATGACGCGTGGCAAGAT
Source organism: uncultured Candidatus Sumerlaeota bacterium (assembly GCA_964462565.1). GTDB lineage: Bacteria > Sumerlaeota > Sumerlaeia > UBA8349 > UBA8349 > CAYWYC01. The sequence continues at coordinate 3,259 of CAYWYC010000347.1, read as the reverse complement.
AGAGAAACTGATCCAGCCCTCGGCCCTGAATGCCCAGACGCGCCTTGTCCTGGTGAACGCGATTTATTTTTATGGCGAATGGATGGATCCCTTTTCTGATAAGGCCACGAAGGAGGAGGCCTTTTATGTCAACGCGAACAAGACGGTAGAAGCGCCGCTGATGATGCGGATGGGGAACTATTATTACATGGAGAACAAGCTGCTTCAGGCTATCGAGTTGCCCTATAAGGGCAATGTGCTTTCCATGGTTCTGATTCTGCCGAAGGAAAAAGGCGGACTGGACAAGGTGGAGCAGGCGCTTTCGGTAAGCCTGCTGAAGGAAATCTATAAGGGGCTGTGGCAGACGCGGGTGATGGTTTATGTGCCGCATTTCAAGGCCCGGAGCCGGATGCAGCTGGTGGATGTGCTGAAGCGGCTGGGGATGGATAAGGCCTTTTCCATGGATGCGGATTTTTCGAAAATGACGGGAAAGCCGGATCTCTTTATCAGCGCCGTGATGCATGAGGCGGTGGTGGAGGTGGATGAGAAAGGGGCCGAGGCGGCGGCGGCAACGGGCGTGGTGATGGCGACGAAGGCCGTTGGCCCGCGTGTGGAAAAGCCGATTACTTTTCGGGCGGATCATCCTTTTCTGTATGTGATTCGCCATCGGGAGACGGGGGCTATTCTTTTTATGGGCCGGATTACGAATCCGGTGGAGTAGGTTTGGCGTTTGGGTTGGGTGCTGCTTTTGTCTTGGCGCAGTTTGCCGGCAGGATCGTATCGCCACCATCCTGGTGGCTGTGGAGAAGAAAGACGACGATGAGGCATTGACCGAAAGTCGTGATAAAATCGGAAGCCCTTTGTGCCGGCAGGACGCCGGCGTTACGGTATTGCCACCATCCTGGTGGCATCGAAGATCTTCGGCTTGGGGCCAATCGGATATGCGGCTTTTATCCGCAGATTACGCAGATTGGTCACGGGGCTGACGTGGCTTACTAGGAGCGGAGGTATGGAGCGATGCTTGTACTTTGGAGTGCGATGGCTTGCCATCGCTTTGTTTGGCGGGGCACTTGTCCCGTCTTCTTCTTTGCGCGAAAAAAGCGTCGGCAAGCCGACGCACTCCAAGGCTCGTTCCCGATTGCACGCGCGAGGCGATTGGCGAAATGAGAGAGGTACGGAGAGGCAAAGAGGCAAGGTATCTGTGTGTATCTGTGGCTTTGGTTTGGAAGTGGGGTTTCTGGCGGAATGATTTGGTGCAGGCAGGATGCGGGCGGTACGGGGGCGGTGTTACGGCATGAAGATCAATGAAAGGACATAAATATATGAAAAGTGTGATCGTGACGGGAGGAAACCGGGGCTTGGGGCTTGAGCATGTTCGGCAACACGCGCAGGCGGGTTGGACGGTGTTTGCCGGTACGCGGCATCCGGAATCTTCGGATGATCTGAAGCAATTGCGGGATGCGTATTCTGAGAATATTCATATTGTGCAGTTGGATGTGACGAAGGAGCCGGATATTCTGGCGGCGCGGCAGATGGTGCAGAGCATCAGCGGGAAACTGGATCGCCTGATCAATAACGCGGGCATTTTCGCTCCCGGAGAAGACGGGCTTGCCAAGACCGATGTGGACAAGATGCTGAATGTGTATCATGTGAATGTGGTGGGTCCGGTGATGATGGCGAAGCACTTTGCGGATCTTCTGGAAAAAGGCGAACAGGCGGTGGTGGTGAACACGACTTCGGGAGCGGGTGTCCTGCGCGAAGGCTCGCTTGATCCGGGGAAGCAATACAGCTATGGCGCGACCAAGGCGGCGCTGAACATGGTGATCCGGCGCATGGCGGCCGACCTGAAGCCCAAGGGGGTCATCGTGATCGGACTGGGGCCGGGATTCGTCTTGACGGACATGACCAAAAACAATGCCAAAACTCCTCCCCTGGCGCCGGAGGAATCGGTGTCGGGACAGATGAAGACGATCGAAGGCCTTACGATGGATGATACAGGCCAGTTCTTCGGCCATGAAGGGAACCGCTGCGACTGGATGGCAAACTAACCGGGTTCGGCGTCGGCGCTTAAAGTTCCTGCAATTTAGCACTGCGGTGTTCCTTCTGGAAGACGCTGGGACGCATGCCGTATTTTTTCTTAAAAACGTTGCTGAGGTAAAACTCATTGCAAAAGCCGCATTCCTCGGCGATTTCACCGAGGCTCGATTCCGTGGTCAGAAGCATCTCCTGGGCGCGGGAGAGGCGGATATTGCGGATGTACTGGACGGGAGTCACGCCGGTGATGCCTTGAAAAAGATGGGCGAAACGTCCGGTAGAAAGATGGACCAGGCGGGCGAGTTTTTCAATGGTGATGTTGTCATTATAGTGTTCGCGAATGTAATTGACGGCTTCGAGAATGCGGGGATCTTCCGCAGGCGGATGGGTCAGGGGGTTGGCCTCGTCCATCCAGAGCAGGAGTTTGTGCAGGAGGTTGAAGCAAAGGTCGAGTCGTCTCTGGATGCGGAAGACATGGTAGGCTTCATGGATTTCGTCCAGGGTGGATTGGACCTTGTCCCACACCCGGTCGCTGTTGATATGGATTTTTCTTAAACCTTCACCCACGGGCGGCCAATCGAGAAGACCAAGAATATATTCATGGCCGTAAAAAGTAATCCACCGATGCACCCAGCCTTCCTGGGCCACGCATTTCAGGATGCTGTCCGGAGTGAAGTAAACCACCGTTCCCGGTACGAGATGGATATTTTCTTCGCCTGACACTATCAACGCTTCGCCCTCCAGGGTGATCTGGAGCAGGCCGTTGATGTGCATGGTGCGGTTCAATCCCTCGGGATGGTTCTGTTCGAAGTAAGTCACGTTGGTGACAAAGGGATAGGGAAAGTCGTTTTTTTGAAGCGGTGGTATCGGTACTTTTTTCATAATGTTTTTCTTCTATCAGAATGTTCGATTTTCTTCATGAAAAATCGGCGGGTGAGAAAGGTTTTTCCCCACCCGCCAGAAAAGTCAGGTTTTTTCATCGGCCTGATGAAAGAGCATTCTTGCTCTCTTAATAGAGCGTCCAGATCGCCGGATCAGCCGAAGCAGGCGGCAGAGGCGGCTGGATGAATTCCAGAGCCCCCATGTCATAGCCATTATATTGCGGCCGCGCAAGACCCAGCAGATCATAGGCCGGAGCGCCGACGTCCGTACCCGTATCCACAGCCGGGGACATAGCCGTCAGTTTCAGGTCGTCAACCGTGTTGCCGCTGCTGTTTACAAAGAGCGGATCCTGGCTGGCGTCGTT
>CAYWYC010000346.1:0-4308 GCA_964462565.1 uncultured Candidatus Sumerlaeota bacterium | reverse complement strand
GTGGGATATGCCTTATGCAAAAGCCAAGACAGATGTCAGTATGAAGGATCAAGGTGACCCCCAAAAGGGCAATGAATCCGTTGATTTACTGCTGGAGAAGTATTATACCTATGGGCTTAGAAGGTAATTTTATTTGCAAAGGACGCGTGCCTTTTATGAGCGGCTTTGAATACAGTGCCGATGACTTGCAGATACGCGAAGATACCGAGGCTTCCGACGAGGCCTATGTGCTGGAGGTATCGGGGCGGCTGGACGCGCGCACGCTGAGCCAGGCCTGGCGGCCACTCGTAAAATGGGCGCGACAACTTTCAGAACGGCCCCTTCATGTGCAGGCGCGTCAGGTGGATTACTGCGACGGGGCGGGAATCACGCTCTTTCTCGAACTGAAGCGTATTCATGGCGACAAGGCCGAAGTAGAGATTGAAGACCTGCGCGAAAACTTTCAAAAACTCCTGGACCAGTTTGATTCCAATACGCTCAAAATCGAAGAACGTCGCGGCGGGCCTCCGCCCTCTATCGCCGAGGACGTGGGCAAGGCCACCCTGAATTTCACGGACGATCTCAAGGAACTGGTCTCCTTTCTGGGCGAGTTGTTTCTGTCCTTTATGTACGCGATAAGGCGCCCCAAGAGCGTGCGGTGGCGTGAGGTATTGGTCGTCGCGGAAAATGCCGGTGTCAATGGTTTGCCCATTGTGGCGCTGATTGGTTTTCTGATGGGTTTGATCATGTCCTTCCAGGCGGCGATTCCCTTGCGTCAGTTCGGGGCCGATATTTTCGTGGCCGACCTGATCGCCCTGTCCATGCTGCGCGAACTGGGCCCCCTGATGACGGCGATTATTCTGGCCGGTCGAACCGGTTCGGCCTTTGCCGCCGAACTGGGCACCATGCAGATCAATGAGGAAATCGACGCGCTGAAAACCATGGGCCTGCCTCCCGTAAGGTTTCTTGTCGTAACGCGCGTGACGGGCGCGACCTTCGTGACGCCGCTCCTGACGCTTTTTGCGAATCTGGCGGGACTGATTGGCGGGGCGGTGGTGCTTTTGTCGCTGGGCTTTCCCCTGATCACCTACTACCGGCAGGCTTTCGGCGCGGTGGATTTGGTGGACCTGACCGGCGGCTTGGCTAAGTCGGTGGTTTTCGGTTTTCTCGTTTCGGCCATCGGATGCCTGCGCGGGCTCCAGACCAAGAGTGGCGCGACTTCCGTCGGCCATTCCACCACCCGCGCCGTGGTCAGCGCGATTATTCTGATCGCCCTGGCCGATGGTGTTTTTGCCGTGGTTTACTATTACCTGGGCATCTGATATCTTATTATAGCAGTCAAATCTATATCAGGAAGATCCATGTCCGAACATTCCCATAACCACGATCACTCTCATCACGGCCATTCCCACGACCACACCCAGCCCTATAAACACGTCGCCATGCGGCGTCTGGGTTTGTCGCTGACGATTACCTTTGTCGTCATGCTGGTGGAAGTTATCGGTGGATGGCTCAGCGGAAGCATTGCCCTGATCAGTGACGCCGGACACATGCTGACCCACGCATTCGCCATCGGCATCAGCATGGCCGGCATCATGATCGCACGCAAGCCGCGATGCCACCACCGTACCTATGGCTTGCTCCGTGCCGAAGTGCTGGCCGCCTTTGTCAATGGCATATTCCTGCTCACCGTAACGGCCTGGATCGTTTACGAATCCATCGAGCGCTTCATTCATCCCGAGCCGATTCTGACAGGACAGATGCTGGCGATCGCGCTGCTGGGGCTATTGGTAAACCTTTTGAGCATCTGGATTCTGGAAGGCAGTCAGTCGGGTGACCTGAATATTCATTCCGTCTTTCTCCACATGATCGGCGATGCGGCGTCATCCGTGGCGATTGTTATCGTGGCGGTGGTGATTCGCTATTCAGGCTGGGGCTGGCTCGATCCGGCGGTGAGTATTCTGATCGCCATGCTCATTTTGATCTGGGCCTATGGTCTCTTGCGTGAAAGCGCGCGGGTCTTGCTGGAGATGGCTCCCCGGGGACGCAACGTCAAGGAAATCTGCGTGGAGATGCTCAGGCATTTTCCCGAAATCAAAAAAACCGACAACGAGCACGTCTGGATGATCACGCAGGATGTGATTGTTTTTACGGCGCATATCTATTTGAAAAAAGAAAAAGGACCCGCCGATCTCATGGAGTGGCAGGTCCGGGTTGAGGACTGGCTGAAGGAAAATTTCGACGTGCACGAAGCCACCATCCAGGTGCATCGTTGATTCCAATTCTACTTTGCCCGATTGTAACGATACCATTCGCCATTGTACTGGCCCGCGTAGAAAATATCCCGCGTGGGATCCCAGAAATAGTATCCCGTATTTTCCGGCGCGTCCAGGACCTTGGTCCAGCTGCGGCCCGTGTCATCACTGAAGAAAAATCCCTCATGGTTCACGCCCATCATTTCGTTGTCCTTCTCGCCATAAACCACGGGCTGCGTGAAGGTCGGTGAATTCGGAACGATCTTCCAGGTCTTGCCCTCGTCTTCGCTCAGGGCCAGGCCATCAGGCGTGTTGAACCAGGCATCGCCCTTGTAATACACCATCGATCCCTTCCAGTCGCGCAGTTCAATGTCGGATACCTTTTCCCAGGTCTTGCCCAGGTCGGTGCTGCGATGGATGCCGACGAGTTTTTTATCTTCTTCGGGATTATCCACATACTCGCCCCGCGCATATTCCCGGCTCAGGGCCTTGAGCAGGATGTAGGGACCGATTGTCCCAAGCGCCTGCACCCGTGAGCCCTGATCGAAGATGATTTCAAAACTCTGGCCGCCGTCCGTGCTGACCCAGGCTTCACCCTTGGAGTGGTGGTGGACGATGAAAAAGAGTTCCGGCGGATTCGTCGTCCAGTCCACCGTACCAAAGTCCCAGCAATCCGATGGCTGCCAGAAATTGATGAAGGTCTCGCCGTCATCGGGACAGACCACCTGCCCCCGATTGCGCTGATCGCTGGACCAGCAAATCGGCGCAAAGCCCGCTCCGTTCGGATTCAGGACAAGCTGGATATATTCGCCCGAATTGCCGTTGTTCGCGCTGCGGCTGTTGATCTGGGCATCCAGTTTGCCCCCGTCCACACGATAAAACGCGTTTGTCTCGATGTCGTATTTCCAGATGCCGTTGCCGATGATGTTGGCATAGGTGTTACCCGCGCGATCCGAAAAAAGCGCCACCACCCCCATCTTGTCCTTCGCGTTGATCCACCAGCGCGGAAGCGGGCCCACATCAACTGCCCGCAACTTGACCAGCATGTCGTCGGACACATTGATCCATGTATTCTTCGCGGTGACGGGTTCGAGCGTTACTCTTCCGTCCAGGGGAATGGGCTTCCGCCGGTCATGCACCCATTCCTTTCCGTCAGGATCGGTATATGGTCTCGGTCCCCCGCAATTGATCCGCAGGGCAAGGTCGTTTGATTTGCCGATAAGTTCAATCCCGCAAATGGCAGGACGGCTTACCTCATCATAGGGGAAAAGCAGATTCAGCTGCCCGTCGCTCACCGTCACTTCAGCCTCTTTCACCACCGGCGTCACCGTGCCGCGCTCCTTCTGCTTCCATTCAAAGGTAGGAAATTGATCGAGAATCTTTTTGCCTTCCGCCAGCACCGTAATAACGCCGTTGTTCTCGGGCTTTCCGTCTTTTTCGTTCTGGACAAAATGCAAGCGCAATTCATAATCGCCATTGGGCGCATCAATCTCATATTTCCCGGGCCAGGCCAGCTGATAAAGGTAAACATGGCTTCCCGCATCTTCCGGAATCTCCCGATAGGCCCGCACTGTAAGGCCCCCGACCCATCCATACTCAATTCTCTTTTCCGCTGGTTCTTCCGCGGCATCATTCTGGGCGTTCATATTCGCGCCGCAACCCAGCAGGGCCAGCAGCAGGATAAAAGACAAAACACGATTCATGAATATTCTCCTTGTATAGGTGATCTTTGATCAAGCATCGATAATCATAATGTAAACCCGATTGCGCAGAAGGTCAAATCATTTAACAGCCCGGGAGATAATGCCTTGATCCTTCATGCTGATATCTGTCTAGAGTCCGTACCATAAACAAAGACACATTCATTTATCATTGTTTTCCGCATCGAGCCTGGCTATGTAAATATCACCACCACCTCCGAATACTCGGTACCTCCGCGGTTATACTCTGACCTTCCCGGAGATCGGACGCATATTTCTTTACAATTCTGCTGTTTCCGGTTTTTCGTGTATTTCGTGGTTAAAAAAAGTACCGCCGGCATCTTGCCGGCAAAACACGCTCGGGCAATATTACC
>CAYWYC010000345.1:0-4313 GCA_964462565.1 uncultured Candidatus Sumerlaeota bacterium | reverse complement strand
GCTCAGGTTTTGCGGATATTACGGCTTTTGACTCTACTGCTTGAAGGATTAAGGTAATAAATTTGTCCCGGAAAAGTGGTATTACCCTTTGTTCCCGGCAAATACGTACTTTTGCTTATTGAGAACAAATCTCACTATTGCTTCAATATAATCAGATCAAGGCAAAGGGTTTATAAACTCTGCCATTTTAGATATATCAGGAATCCCCAAAAAGAGGAAACCGAAAGGAGTTGCAAAATGAAACGTCGCGTAATGAAGCCAACCTTCTCAAGCCTTGCCATACTCATGCTTCTGCTCATGAGCCTGTGGATCGGCGCCGCCATCGGCGCGGACCATGGCGCCGCCGAGGAGAAGGCTGAAGAAGAAGCTGTCAAGCATCAGGAAAAATGCCCCGTTATGGGTGGCAAGGTGAATAAGGATCTCTATGTGGATAAAGACGGCAAACGCATTTATGTTTGCTGTAAGGGCTGTCTGGACAAGGTCGAGAAAAACTTCGATACCTATGCCAAGGAGTATAAAGAAAAAGGAATCGATATCAGCAAGCCCAAGGAACAATCCATGTGCCCGGTGATGAACAAGAAGATCAACAAGAGCCTCTATGTTGATAATGACGGCAAGCGCATTTATGTTTGCTGCCGCAGCTGCCTGGGCAAGGTGAAGGCGGATTTTGACAAATACGCCGAAAAACTGGAAGAAAAAGGCGTGGACCTGAGCAAGCCGGAAGAGAAAAAAGAAAAGGAATAAAGCAGAGGTGAACCTCCGGCCCTGGGAGTTATATGGCAGGGCAGCAGAAAAAAAGATGCCGGGCTGAAAGCTCTGGGCGATCCTTTTGAGCGCCAAAGGCGCGTCCCATAATAGCCTGGGGTTTTAACCCCAGGAAAAGGATGCATCATAAAATCAAGGGCTGAAGGCCCGATCTATAAGTGGAAAAAAGTTACCTCCGAATCGGCTAAACGCCGATCCGGAGGCCTTTTTGGGGAACCGGCTGCATAATTGCATACCGACCATTCAGGCTTACTGCTCCAAAATGGCAAACTTGCCGTCTTTCACCGTGAGCATTTGCAGGGATTCCGGGGAAAGGCCGGTGTGGTCGTTTTCGCTGAAGCTGAAAACGCCGCCGGTGCCGACGAAGCCGTTGATGCCTTCCAGTTCGTCGCGGATGCTTTTGCGGCTGCCGTCGCCTTTTTTGATGGCGGTAATAACGAGCATGATGGCGTCGTAGGAATGACCGGCAAAGGTGCTCAGGGGTTCATCGTATTTGGCTTCATAATCCTTCTTGAGTTTTTCGAGCAATTCCTTTTGCTCGTGTCCTTCGGGAAGCTGATCGGCCACCAGCGCGCGACCGGCCGGAAAGATAACGCCGTTGGCGGCATCGCCCGCGGCTTTCAGGTAGCCGTAGTTGCCAAAACCGTGGCTCTGGAAGAGCTGCACATCCATGCCCAGTTGCTTCATGTTTTTCATCATGATGCTCTGCCCGGGAACGATGGACCAGTTGATCAGGGCGTCGGGATCGGCCTGCTTGATCTTGGTAAGCTGGACGGTCATGTCCGTTTCCTTGGGACCATAGGTCTCGTCGGCCACGACCTGGATGCCGTACTTGGGTGCTTCTTCGATCAGCTTGGCGCGTCCGCCGGCTCCGAAGCCGGTGGTTCCGGTGATAAGGGCGACTTTTTTCATGCCCTTTTCCTGCATGTATTCATAAATACGCTGAACCACGTGGCTGTCCTTGTGGGGCGTCTTGAAAACCCACTTGCGTACGCCGCCATCGGGCAGGTCAGTGATCTGGGCCAGCGCCGCGCAGGATACCAGGGGAATTTGCGCGCGTTCGCAAAGGTCCACCACGGCCATGGAACTGCCGCTTCGGGAGGGACCGATAATGGCGACGACACGCTCGCGGATCAACTCGCGCACGGCGTTACGGGTGCGTTCGGGATCGCCCTGGGTGTCCTTGATGATCAGTTCGATCTGCTGGCCGCGGATACCGCCCTGGGCATTGACTTCGTCCACGACCATCCTGGCCATATTGGCTTCGGGTTCCCCCAGCCAGGAGGCCGGGCCAGTCACGGAAAAAACGGCGCCGATCTTGATGGTGTCGGCCGCGAAAACGGCCGGCGTCATTATCGTCATGCAAAATACAAAAAGTGCTGCGATGAGTCCGAATGTTTTGAGTACTGACAGCTGCTTTTTCTTCATGATGCGCTCCTACCCGGCACATGGCCGGAAATTGGGATGGTAAATATGATGATGCATATATGTCGTAAAGCGGCGAATGCTACGGGCTCATGGCCCTGGCCCGAATATCCACCACTCCAGAACAAGCGCTGCCCAGATTTTGCCGGGGGCAAAATCACATGTCGGTAATTTCTTCCGGGGTGAAGACCTTGATGTTGGCTTCCTGCAATATCTCGATGGCCTTGGCCGGATCTTCAAATCGAAAAACAAGAATCGCGTTTTCCTTGTAACGTTCCAGGAAGGCGTACATGTATTCCACGTTGATCTCGGAGCCCTGGAGCAGGGCGAGCACCGTGGCCAGACCGCCGGGGCGGTCCGCGATTTCCACGGCCACCACGTCGGTGGCGCGCACCGTGAGGCCTGCCTTGTTGAGCGAGGCAATCGCCTCATCCGGCTTGTCCACCAGAACACGCAAAATACCAAAATCGCTCGTATCGGCCAGCGACAAGGCGCGAATGTTCACGCCGGCATCGGCGATCACGCGCATGATTTCGGCCAGACGGCCCGAGCGGTTCTCCATAAAAACGGAAAGCTGTTTCAATTGCATGGGTTCTTTCCTTTCCAGATTTCGATAGTTCCTTCGTCAGATATTCTGCCACGTCTTATTTTTTACGATTGTCAATCACGCGCTTGGCCTTGCCTTCGCTGCGGGCCAGCGTCCGCGGTTCCACGAGCCGGATCGTGGCGCTCAAAGCCAGCACGCTTTCCAGCTCGTGCTGGATTTTGTTGCGCAGTTCCTCGAGGCGCCTGACCTCGTCGGAGAAAACTTCCTGGCTCACTTCAACCTTGATTTCCAGTTCATCGAGCACACCGCGTTTGTCCACGACGATCTCATAATGAGGCTCTGTGCCTTCCACCGCCACCAGCACGCTTTCGATCTGGCTCGGGAATACATTCACCCCCCGGATAATCAGCATGTCGTCGGTGCGGCCACTGACGCGCTCCATGCGGGACAGCGTTCGTCCGCAGCCGCATTTTTCGCGCATGAGCATGGAGATGTCACGCGTGCGATAGCGCAGCAGCGGAAAGGCCTGCTTGGTGATGCAGGAAAAGACCAGTTCGCCCCGTTCGCCGTCGGGCATGCGGTCGCCGGTCTGGGCGTTGATGATTTCGGGATAAAAATGATCTTCGTTCACGTGCAGGCCGCATTTTTCGGCGCATTCGCTGGACACGCCGGGGCCGATGACTTCAGACAGGCCGTAAATGTCGAGGGCGATCACACCCAGGCGCTTTTCGATTTCGTCGCGCATTTCATTGGTCCAGGGTTCCGCACCAAGAATGGCGGCCTTGATCTTCAGGTCCTTGCGCGGGTCGAGGCCCATTTCTTCCAGCACGTCGGCGATATAAAGCGAATAGGACGGCGTGCAGGCGATGATGGTCGAACCGAAGTCCTGCATGATCATGATCTGGCGCTTGGTATTGCCGCCGGAGACGGGAATGGCCGTGGCGCCGAGCTTTTCCGCGCCGTAATGCACACCCAGCCCGCCCGTGAAAAGACCGTAGCCGTAAGCCACATGAACCACGTCGTCGGGTGTGCCGCCTGCGCAACCGATGGTCCGGGCCATGACGTCGGCCCAGATGTCCATGACATCGCTGCGCGTATAGCCGACAACGGTGGGCTTGCCCGTGGTGCCGGAGGAAGAATGGACGCGAACCACATCGCGCATGGGCACGGCAAACATGCCAAAGGGGTAATTGTCGCGAAGGTCTTCCTTGGTGGTGAAGGGCAGTTTGGTCAGGTCGTCGATGGACTGGATATCGTCGGGTTTGATACCGATGTCGTCCATCTTTTTGCGATAGGGCGCGACCTTTTCATAGACGCGCTTGACCGTGTCCTTGAGGCGTTCCGATTGCAGGCTGTGCAGTTCATCGCGCGACATGCATTCGCATTTTTCATTGAAAATCATGAATTCGTCTCCCCTTGCTGTTTGCAGCGGTATTCCGTGATGCAATATATATGTGCGATTAATATAGGCAAATTATACGTGCAACGCACTAAAAAAAAGATACAAAGACACATACTACCGGCATCTTGCCGGCACATCACGTACCGCCGGCATCTTGCCGGCACATCACGTACC
>CAYWYC010000344.1:0-4345 GCA_964462565.1 uncultured Candidatus Sumerlaeota bacterium | reverse complement strand
AGACGATCCAAAGGTTCAGATCAATGCCTTTCTGCCTAAGCCCAAGTCGCAACGCTTCTCATTTTGAGGCAAGCTAACTCCCCATGGTTACCCAAAACATATTACATATTTTGCTTGTTGATGTGCAACGAATGCAGGTCGCCTTGGGTGGCAAGGCATTTCCGGAAACATAAGTGCAACGATATGAAAGTTAAACGCGCAGCCAGGAAAAACTGTATATTGGTATGGCCATTGCTCTATGTTGATTGGGAGAAGTGATAGAATCTGATATCCCGCTTTTCAGCGCACAAAGGATGGTCTCAAATGAAAGCATATTGCCATGTCGTTGCTGTTATCATAGGGTTTACTTCACTTGCCGCCTTGGCTATCAAGTCGAGCCCTGTCTGGGGCTTTTTATTTTTCGTGCCCTTTTCTTTGTTTCCACATTTTATTACCCATTTGCTTATCGCAAATTTCAGGTCATCGGCAGCACTAGCGGTCTTGACAATCACAGACATTCTGTTCTTTGCCTGGTTTGCCTATGTTTATGCAATTATCTTTTATGTGGATATTGATCCGCAGGGAGCCATCGGGCTGATTTTTTTGGGCATCTATTCAATGCCTGTGGTTCTTCCGCTTTGGATAGTAGCGGTATTGCTGGAATTGCGTTGGCGAACAGCCAGGAGGCAAAAGGATACTGGCCGACTGGCATAGCCTTCTGAAACCCACTTTGGCGCGCTGGACTGCCAAATAACTTGACTCTTGTGGCTGAGGTTGGTATTTCCATTAGGCTGGAAGTTACATTATTTTTTTAATGGTAAGGCCATGTGATGCAAATAGAAGAGACCCCACTTCAAGAGTTGAAAATTATCACGCCCCGGGTTTTTGGCGATGAGCGTGGCTTTTTTTATGAGAGCTACAGCGAGGGCAAGTTCCGGGAGATGGGCCTGCCGACGAAATGGGTGCAGGATAATCACGCCCTTTCGGTGAAGGACACGCTGCGGGGGCTGCATTTTCAGAAGGGCGATGGCCAGAACAAGCTGGTGCGCTGTACGCGCGGCAGCATCTGGGACGTGGCGGTGGATATCCGGCCGGATTCGCCGAATTTCGGCAAGTGGTTCGGCCTGGAACTGTCGGCGGAGAACAAGAAGATGATTTTCGTGCCGAAGGGCTTTGCCCATGGCTATCTGGTGCTGAGCGACGAGGCCGAAACCCAGTACAAGTGCAGTTCGCTGTATGACGCGGAGATCGAGACGGAAGTGAAATGGGACGATCCGGACATCGGTGTGGAATGGCCGGTGGAGCATCCGATTTTGTCGGACCGTGACAAGCAGGCGCAGAGTTTTCGGGAATACGCGGCGGGTGTGGGGCGGCCTTTGGATTGATGGATTTCCTGGACCACGCTTAAGGAGGTGGATCGATGAAAAAAGGCATCATTCTGGCAGGTGGCAAGGGCACGCGCCTCTATCCGCTGACCCAGGTGACGAGCAAGTCGCTGCAGCCGGTTTATGACAAGCCCATGATATACTACCCCCTTTCCACGCTCATGCTGGGTGGCGTGCAGGAGGTGTGTATCATCTCGACGCCCGAAGACACCCCGCGCTACGAGCAGTTGCTTGGCGATGGGCGCCAGTGGGGCATCGATATCTGCTACAAGGTTCAACCGGAGCCCAAGGGTATTGCCCAGGCCTTTATCATCGGCAAGGAATTCATAGGCAGCGATCCCGTGTCGCTGATCCTGGGCGACAACCTGTTCTACGGCCAGATGCGACTGCTGGAGGTATTCGGTCAGTTTGAAAAGGGCGGCCTGGTTTTTGCGTATCACGTGAAGGATCCCGAGCGCTATGGCGTGGTGGAGTTTGACGATACGGGCAAGGCGGTCAGCATCGAGGAAAAGCCCAGCGAACCGAAGTCGGACTTTGCCATTCCGGGACTTTATCTTTTTGACAATCGGGTGGTGGAGATATCGGAAAACCTGAAGCCCTCGGCCCGTGGCGAACTCGAGATCACAGACGTAACCAAGGCCTATATGGACATGGGCGAGTTGCAGGTGTCGCTCATGGGTCGGGGGATTGCCTGGCTGGATACGGGCACGAGTTCGAGCCTGCAGGAGGCGAGCAATTTCATTTCCATCATCGAAGATCGGCAGGGAACCAAGGTAGGTTGTCCGGAAGAATGCGCGTTGCGGATGGGCTATGTCGATATGGAAGCCTTTCAGAAGTTGGTGGGCGAGATGCCTAAGTGCGAATATTCCAATTATTTAGGTGACCTGAGTAAAGATTTCAAAGCCCCTTGGCGATAAGAACGTATGCAAACCGTGTGGTAATGCGGCCGATTTGTTTAAACCGGAAAGGATACTGACATTCATGGATCGCAAAATCGCAGTGGTGGGACTTGGATATGTGGGCTTGCCTCTGGCGGTGGCCTTTGGCAAAAAGCAATCGATTATCGGTTTTGACATCAAGGCGGCGCGCATAGCCGAACTCAAGGCCGGACGCGATTCCACCAACGAGGTTGAGCCGCAGGACCTGAAAGCGGCGCGGGTGGAATATACGGACGATCCCGCGCGGATCAAGGATGCCGACTTTGTGGTCGTCGCCGTGCCCACGCCGATCAACCATTCGCGTCGGCCCGACCTGACCCCCTTGGAAAAATCGAGCATTACGGTCGGGCGGAACCTGCAAAAGGGCGCGATTGTGGTTTACGAATCGACCGTGTATCCCGGAGTGACCGAAGAATTTTGCGCGCCGATCCTCGAGCGCGAGTCCGGCATGAAATGCGGGGAAGATTTTTTCATCGGCTATTCGCCCGAACGCATCAATCCCGGTGACAAGGTGCATACTCTGGAAAAAATCGTGAAGGTCGTTTCCGGCCAGACCCCCGAAGTGCTCGATATCGTGGCGGCCGTTTATGAGACTGTAGTCGAGGCGGGCGTCCATCGTGCGGCCAACATCAAGACAGCCGAGGCCGCCAAGGTCATTGAAAACACGCAGCGCGACCTGAACATTGCCCTGGTGAACGAACTCTCCCTCATCTTCGACCGTATCGGCATTGACACGCTGGATGTGCTGGAAGCGGCGGGGACCAAGTGGAATTTTCTGCCCTTCCGTCCGGGCCTGGTGGGCGGTCACTGTATCGGCGTTGATCCCTATTATCTGACGCACAAGGCCGAGGAACTGGGTTATAACCCCCAGGTGATTCTGGCTGGCCGGCGCATCAATGACAACATGGGCAAGTATGTGGCAGACCAATTGCTCAAGAACCTGATCAAGTCCGGCGTGAACCCGAACGGCGCGCGCGTTGGGTTGCTGGGTGTGACTTTTAAGGAAGACGTGCCCGACATGCGGAACTCAAAGGTGGTGGATATTATCGCCGAGTTGGAAGACTATTGCTGCAATGTCATCATCCACGATCCCATGGTGACGCCGGAAGAAGCGATGGAGCATGGGGAGCTGGTTCTGGATCCGGAATCGGAATTGAAGGATCTGGATGCGGTAGTCATTGCCGTGGGCCACAAGGCATTCAAGGACAAGGGCATCGACTGGCTGCAGGGCATGACGAAAGACAAGGCGATCATCGTGGATGTGAAGGGGCTCTATTGCCGCGAGGATTTTCCCGACAATAATCTTTACTGGCGACTTTGATTCGCCTGCTCGGGGCAGTCATCACACTTCTCGCCATCTCTGTGTTTGCAGTCGGGGCTGCTCGAAGAATCCAGTCCGCAGCTGCAGCTCGGTCCGCATCCGCCTTCATTGGATCCGCGGCCGATGAGTTTTTTGGCGCTCCACGCCGCTACCACCAGAGTTATACCCACAATCAGCAAAGCAAGCAATGTATCTAAAAAAGGCATGGCTATTCGGCCTTTCATTTATCGTATCACCGGCATCCTGCCGGCATGGGGCAAAGCAAGCGCTGCCCTCGTCATTCATTATAACAAGAGACAAGGGCTTTTCCAAAAGGCGATTTTTATTTATGGATAGAGCCCTTCTCAAAAGTTTTCCGATTATACTTTTTGGATGGGCGGCTCTGAAGCCCGAGAAATGGTGCTTTTGTCCCTTTTGCAGAATCTCGCGGCTTTTATTTGGCAGAAAGACTTTCGAGGTTCGCTATAACCCCAGGAAAACCGAAGCCAAAAAAGAAAGAGGGCAGAAGTCACGACCCATATCCTCAAATCAATACGGAAGCTCTCGCCCGGAAATAAAAAGTGGACGAATCATGGAGTGCGTCGGCTTGCCGACGCTTTTTTTACGCGGAATCTATGCAACGCACCAAAGCCCCGCAACAGCAAGACGAGGGCAATCCCTCGCACTCCAAAACAGCAAAAGCCGAGTTGGCGATACGTACCGCCGGCATCTTGCCGGCAAAA
>CAYWYC010000343.1:0-4359 GCA_964462565.1 uncultured Candidatus Sumerlaeota bacterium | reverse complement strand
CATTTTTATCCTGTTTCCAAGTGCTTAATAATCCATCCGCGCAATTCGCGCCATCTTGCTTATTCCCTTTTTTATCCATCCGCGCAATTCGCGCCATCCGCGGTTAAAATGAACCTGACCGCGGATATCGCGGATGTCGCGGATCAGGCGGCACAGCATTCACCGGAGAGCATCATTAAACCAAATCCGCAAACTGGCCTTCCACGCGCTTGAAGTAGAAAAGCCCCGCCAAAACCAGCGCGATCGTAACCGGCAACCCCACCATCAGTATTTCCCAAGGCTCCGTTACCTTCTCGGGCGGCATCACGTGGTGGGCCAGTGCCCAGCGGAATCCTTCGACCACTCCGGCCATGGGGTTCAGTCCGTAAAGATAACGCAGTTGGGGAAAGCCCTGGTTTTTGGTCCAAAGGACGAATTCGCTGTAGGGGACAATAACGGTGCAATACATCCAGAGCTGCGTCACAAAGGGCACCACGTGGCGAATGTCGCGGTATTTAACATTCAGCGCCGAAAAAAGGAGTCCTACCCCCAGGGCCGTCAGCATGGCCATGAATGTCAGCGGGATAATCAGAAGGCTGCTTATGGGCGGCCATACCTTGAAGAAAGCCATCAGCAAAATCAGCATGCCAAAGCCGACGGTAAAGTCCACCAGGTTGCTAATCACGCTTGATGTGGGGATGATGACACGGGGCACGTATATCTTTGTCAGCAGGGCCTGATTCTGCACCAGGCAGTTGCTCGAAAAGGTGATGGCTTGCGAAAAATAACGCCAGATAACCAGGCCGCACATATAAAATATCGGCTTGGGCAGGCCGTCGGAGGGCATGTTGGCGAGTTTCCCGAATATCAGCGTAAAGATAACCGTCGTTGCCAGGGGACCGATAATGGCCCAGCCGATGCCCAGCAGCGCCTGCTTGTACTTGATCTGGATATCGCGCCAAACAAGAAAGCCGAAGAGCTCCCGATATTGCCAGATCTCCTTAAGATCGATAAAGAGCCATCCACGCGGGGGCTTGATCTCGATGGTGGGGATGTTGTTATCGGTTTCTGCGTTTGCCATGGTGGCGCATTGCTTTCATTTCAATTTTCGCAGGCTTTTCTTTGCTTGTTCATCGCATGAACACATCTATGTTCACGTCTTGAACATGATTTGTCAAGCCCTATTTATCCTTTTCCTCATCCAAAATTCGACCCAGCGCCTCGCAATCCAAGCGATCTTTCAGGCGCTCCGAAGATTTCTTCAACATTATCAAACCTTCCGCACTCAAGTGCTTGATTTCGTCATTTTCCAGTTTCCGGCTATTGGCGTAAGGCAGCAAATCATCATAAGAATAGCCGGACATGCGCGTAAAAATATCCAGCGGAAAATCTTCCAGAATGCGAATGCAGCCTTCTTCGGGCCTAAAATCCTCTTCGGTCAATTCTGCACCTGAACCTTCGCCAAAATTCCCCAATGCTTCCAAGAGGGCTTTGAGATTATCCTTTTCCGTGGAGACAAGAATGTCCATGACGATCGTGGCGCGGGAAAAGCCGCACATGCCAACGGCCAAACCACCCACCAGAATAAAGTCAATCTTTCTTCGGGCAAGTTCGGCCAACCAACTTTCGAATGTGTGCATGGTCGGGATCCTCCTGTTCGCCATAGAGTTCAATCGTCATCTGCCGCAATCGCCAGGCTCGCCGCAGTGGATTTTCTTCGCGTAGTCGGCCCACCTGCTTCCGCACTCCCCAAGGATTCTTTGCCTTGTCGTCTTGCATCATTCCCGCCTCTCAGAATATTTCGCGAAATTCGATATCCTTCAGTTCCGGCTTGCGCAGGGGCGATTCGGTGTATGTATAGAGCAGCACGTCATACTTGCCACTGTCTGTATCAAGTGCTTCCAGTGCCTGAACCGGATTTTGGAAAAAGTGCGCGGCGGAATTTTGTCCGTCGTAGATGCCCGCGAACTCAAGCGGATATTCCTGCAGGGAAAGATAGGCGATTTCGGCCAGGTCGCTGTTCCCCAGAAAGGCTACGCGGATGACGCCTTCTTTTTCCAGAGTCTCGAAGAGGTTTTTGCATTTTTTGCGGGCCTTGGAATAGTAATGCACGGAATACTTCACATATTCGTAGGTAAGGCGGCTTTTTTCGGTCATGCCCTTGGGCGTCAGATAATAAAGGTAACGGCGGCCGGGGGCCTCCTGAATTTTGACCATGCCTTTTCGGGCCAGGCGTTTCAGGCAGGAGTTCACCAGGCCAAGGGCCATGCTGGTCTTGCTCGCGATATGGCGCTGGTTAATGCTGGGATCTTCTTCCAGCAGTTCCATCACTTCCAGGTCGCGATACTGCTGGGGATTGGCGTTATTGTCTTTCATGATTGCCGCCTTGTGGAATAGCCAGGATTATGTTCACAGAATGAACACATCTTGTCAACCGGTTTTTCTGCGGAGGGTCTCGGTGATGGTTGTTTGGTTTTCGCGAAATGAGAAAATGAGGATTCCCGCAGAGGCGCTGGGGCGCGGAGGGGGGAGTTTTTTCTGTGTGCTCTGTGCCGCTGGAACAATCCCATTCGCCAAAGCCAGTTTCGATGTCTTGTTGTTTGCTGAATTAGGTATGGTGTCCCCAGATATCCGGGGGGATTTGTTTATCAGCATCAATGCCGGGGCGCAAGATCTGCGCCCCGACTGAGATCCCGGGTTGGTTATTAGACAAGTCCCTGGTCGAGCATAGCGTCGGCGACTTTGACAAAACCGGCGATATTGGCGCCGGCGACATAGTTGCCTTCCATGCCATATTCTTTTGCAGCTTCAAAGGTCGCGGAGTGGATCGACTTCATTATGTCCTGGAGTCGATTGTCAACTTCTTCACGGGTCCAGTTAATGCGCATGGCATTCTGGGCCATTTCGAGACCTGACACGGCAACGCCGCCTGCGTTTGCGGCTTTGCCGGGGCCGTAGAGCAGTTTGGCTTTCTGGAAGACCTTGACACCATCCGGGTCGGTTGGCATATTGGCGCCTTCCGAGACGAGCATGCATCCGTTTTCCACGAGCGTCTGGGCTTCTTTGCCGGTGATTTCGTTCTGGGTAGCCGAGGGGAATGCGCAGTGACATTCCACGCTCCAGGGGCGCTGTCCTTCATAGTACCTGGCGCTGGTGAACTCGTCGGCGTATTCCTTGATGCGGCCGCGGCGTACGTTTTTAAGATCCATGACCCATTCCAGTTTTTCCGCGTCGATACCTTCCGGATCGTGGATAAAACCGCTCGAGTCTGAAAGGGTGACGCACTTGCCGCCGAGTTCGTTGACCTTTTCGATGGTGTACTGGGCAACGTTTCCGGAACCGGAGACGACACAGGTTTTTTCTTCGATGGAGTTTCCCTTTGTCGAGAGCATTTCCTGGGCGAAATAGACAGCGCCGTAGCCTGTGGCTTCAGGTCGAATCAAGGAGCCGCCCCAATCGAGTCCTTTACCCGTGAGAACCCCGGTGAACTCATTGCGCAGGCGTTTATATTGTCCGAACATGTAGCCGATCTCGCGGCCACCGACACCGATATCGCCAGCAGGCACGTCCGTTTGGGGGCCGATGTGGCGCGACAGTTCGGTCATGAAGGATTGGCAGAAGCGCATCACTTCATTGTCGCTCTTGCCCTTGGGATCGAAGTCCGACCCACCTTTTCCTCCGCCCATGGGGAGGGTGGTCAGGGAGTTTTTGAAAATCTGCTCAAAAGCAAGGAATTTCAGGATGCCCAGATAGACGGTGGGGTGGAAGCGCAGGCCACCCTTATAGGGGCCGATGGCAGAATTAAATTCGATACGGAAGCCGCGGTTGACCTGGCTCTTGCCTTTGTCGTCAATCCATGGAACACGAAACATGATGACGCGCTCGGGTTCGATGATGCGTTCGAGAATGGCGTTATCTCGGTACTGGGGGTTACGCTCAATGACGGGCTCGAGGGATGCCAAAACCTCTTCAACGGCCTGATGGAATTCCCACTCGGCAGGATTGCGCTTGCGCGCGAGTTCAATAACTGAAGCAGCATAAGACATTTAGAATCTCTCCTTTTCCTTTGGCCAACAGCCTGTTTTGGCCAGCTTGACCCTATAGGTAAGCTTTCATAAGATTTACCTTGCACTCTGTATGTGTTTATATGGCAAAGCTTGAACATTAAAGTATTTCAAGACCAAGGCGTCAACAGAAATATTTTGGTTCCGGAGAGAATCCTTGATCCTTCATACTGATATCTGTCTTGGCTTTTGCGTAAGGCATATTCCACCCACAAAAATGATCGGGAACGAAATTTGGAGTTCTCCGGCTTGCCGACGCCTTTTTTTTCGAGTATGGAAGAGAGACTGTACCACAAACAATTCTCCAGTCTCCGGT
>CAYWYC010000342.1:0-4425 GCA_964462565.1 uncultured Candidatus Sumerlaeota bacterium | reverse complement strand
GCCTTTTTCTGTGGTAATTTGGTTAACGAAAAAGGGATAGCCAAGACTGGGCTAGTGGAGATTGGTTTCCTGGGGTATTGAAAACGCCGGGGCCCGGTGAGTATGGGCAGGATTTACAGAATCCACATAATTCCGTGTTCCACCAGTGTCGGCCTTTACATTCGGGATGACTGAGGTACCGTTTGAAAAATGCAGTTTGCCGTGGTCAACGGTTTGCCGCAAAATTTCTTTGTCGGCAAAGTAATGAAAGACGCTATGGTCGCTTGCTGCTCTCCGTGGGAATATGGAATTGCCTGCGCTGCGGTTTGAGCCGCGATTTACTTCAGGAAAACAAACGCAAAGCACCCCATCAAGCCAAGAAAACATCCAGCCGCGAAATATGCTACAAACAGTTTGTCTCTAAGTCTCATGCCACCCATGATGGACCTCCACACATAATCTATGATTCTTTTATCGGCAGGCGGTGACGGGGGGATTAGGGCAAATCGTGAGAGTTTTTTTTATTCCGACGAGACATTCCTGCGCGGCCTGGGCTTCACATTCTCGGGTCTTCATTGGGAGGCAGGTCGATTTCTTTTTGGAGTGGTTCGGCTTTCTTATTTTCCCCGTGGGCTTGATCCGCTTCGGCTTCTTCGGTCATGCCCGCGGGAGCATGTTCCTTGCGGTGGGAGGGGGTGGGCCTCATTCCAATCAGGAGGCCCCCGATGAAAAAGGATATGATGAGCAGGGCCGGTATGTGAAAGTTGAATTCGCCGATGCTGTGTCCGCAAAGGCCGATGAGTCCGGCCCAGCAGCCGAGCAGCCAGTTCTGGTTTCGCGATATTTTGTAGATGCCTTTGAGACTTTGGTAGAAGAAGACAATCACCGTAAGCATGACCAGAATCATGGCGGGCCAGCCCAGGGTGAGGAGCCCTTCGAGCCACTCATTGTGCGCACGCATGGGGATATTGGTGGTGTCGTGGTCGGCATAGCGGCTGTAAATATTGCGAAAATTTCCGAGGCCGATTCCGGTCACGGGAAAATCTTCCACGATGCCCCAGGCATTATCCCATATTCGCTCGCGCCCGCTGCCCTTGTCCTGCAACTCGCCAAAGCGGTCCAGCACAATCTGGTATTCGCTGCTGAGGGCGTAGGTCAGGAGGATCAGGCTGAGAAAGGTCACACCACCAAAGACAAAGCGACCCGCACGGGCCCGCAAGGCAAGCGCGAAGAAAAGCGCCGAGCCCATCACCACGGACATAAAGCCGCCGCGTGACGCGCTTTGGATGACCGCAAAAATAATCAGCGCCGGAACCAGGATCCAAAGGGAGCGCCGGGAACTCATCATTTCGGCATAAGTGGGTCGGTACAGGATGCCCAGGTCGGTATTGTAGGAATGAAAAGGGGAATTCTGGAAAAAATACCAACCGATACTGATGGGAAAAAAGAGGGCCATCAGGGCGGCAAAATGATTGCGGTTGAAAAAGGTTCCCCGGGCATAGGGGGATTCGTGGGGAATCCAGAAGATTCGGTTATTGCCGAAGAAATCCATAAAAACCCCGTAAAAGGCTTGCAGCCCCACCAGTATGATGAGGAAGAACATCATGCGCCGTACGCGAGGACGATCCAGGGCGATGTGGGCGCCATAAAGCATGGCGATCAGTCCCATGGCAAAAATCGTAAGGGCCACGCGGCTGCTCGTTGGATGGAGGGCAATTGTCGTGAAAGTGGGCAGAGCTTCATTGAGCGCATGCTGAATTTCGCGCTGCAATTTTATTTTTTCAGGCGACAGAAATTCCACAAAGCCCGTGGGCAATGGAATAATCTGGAAAATCATGTAGGCCGCACAAAGGGCGATGAGTATAGGCAAAAGGCGGTTCGGGCTTTCGGCATGGGGAACGCGATCCATCATGGAATGGCGGTGTCTGTGCCGGATGCGGGAATGGTCTTTGTCGGCATAAATGCGCAGGACCAGCCAGAGAATAAAGGCGCTCGACACCAATATGAACAGGATCGCAATGGGCCAGCTGCCCATTCCGCCCATCGCGAAGACGGCCCAGTAAAACACCAGGATCCACAAGCCATCCAGTATATAATTGCCGTAACGAATCAGGGTCGATTGCATGGTGCGGCTTTCCTTTAGGGCTGAACTTTTTCAATGGTAAAATTATCGTAGGTCACCATTCCGGCTATTTTGTTGTTCAATTTTTTGCTGACATCACGGCGGATAAACAGCTCGCCCCAGTGGCAGTCCGGCGGTGTGGTAAAGGGCAATTCCATTTGCCTGCGCTCCGTGCCCTTGATTATCTCGTCGCGCAGTTGCTTGCCATTGGGACCATGGAGCGTCAGCATCACGTATGGCCCGTTGTGGGTGGTAATGCCGACGGCGGAAACCTGATAGCGGAGAATATAATCCGTATCGGGCTCCAGCAGCAAAGCGTGGCGCACATGGCTGAAGCGGATGTTTGCCTTGCCGGCAAAGCTGATTCGGAGGGCCCATTTGCCCTGGAGGATGTTCGCGCCGGATATATCCGCCTGCGCCCCTTCGGGCATGCGCGAATGGATCTGCCATTCCAGGCCGCCTTCAAAAGCAAGCGGACGTTCCAGGTTTCCATTCCAGAATAATTCGGCATCCGGATTCCATTCCACCTCATAATACTTTTGGGCGATCTCCGCCCAAAGCGTCCGCACCCGGTCGTATTCTTCCTTTGCCATCAGGTAATTATAAAAATTCCGGTAGCTATCCATGTCCAGGGCGTCATCTACCTCCTGAAAGGCCTGCCATATCGGCTCGATCTGCTCCGGCTCCAGCCATTCGAGGCACTTATTGAAGTAGGTCCGCATCAGTTTCGGGCTATGCCAGACCAGCTCGCGGGCAACTTTCACAGGATCGAATCCCAGGCTCCAATAGACGGCATAAATGCTTTGGGCGTAACCAGGTTCGAGTTTGATAGCGCGGGCATAATAAGGAATCGCCTGCCATACCTCTTCCCGGGTAAAAAAGAAATTGCCCGTTTCGAGTTGGACAAAGCGATTATGGGGATCGATCTCCGAGGCCACCTTGTAGGCCTTGGCCGCGCGTTCGGGTTTTTCCAACTTCATCTGGGTTTCGGCATAATTCAGCCAGTTATAGGCGCTCCAGGGATTGGCTTCTACGGCGAGGCGGTATCCTGTCCGGGCCCGGTCCCATTCGGGCGGTGTGGAATAACGGGCGTAATAATCTCCCGTGGCCTTGGCGTAGGTATCAATATGGGGCGACATGAGCCAGGCATGAAAAGGCGCGGTGGGCTTCTTTGAATAATAATAGAGATATTGAGATTTACCCTCATTGATCAGCTGGCGGCCCAGAGATATGGAAAACAGTATCATCAGGAACAAGGCCAGGAAGGGGGCGGCCTTGCGCAAGGGGGAAGATTTCCAGAATATGGCGGAAGTCTCAGTGCTCAAATTGAGGCGCCTCCTTCTTGCGAAAAGATGACATAGAGGTCAACGGCGCATCTTGTCCGCGAAAATAATTCCAACCGGTACAAGTATGTACCGGAAACGCCAAGTTGATTTTGCCACTAAAACAATGGAAAGACAACGTGTTTCGGTTCTTTATATATCTAATCCGACCTGCTTTATGGAAGGATGAAATAATCTTTTTTTGAGGAAAATTCCGAAAAGAGATCTCAAGAAAGGCTTTGTTTCAACAGGGAAAGGCCCAAGTCATTTAATATGAATCATATACGAAGAAGCAGCGGGGGCGTATCGGCAAGAATTTTTCTCGCAAAAAATTATTGACACGGAGTCTCAATAAAGTTAACCTTGCATTAAATCAGGAATGATTCCTGAAAAACGGCTCGGAAAGGAGAAAAAGCATGGCGGTTCTCGTAAACAAAGAAGCACCGGACTTTGAAGCGAAGGCGGTTATTGAGGGAAAGGAAATTTCAAAAATCAAATTGTCGGACTTTCGGGGAAAGCATTTTGTGCTCCTCTTCTTTTATCCCCTGGATTTTACTTTTGTATGCCCGACAGAACTCCATGCGTTTCAGGAGAAACTCGATGAATTCAACCAGCGCAATACCAAGGTCATCGGTTGCAGCATCGACTCGGAATTCTGCCATCTCGCCTGGCTGAACATGTCCAAGAAAAAGGGCGGCATCCAGGGTGTCAAATATCCCATCGTGGCCGACACCACCAAGAGCATTGCGCGCGACTATGATGTGCTGCTGGAAGAAGAAGGCGTGGCTCTGCGCGGGCTTTTTCTGATCGATCGCGCGGGCATTGTGCAGCACCAGGTGGTGAACAACCTGCCTCTGGGCCGCAGCGTGGATGAAGCGATCCGTGTTCTCGACGCGCTGCAATATGTGGAAGAACACGGCGAAGTGTGTCCGGCCAACTGGACCAAGGGAAAGAAAAGCATGAAAGCAGACCTGGCCGGTCTCGAAGATTATTTTTGCGAAT
>CAYWYC010000341.1:2692-4461 GCA_964462565.1 uncultured Candidatus Sumerlaeota bacterium | reverse complement strand
CCTTCCGGGAATTTTGGGGATTTCAGCATAACCCCGAAAGGGTTTCCCTGTTTTGCAGGCAATATCTCATCTAGCATAAGGGCAACCCCTTTAGGGTTGTACCTTATTTTGCGCGCTATTCC
Source organism: uncultured Candidatus Sumerlaeota bacterium (assembly GCA_964462565.1). Classification (GTDB taxonomy): domain Bacteria; phylum Sumerlaeota; class Sumerlaeia; order UBA8349; family UBA8349; genus CAYWYC01. The sequence goes on along the minus strand of CAYWYC010000341.1, from coordinate 4,339 downwards.
ACGGGTTAAAACCCGTGGCTATTTTTTTGGAAAGCCCTCCGGGCTTTTCGCCTGAATCTTTCAGGCAAATCTTGAATATCATCGCATTCAGACCATCCGATTAAACTTTCCCCAAAAATCCCGGAAGGGCCTTTTTCAAATAATGTCGTGCCCGGGCCAAGCTGTAAAAGCTACCCGTTGCCAGGATGATGCAGTCGGGGTTTTGCTTTTGGAATTGGCAGGCGGCTTCGAGCGCCTTTTCGACGGTTTCGCAGTTGGTCGCATTGGTGAAATGCTTGCGCGCTTTTTTCGCAAGGAACTCGGAAGGCATCGCGCGGGGGCTCGATGGGGCGTGCGTATAGACATGTCGCACCGATTCATGATTTGCCAGTTCCGATAAAATATTGTCGATCCGCTTATCCATGAGATAGCCGAGAACCAGGACGCAGGGGCGATCCGGAAAATGTAGATGGAGCGCGTCGATGGCCGCGCGCGATGACAAGGGGCAATGGGCGGCGTCGATGATTTGGACCGGGTCGTGCCGGATTATTTCCATGCGCCCCGGACCCTTCGCCACGGCAATTCCGGCGCGCAGTTTTTCCGGGTCGATCGGATGTTTGTCCTCCTCCATGAAAGCCTGCAAGGCCGCCAGCGCGCTTTCCAAGTTGTCCAACTGATGCCTGCCGAGAAGGGGAAAGCGCAGGTCTTCCATAACTTTTTCGCCATGTTTTGCTGTCAGCAAAAAGCCCTTTGCGTCGGCCTGGTGCTTCTGGATAAACGGATTTTTGCGGCTGCATATCGTCAGGGGAACGTTGCTTTTTTCGGCCTGTTCCTGGACCACCTGCAGCACCCGCATTTGGCGGGACGGCTTTTGCAGACCCAGGATCGCGCGATGCGTTCCCGGCTTGATGATGCCGGCTTTTTCGTAGGCGATTTTCTTCAGCGTCTTGCCCAGGACCTTCTGGTGGTCATAGCCGATGGCGGTGACCAAGGCGACCCGCGCCAGGGGTACATTGGTGGAATCGAGGCGTCCGCCCAGGCCCGTTTCCAAAACCACGGCCTCGCAATCATGGGCGCGATAGGCCTCCAGCGCCATGGCCGTGAGGACTTCAAAGGTCGTGCGAAAGCCTTCGGTCGATGTCGCGCTTTGCGGCAGATGCGCACGCACCCGATTCAAGAGGCGCACAAATTCGGCTTCCGAAATTGGCTCGCCATCGATGCATATACGTTCGCGAAAAAATTCGATGTGGGGCGAGATAAAACTTCCGACACGCCTGTAGCCCTGCGCCTTGAGCAACTCGACCAGCAGGTGGGTGGTCGAACCCTTGCCCTTGGTTCCGGCAATGTGGATGATGGGCAGGTCACGTTCCGGATTCCCCATGCGGTCGAGCAAACGCTGAAACTCGCGCAAATGCCAGCCGCCCTCGTCATCACACATAGGAGGCGGCGTCTTCTCATAATTCACAAGACTCATGAGAAAATCTTCGGCCCGGGGGTAGGTAGTTAATTCCGTACGCATGGTGTTTTATTATGAACCACGAAACACACGAAATACACGAAAGAAAAACAGAAAAAAGATTCTACCGGAAAATTTGCATTCCGGTAGAATCTTCTTCAACGCCTTTTCGTGTATTTCGTGTGTTTCGTGGTTCAAACTCCGTGGTTCTT
>CAYWYC010000341.1:0-2592 GCA_964462565.1 uncultured Candidatus Sumerlaeota bacterium | reverse complement strand
TTCAACGCCTTTTCGTGTATTTCGTGTGTTTCGTGGTTCAAACTCCGTGGTTCTTCTCCGTGGTTCAAAAAGCGATCCTTTTGACCGTGGCTTTGGGGAAGTGACCAAAGTTTACCAGAAGCCCGAGTCTATAGCCGGTGGCTTTTAAGTAGTTGAAAAGCTGCGCCTCATGTTCGGCAGTTGTTTCCTTGGCCGCCTTGAGTTCTACGATTATTTTATCATAGCATGCAAAGTCCGGAATATATTTCTGCTGCAATGCCTGGCCTTTATAGAAAATATCCAGCTGCTTTTGTTCCTCAAAAGGAATGCCCCGTTCCATAAATTCCCGCTGCAAACACTCCTGATAAACCATCTCCAGAAAACCACTACCCATCTGACGATACACCTCGAAAACGGCCCCCTGAATGGCATAAGATTCTTCCTTGTAAATTATCTCACCCATTGCAATTCTCCTTTTCTTAAATAACCACGAAACACACGAAATACACGAAAGAAAAACAGAAAAAAGATTCTACCGGAAAATTTGCATTCCGGTAGAATCTTCTTCAACGCCTTTTCGTGTATTTCGTGTGTTTCGTGGTTCAAACTCCGTGGTTCTTATCCCTTTACCACTTGAGCGATGCGCCGGTGTTGGCGCTGGTGGCCATGGAGGCGTATTTGGCCAGGTAGCCCTTGGTGAACTTCGGCGCGGGGGCCTGGTAGGACTTGGCGCGTTCGGCCAGTTCCTCGTCACTCAGTTTTACGTCCAGCTTATGGCCGGGAATGTCGATCTCGATAATATCTCCATCCTGCAAAAGGCCGATGTTGCCGCCGGAAACGGCTTCGGGGGAAATATGGCCGATGCAGGCGCCCGCCGTCCCGCCCGAAAAACGTCCGTCCGTGATCAGGGCGCACTTATCATCCAATCCCATGCCGCGGATATAGCTCGTGGGCGACAGCATTTCCTGCATGCCGGGACCGCCCTTGGGGCCTTCGTTGCGGATCACCACCACATCGCCGGCCTTGACCTTGCCACCCAGGATGCCCTCGCAGGCGTCTTCCTGGCTCTCGAAAATGACTGCCGGACCGCTGTGCTGGAGCATGGCCGGCTTCACGCCCGCCGTCTTCACCACCGCCCCGTCCTGCGCCAGGTTGCCATAGAGAATCGTCAGGCCGCCCTGCTGGGAATAGGCGTTCTCCACGGTGCGGATGCAGTCCATGGGATCAAAGCCCAGATCGTCGATGTCGCGGATCGAGGCATATTGCTTTTCGTTCGACAGGGCAGGCGTACCCAGTTTGCCCGAAGGCTCCACGGCCGCCAGGCTCAGGGCCTCGTCGCAGGCCTTGTCCGAACGAATGTCCCATTCCTCGATCTGCTCGCCCAGGTTTTTGCCCAGCACCGTGGGGCAATCCGTATTCAGAAGCCCCTTGCGTCCACGCGTCAGTTCGCCCAGGATGCCATGGATGCCACCGGCCATGTGGACGTCTTCGATATGATAATCGCAGGAAGGCGACACCTTGCAGATGTTCGGCGTCTTGTTGGAAAGATTATTGATCCGGGCCATGTCGTAATCCACCTCGGCCTCGTTCGCCACGGCCAGCATGTGCAGGAGCGTGTTGGTCGATCCGCCCATTGCCATGTCCAGGATAAAGGAATTATCGATCGACTTCTGCGTGCAGATCTTGCGGGGCAGCAGTTCATAGTCGTCGCCCTTTTCGGCAAAACCCTTCGCCATGGCCACGATCCGTTCGGCGGCCTTGCGGTAAAGCGTCTTGCGTTCGGCGCTTGTCGCCAGGACCGTTCCATTACCCGGCAGCGCCATCCCCAGGGCCTCGCACAGGCAGTTCATCGAGTTGGCCGTGAACATGCCCGAGCAGCTGCCACAGCTGGGACAGGCGTATTTTTCGATCTCGCCAAACTGATCTTCATTGATCTTGCCCACCTTCAGTTCGCCCACGCCCTGAAAGACCGAAATCAGGTCCACCTTGCGCCCGTCGGGCATGCGGCCCGCTTCCATGGGACCGCCCGAGGCAAAGATCGTCGGAATATTCACGCGCATCGCGCCCATGAGCATACCCGGCACAATCTTGTCACAGTTCGGGATGCAGATCATGCCGTCAAACTGGTGCGCCTCGACCATGCTCTCCACCGTGTCGGCCACGATCTCGCGGCTGGGCAGGGAATATTTCATGCCATAGTGCCCCATGGCGATACCGTCGCAGATGCCCATCGTATCAAACTCCACAGGCACACCACCCGCCTCACGCACGCATTCCTTGACAAAATCGTTCACCTCTCTCAGATGTACATGGCCGGGAATAATATCCGTATAAGCGCCGCAAATGGCGATCATGGGCTTGTTGAAGTCTTCTTCCTTAAGACCGGTCGCCCGCAAAAGGCTCCGGTGGGGGGCTCTTTCCATACCTTCTTTCACTCGATCACTACGCATGATGTTCTCTCCTCAACAATAAGATAGCCCGGCCTCGTCATCGGAGACCGACTTGTCGGCTCTCCTCACATGGCGGGAATTTTGATTCACCCTAATAAAATGCCGGCAAACAGGCAAGATGTTTCCCGGAAGGAATAAAAAACCTTGATCCTTCATACTGATA
>CAYWYC010000340.1:0-4531 GCA_964462565.1 uncultured Candidatus Sumerlaeota bacterium | reverse complement strand
TTTTCAATGGCGGGAGTGACGAGACTTGAACTCGCGGCCTCTGGCTTGACAGGCCAGCGCTCTAACCAAACTGAGCTACACCCCCGCATGAGGGCTTTTCTTTCTATTACATTCGCTTAATCAAATCAAGCATTTTCTTCAGGATTTTTTCATGGGGAGACCGGAAAGGCTGAAAGATGGTGTCATCGTGGTAATTCAGGCTTTTCAAGAGTTTTGGCGGCCGGTAGCGATGGGCGTTTTTTTGAGTTTATTGGCCAGAAGGATCACTTTGTTTTCGTGCACTTCCAGAAATCCACCTTCTTCAATTTCCATTTTTTCCATGGGAATATCGCGCCCTCCCGAAATGGAAAGGGGGCCGGGCTTGAGGTTGGCCAGCAGGGGCGCGTGGTTGGCCAGGATGCCGATAAAGCCGTCCTCACCGGGGGCCACGAGCGAGCGGATTTTTCCCTCGAATTCCACCCGCTCGGGCGAGATGATCTGGATATGGAAGTCTGCCATGGTTTTCCTTCCCTTAAATCAAGCGGTCAGTGCCTATTTCGACGCGGAGGCTTTCATGCTTTCGGCTTTTTCGCGGGCTTCTTCGATGGTGCCGACCATGTAAAAGGCCTGCTCGGGCAGGTCGTCGTGTTTGCCTTCGATGATTTCGCGGACGCCCTTGACCGTGTCGGGTACCTTGACATAAGCGCCGGCCTGGCCGGTAAAGGCTTCGGCCATGAACATGGGCTGGCTGAAGAATCGCTGCAGCTTACGGGCGCGCATGACGACCATTTTGTCTTCTTCGCTGAGTTCTTCCATGCCCAGAATGGCGATGATGTCCTGAAGGTCCTTGTAGCGCTGGAGCACCAACTGGGCCTGCCGGGCGGTCTGGTAATGCTCGTCGCCGACGACGTTGGGGTCGAGGAGCCGGGAACTGGAATCAAGCGGATCAACAGCCGGGAAAATACCGAGTTCAAAGACCTGCCGGCTGAGCACCGTGGTGGCGTCCAGATGGGAAAAGGTCGTGGCCGGAGCCGGGTCTGTCAGGTCGTCAGCCGGGACGTAAACCGCCTGGACTGAGGTAATCGAGCCATGTTTGGTAGAGGTGATGCGTTCCTGGAGGAGGCCCATGTCGGTAGCCAGGGTGGGCTGATAACCCACGGCGCTGGGCATACGTCCAAGGAGGGCGGACACTTCGGAACCGGCCTGGGTGAAGCGGAAAATATTATCGACAAAAAGGAGCACGTCCTGGCCCATTTCGTCGCGGAAATATTCGGCCATGGTCAGGCCGCTCAGTGCGACACGCATACGGGCTCCGGGAGGTTCATTCATCTGCCCGAAAACGAGGGCGGCACGGGACTTTGCGGGGTTTTCTTCGTCAATAACTCCGCTTTCGTTCATTTCGAGCCAAAGGTCGTTGCCCTCGCGGGTGCGTTCGCCCACGCCTGCAAAGACGGAATAGCCACCGTGCTCCTGGGCCACGTTGTGGATAAGTTCCATGATGAGAACGGTCTTGCCCACCCCGGCGCCGCCAAAGAGGCCGATCTTGCCGCCCTTGGCATAGGGAGCCAGCAGGTCCACGACCTTAATGCCCGTTTCGAGCATTTCCTCGGCCGGTTTCTGGTCTTCCAACTTGGGCGCGGGACGATGGATGGACCAGCGTAAGTCGGGTTGATCCATGCCTCCACGCTCGTCCAGGGCTTTTCCTGTCAGATTGAAAATATGCCCAAGAACCTGTTCGCCAACGGGTACGGTAATGGGCGATCCGGTATCGACGCCTTCCATGCCGCGGACGAGTCCGTCGGTGCTGCTCATGGCAACGGTGCGGACGATGTTGTTTCCGCGATGGAGCAAAACCTCGCATATCAGGTGGATGTCGCGCTCTTCATCGTTGATTTCAATCGCGTTAAGAATATTAGGAAGGGCATCGGGAGGGAATTCGAAGTCCACTGTGGGGCCAATTACTTGCCGTACATAGCCGGTCGCCATGTTAAGTCTCCTTGGTTCAATAAAATGCACTACAGTCCTGCATACTACTAAGGATGCACATCTACCCTATCGGCCTGAAAGGCTTGAGACTATAGCCGAAATCAGGAAAAGTTTTTATAAAAGCCAGACCGGATTGGAGCCAGTGCGCTGGACGGATTGGCCCCAAAGGGACTTATACAAACAGGGCTTGCCTAGCGGACTATTTCATAATGCATGCTCTGGTATTCAGCCTTGAGTGGAATGGACATGCGATTGCCATCGAGGGCGTATTCCGCCTCATCCATGCGCATGCCGGAAGCGTTCAGGATGTGGACCTTAGCATTGGAAAGGTCACCTTTCAGATTGTGAAGGACGATCTTGCCGTGAATGGGTTCCACCAGAACGGGTTCTTCGCCGATGGCTTCGATGGTCTGCATGTTTTCGCCATATTTCATGCCGGTATTGATGCTGTTGCCGACGGTGGTAATGAGGAGGCGACGACTTTCGGCGATGGGCTTTTCTTCCAGCGAACTGACCATGACCAGGGCATAGACATTATCGATGGTGGCTTCGACGTTTTCGAGTTTGCGGGTGCTGCCCATGCCGAAGCCGGTAAAGCCCTGGCTGCGGGGGGTGTTGACTTCAAACCATCCCTCGCTGGAATTGGCGCGAAGCTGGCCCTTGGCGCTTGCCAGGATATCGCCTTGCGTGTGTTCCTGGACGACTGCCTGAAGATCGGGTTCCCGCTGAATGGACGATGTAAACTCCAGGCCCGTTTTGGCCACGAGCGCGAGTCCGGCGGGCAGGCGCAGTTTGGTGGCGGGATCGAATACCTCTTCCACCGTCATGGGATCGAAAACTTCGCGGCTTGCTTCCGCCACATCGCGGCGATGGAAAATGAGGGCGCTCATGGGCCAGGCGGCCATCCAGCCGGGCTGGTTATAGACATCAAAGTTACTCGTGAGCAATCCGTTGAAATCCATCTCGCGGCGATGGCTGAAGGCGAACTGGGTGGAATGCCAGTTTTGGAAGGCGCAATAGGCGGACATGAAAAGCATGCCTTCCTGGCGATAGGTATTGGGCGCGCTGGTTTGCCATTCGGTGCAGATAAAGGGCAGGTTGCGGACGCGTCTTTCGGCGAGTTCATGGATGATGCCGCCTTTGCGATCGTAAACCATGGGCTGGTTGGTAAACTTGACGCCTGGCGAATAGCCGTAGCCGCCGCTGGGATGGGACCAGTAAGCGTGGCGGTCGATGTAGTCAAACTGGGCATTCAGAAAAAGATCGATGGGAAAGCGCGTCCAGTGGTTGCTGCCGGTGATGGGGCTTTTGCATCCCGTCTCGCGGACCACCCGGGCGATACGCGAAAGATACTCCATTTCCAGGTCGTAATAAAAGCGATAATTATCGAGCACCCTGGCTTTGGAATAGGGATTGTAATAGGCGGCGGACCATTGCTCGACAGACTTGACCGTTCCTTTTTGCGGACTTTCCTCGTCGGTCAGGCCGATTTTTCCAAGGGCAGCTTCGGCATCGGTGGGCTTCCATTCTTCGAGAAGCGTTTCGCGGTCGCCATATTTTTCGCGGAGCCAGCGGTTGTAGCGGTATTGCCACATGTCCTGATAATAATCCGTGACAAAGCCCCAGGCGGCGCCTTCCTTTTTGCGGAAGAAGAGGCTGGATTCGTTGATCACCTCGAGCAAGGCGATGCAGGGGTCGTTGCCGTAACGTTTGCCGGTATAGGGGTTGGTGTGGTTCATGAACTGGCGGACAAATTGCTCTTGCAGTTCGATAAGGCGTGGCGCGAAATGGCCTTCCATTTTGTAACCCTGCTGCAAGTCCTCAATCGCCTTCACGCCATCGGCTTCCATGGGCTTGCGGTGAACGAGCAGGTCGAAGTATTGATAGATGCCGCGCTTCTGGAGCTGGGCGATAAAATAGTCGAAGCGGTCCATGGCTTCGGCGTCGAGTTCGAGGGTATTGTCCTTGTTGCCGAAAAAGTTCGGTTCCGACCAATCGGCGTCGGCATGGTGGTGGCGGGTCATATTTACGCCCATTTGCGCGAGAAGTTCGGCCACCCGTTCGGCTTCGTCATGGCTGGGGAAATTGGCCGAGGCCACGATATTCACGCCCCAGAAGCGGGCCACGGTCCCGTCTTCAAAGACATAGTCCTCGCCCTTGACGTTCAGCCATCCATGCTTGCCGGCAGGCGCGTCAAGAAGGTGGCTCAGGTCCAGGGCCGTTCCCCGGCGGGAGGTGATGTCGATCCCCGCGTAGGGATACCAGCCCGTGGTGTCGAGATCGGAGGCCTTCATGACGAAGCGTTTTGGCGGGGAATCGGTCTTGTCGGCCTTGTTATCGGCGTGGGCCGCTTGTGTTCCGCCCGGTGTGGTATTCTGGCACGCGAGCATGATAAGCGCCAGCCACAGTGCCCCGAGCATTCCCCAAAGCGCGTTTTTCTGCATGATAGGCCTCCTGAAAAGGACGGACATCCCGTCAGTCCCGATATTATTTTGATCCAATTCTTGCGAACATTCTGCCCGATTACATTGCCGGAATGCAAGCCTCCTGTTCGCCTTTCGGAGCA
>CAYWYC010000339.1:0-4535 GCA_964462565.1 uncultured Candidatus Sumerlaeota bacterium | reverse complement strand
TGCCGCCAAGCGATTATTCGGCGGGATTTTCTTCCATTTGTTCGCTGGAGCCCTCGGGTTTCGCTGCCCTTGTGGGTGCTCCCTTGGTTTTCTCCTCAGCCATTTTGCCCAGGTATTCCGGCAATTCCACTCCGGCCATTCCGGCGATGTCATGCAGCGGCGGCAGGCTTTGCACCATGCTTGACAAAAAGTTCGACGTGCTGGACGAGCCGTCTTTGCCATTGCCCGAATCCCAAACGGTAATCTTGTCGATCTTCAGGTTCTGGATGGCCTCCACCTGCTTGGCCACGATGTTTTCGATCTTTTCGATCATCAGCAGGGTCGCTGCGGAACGGGCATCGCCATTGCAGCTCTCCACCAGTGAGCGATAACCGGCAGCCTTGCTGTCGAGCAGTTTCTGCATACCGGCGGCATCGGCTTCATACTGCGCCAGCGTGGCGTCGGCCTTACCCTTGGCAATGCGCCGGTATTTCTCGGCAATGGCTTCGGCGGAAATTTCCACCTTCTTGCGTTCGATTTCTTCGCGTACAATTTCCTGGGCGCGCAGGCGTTCCGATTCGGCGGCGTACTGGGCTTTCTGGATTTCCACCTGGGCCTTGCGCCGGGCCACTTCGGCCTGCTGGTCGGCTTCCGCTTCGCGCATGGCCAGTTCGGCATTGGTCTTGGCAATGCCCGCCTTGGCTGTGTTTTCTCCGGTGACGGCTTCGGCTTCCATGTTCTGCACATAAATACGCCGGTCGGTCTCGGCCTTTTTCTGACCCTTTTGCGATTCTGCCTGGTTTTCCGCCACGCGGATATCTTTTTCCTTGTTCGCCAGCGAATGTCCGATAGCCCCCAGCTTTTCCTGGTCCGCCACGTCGATGCGGGCCTTGTTGATAGCCTCCGAAGCCGCTTTCTTGCCGATGTTCTCAATATAATTGGACTCATCCGTAATGTCGGTGATGTTCACGTTGATCAGGTAAAGACCGATCTTGTTCAGTTCGGGCTCCACATTTTTGCGGATGCTTTCCAGAAAACTTTCCCGGTCCTGGTTGATCTGCTCAATCGTCAGCGACGCCACCGTCAGCCGCAACTGGCCAAAGATAATCTCGCCGGCCATATCCTCGATTATGCGCGATTCCAGGTTCAGGAGCCTTTCGGCGGCGTTGTACATGATTTCCGTGTTCGTGCTGATGCCGACGGTAAAACTGGAGGGCACGTTGATTCGAATATTCTGCAAAGACAGCGCCTTCTGCAGCGGAATATTGATCGTCATGGGGGTCAGGCTGAGATAGGCGCAATCCTGGATAATCGGCCAGACCAAGGCGCCACCGCCATGGATGCAGCGGGACGACTTCCCCACCCCCACCTTGCCATATACCACCAGCACCTTATCCGACGGACACCGCCGATAACGCGACGCCAGAAACAGAACGAAAAAAATAATAATCAGACCCAAACCCATCAGCATTCCCATAAAAGGGCCCGAACTCTTCAGAAACTCAAGCATGTCCATTCTCCTTGCTAATATGATAATATGATCTACATCTCTTATTCAGCCGAACCGCTGCCCAGGTCCGAAAGGTCATCCTTGTTCTTATGCACCGTCAGGGTCGTTCCGTCTTCACTGTAAAAGACAATCACCCGTTCACCGGTTTTGATTTCTTCTTTCGTATCAGCCACGGCATCGATCACCTGCATCCGGCCGCCCACCACCACCTGCACCTTGCCTGTGCCACCGGGCGGGATCGTGAGATAGACGGTGGCTTCCTTGCCGGAGGCCGTGTCCAGATTTACGTTGCCACTGCTTTCGAGGGAAAGCATCAGCCGGAACAGGAACGCGATCAGCCAGAGCGAAAGAAAAGCCGCCACCAGGCTGAAGACAATCGTAAGGGGCAGCCCGACAATGTCGCTCTTGGCAAAAGCATATCCTGTGAAGCCCAGCATCATCACCGCGCCCGCGATCCCCTGTATGCTCAACAATTTCAAATCCTGATCCATGTGGTCATTCGCGTCCCCGTGGTCGGCGTCCAAGCCGTCGCCATGACTCACATCCATACCGTCGGCGGCGCTGTTGTCCAGACCGATCAGCATCAGGACAATCTTGAACACAAAAAACACCGCGCCCACAATGCCCAAACACAGGAAGAAAGCCGACACGGTCAGATTTTCAAAAAGAGGCATAAAACCATTCCTTAATCCCAGGCGATATATAATTCTGTCAGATAATAACAAGTTATCAGGTCAGGCATAATATCGCTTTTTGATTCCCCGATACAAGGACAATTTTTGGCAATGTCCTCCTGCAAATCTTTCCTGAAAACCAAAATTCTGATACATTGGAAAAGTGTTTTGCGAATTTGTTCCAAAAAAAATCCCGGCAACCGGACCAAAGCCATCACGCTGGTCCTGCTACCGGGATAAACCTTTTGAAAAGCGCCTCGAATCAGGCTTCGCGGGCCACCACGTTCCCCCAGGGACCCAGGGCAAGGGCGTCTTCGATTTTTTCATCGGTTTCGATGTTCCTGAGCGTGCGCCCGGCCAGGGGCATGCTGGCATCGATGGGCGTGAAGTTCATCAGGAAATGGATCGGTTTGCCATCCTCGTAGCGGGTCTGGACGGTAAGTCCCTCAGCCAGGGGCTCACAATCGGGCAGCCAGGATTTCACGCCGGCCTCGCGGCAGACGGCTCCGATGATGGAAGAAAGGCCGCCCTCATCGACCATGGACCCCAGATACCAGGCCGCGCCATCGCCTTCACGCCGTCGGGTCAGCATGGGCTTGCCCGCGAAAAGCCCTTCTTCGCAGGTGGCCAGCACGTCGGCGTCGATCGCGTGGATGTGCCCGTTGATGAAATCAATCTTGAACTCCGGAGCCAAGCCCATATCCGTCACGGCGCTCTTGCCGTTCAATTGCAAATGCGGACGAAAAAGGTCGAATTCCTCCGACCATACGCCAAAGAGCTGATCCAGACCCAGGCCGGGCCAGCTGTCGATGTGGCAAAGGCCTGTTTCGTTCACCACGCCCAGGTAGTAGGACGCGATCAGCGTACCGCCGCCCCGCACATAGTCGATCATCTTCTGCGCGCGCTTCTGGTCAATCAGGTAGGCCACGGGCGCGACGACCACTTTGTAGCGCGACCAGTCGGCATTGTAACCCACAACGTCAGTTCCGATACCGCGATCCCAAAAGGGACGATGCCACTGCTGGCCCTGGCTGAGATAAAAGCGTTTTTCCATGCCCCACTGACTGCGGGCGCGTTCGAACTCGCTCGTGTCGCAGGCCCAGTCCGTCTCGTTGTCATAAATGATCGCCACTTCCGGCTTGTTGATGGAGCCGATCACCTGGTCGAGTTTGGGATGGCGGGCGCTCCATTTCTGCACTTCCTTGAAGGTGCGCGTGTTTTCATCGCCTGTGTGGGAAACCACGGCGCTATGGAATTTTTCCGCGCCACCGCGACCCTTGCGCCACTGGAAGTAAAGCGTGCCTTCGCTGCCGTGGGAAAGATGCTGGACCATTTCCAGGCCATGCATGCCATTGGGTTTCAGGCCGAAACGCTGTCCCCAGAGTCCCCGGGAGTCGATGGCGCATTCCATGGTGAACCAACGCTTGCCTTCGCCACCGATGCAGCGGATGTAATCGAGTTCATAGGAGCAGGCCGCCGCAGCACCCAGCAGGTCCACGTGCTCCGTGGCATAGCCGGGATACATGTCCTGCGAAACCACATCGAGATGTGGCCGCAGCCAGTCGTAGTGGTTCGTCTTGTGGGTGCCCATGTGATTGGTGGTAATAGGCACGTCAGGCGCGATGCGGCGCAGCGGTTCGATCTCCCACTTGAAATAATCGACAAAGAGTTCGGCCTCGTAGCGCCGCCAGTCAAGGCCGGAGGCATCAATCGTGCCGTCGCGCGGATCGACCTGGGTCCAGTCGCTGTAGCGGTGGCTCCAGAATGCCGACCAGTAGGCCTCGTTGAGGGCGTCGAGCGTTTTGTAATGTTCTTCGAGCCACTTGTAGAAGCCCTCCATGCAGAGATCGCAATAGCAATCGCCGCCGAGCTCGTTCGAGATATGCCACATCTTCACGGCAGGGTGCTTGCCGTAGCGTTCGGCAAGTTTCGTGTTCATGATGCGGATTTTTTCGCGCCAGAGGGGCGATGACCAGCAGAAGTTATGACGGCTGACCGATGCCTCACGCACGCGGTCATAGCGCACACGACGCACCTCCTCATTCGGATCGGACAACCAGATTGGTTTCGCGCCGCTGGGCGTGGCCAGGACCGCGTTGTGGCCGTCCTTTTCCATGCGGTCCAGAATATCGTCAAGCCATTCAAAGGTAAAGACGCCTTCGCGCGGCTCCAGCTGGGACCATGAAAAGATACCCACGGAAAAGGTGTTGCATCCGGCCAGTTTCATCAGGCGGAAATCATCGTCGATTTTTTCCGGCATGTGCAGCCACTGGTCGGGATTATAGTCACCACCATGGAGAATATGGGGAAAGTCTTTCAGCAGGGGTTTTTTATCAGTCATTATCGGACTCCGATCCATTGAGAATATTAAG
>CAYWYC010000338.1:0-4535 GCA_964462565.1 uncultured Candidatus Sumerlaeota bacterium | reverse complement strand
GCCATGATGGAATTCATTATTCAGACCCGCTCGTAGTCAGCCACGTAAGTGGCGTTCCTTTTCCCAACGCGAAAAATCGGACGTCCCACTTATCCTGAAACAGGCATGACAAGCAAACCACAAGGAGACGATACAACATGTTGAAATTCCCCGAAGATTTTACCTGGGGCGTAGCCACCTCAGCCTACCAGATCGAAGGCGCGGCTCGCGAAGACGGCAAGAGCATGTCCACCTGGGACGAATTTGTCCAGCGGCCCGGCAAGGTACAGGGCGGGGTCACGGGCGATGTGGCCTGCGACAGCTACCACCGCTATCCCGAAGACATCCGCTGCATGGAAGACCTCGGCGTCGGCGCTTACCGCTTTTCCCTCAGCTGGCCCCGTGTCATGCCCCTGGGTCGTGGCGGCCTGAACCCCAAGGGCCTCGACTATTACAACAAACTTATCGACTCCCTCCTCGAAAAAAATATCGAACCCTACATCACGCTCTACCACTGGGACCTGCCGCTGGAACTGGAACGCGAAGGCGGCTGGCGCAAGCGTGAAATGGCCGACCTCTTTGCCCATTACGCAGACAAGATGCTGGAGCAATTTGGCGACCGCGTCAAGAAGTGGCTGACTTTTAACGAAATCCATGCCTTTGTCAACCAGGGCTACGGCGGCACCTCCAAGGCCCCCGGCGCCAATCTTCCCGAGGAAGAGCAGGTCCAGATTTATCACCACGTTCTGCTGGGCCACGGCAAGGCCGTCCAGGCCATGCGCGCCCGCTATGGCGACCTGCAAATCGGCACGGCGGAAAACCCCCGCACGGCAGTACCAATCGTGGAAACTCCGGAAAACGTGGCGGCGGCCCTGAAGGCCTGGGACCGGCGCGTGGGATTTCTCTTCGGCCCCATGTACGAGGGCAAGTATCCCGAAAACATGCTCCACACGCCCGACATCAAGGACGGCGACATGAAAACGATCCACCAGGAGCTCGACCTGATCGGCATGAACCTCTATTCGGGCTGCTATGTGGAAGCCTCCGACGACGACGCCGGATACCGCGAATTGCCCTTCCCGAAAGACTACCCCCGGAACGAGAACGAGACCTGGATTACCTATCTGCCCGAAGCCATGTATTGGGCGGTGCGCCTGGCCAAGGAAAAATACGGTACCAAGCCCCTCTACATTTTCGAAAACGGCTATCCCCTCGCCGGAGACCTGGCTCCCGAAGAAGACTTCATGGACCTGAACCGGATCAACTTCATCCGCAACTATCTGTCCATGCTCCACCGCGGCATCGAAGAAGGTTGCCCCGTAAAGGGCTACTTCCTGTGGTCGTTGATGGATTCCTTCGAGTGGATCAGCGGATTCACCAGCCGCTTCGGCATCTATCATAACGACTTCGAAACCCAGGAACGCCGTCCGCGCAAGAGCGTGGAATGGTACCGCGAGGTGGTGAAGCAAAACGCGCTGGTCTGAGGAAGACACGATGCTGAATCGAATGGAACAGGAAAACCTGGAACGCCAAACGCTGGCCCCCTATGCGGCGCTGAGTTCGGAATCGCGGGGGCGGGAATATCCCATCAGCGCCTGCGAACTGCGCACCGACTACATGCGCGACCGCGACCGGATTATACATTCCGCCGCCTTCCGCAAGCTGGAATACAAGACCCAGGTCTATGTGATCCACGAGGGCGACTACTATCGCACCCGCCTGACCCATACCATGGAAGTGGCCCAGATCGCCCGCACCATGGCGCGAACCCTGCGGTTGAACGCCGATCTGGCCGAGGCCATCGCCCTGGCCCACGATCTCGGACATACCCCCTTCGGCCATTCCGGCGAGGTAGCCCTGAATCATCTCATGGAACAACACGGCGGCTTCGAGCATAATCTTCAGGGCATCCGCGTCGTCGAAACTCTCGAAAAGCGCTATGCCGATTTTCCCGGCCTCAACCTGACTTTTGAAGTGCGCGAAGGAATCGCCAAGCACAACACCTCCTTCGACGCCCCGGCAAACGACCGATTCGAACCCCACCTCTCGCCGCCCCTCGAAGCCCAACTCGTCAATGTGGCCGACGAAATCGCCTACAACCACCACGACCTGGACGACGCCCTCAAGATGGGGCTTCTGCGCGCCATCGACCTTCGCCGGCTTCCCTGGATCGAAGAACTCTGCAATACACTCGGCGACAAACTCACCGAAAATTGCTACGAGCGCGAAAGTTTCCGACGCTATCGCCTCGTGGGGCAGCTTCTCGACTTTGCTATTCGTGACACCCTGCGCCATACAAACGAAGAAATCGAAAAGCGTAATTTCAGATCCCTCGACGACGTTCGCGCGCATCAGGACCGCATCGTCGCATTCAGCCCCGAAATGCAGGAACGCAACAACGAACTCCGCGGCTTTCTCATGCAAAACGTCTATCGCCACCCCCACGTCATTCGCATGATGGGCAAGGGCGAACGCATCATCGGCGCCTTGTTTCAGTTGTACGCCTCCACCCCCGAAGTCCTGCCCTTCAATTTTCAGAACAACATCCCCCAGTACGGCAAGGAACGCGTCATCGCCGACTACATCTCCGGCATGACCGACCGCTACTGCCTCGATGAATACCGCCGCACCTTTGTGCCTTGAGATTGCCGCGAAAAGTGACTTTTCCCATTTTTATGCCTTGACTTGTCGCGGTGCATCCGGTCTTATGTCCCAATATTGCGTTTCAAATTGCAAAAGGAATAAGGAGACATCAGATGAAGAAAGCAATCATGAGTTGGGGGGGCTGGAAAGGCCACGAACCGGAACAGTGCACCAACAAGGTGGCCGAGATGCTGCGCGGCGAAGATTATGAAGTCGAAGTGTTCGACACCCTCGACGTGTTCAAGGATGCCGACAAGACCATGTCGGCCGACGTGCTCATTCCCTGCTGGACCATGAGCGAAATCGACAAGGAACAATGCGAAGGCCTGATGAATGCCGTCAAGGAAGGCGTCGGCCTGGCCGGATGGCATGGCGGCATGGGCGATTCTTTTCGCACGAACTGCAATTTTCAGTTCATGGTCGGCGGCCAGTTTGTTTCCCATCCCGGCGGCATCAAGGATTATACCGTCAATATCACCAAGTCTGACGACCCCATCGTCCAGGGCCTTTCCGATTTCGATATGAAGTCCGAGCAGTATTTCATGCACGTGGACCCGAGCAACGAGGTCCTGGCGACGACCACTTTTCATGTGGACGACATGCCCTGGATCGACGGCACCGTCATGCCTGTCATGTGGAAGCGTATGTGGGGCAAGGGCAAGGTATTTTATTCGTCCCTGGGCCATGTGGCCACGGACTTCGACGTACCCGAAGTCATGGAAACCATGAAGCGCGGCATCATCTGGGCCACCCGATAAACAGGAAGCGAAGGCTTTATCATGAGTGACATTACCAAAGTAGCCATCGTTGGCTGCGGAAACATCAGCAACATCTACTTCAAGAACCTGGCGCTGCTGGAAGGCGTGGAAGTGGCGGCCTGCCATGACTTACTTCCCGATGCGGCCAAGGCGCGGGCGGAACAGTATAATGTGCCGGCGAAATCGATGGAAGAAATCCTGGCGGACCAGGATATCGAAATCATTCTGAACCTGACGATCCCCAAGGCGCATTATGACGTGGCCATGGCGGCGGTTCAGGCGGGCAAGCATGTGTACAACGAAAAGCCCCTTTGCCTGTCGCGCGAACTGGGCCAGAAACTTCTCGACGAGGCGAAGAAAAAGGGCGTCCTCGTCGGTGGCGCGCCCGACACTTTTCTGGGCGGCGGTATTCAGACCTGCCGCAAGTTGATCGACGACGGTTGGATCGGCGACGTTATCGGCGCGGATGCCTACATGCTTTGCCGCGGCCATGAGACCTGGCATCCCAACCCCGAGTTCTACTACGAACCCGGCGGCGGACCCATGTTCGACATGGGACCCTATTACCTGACGGCCCTGGTGAACCTGGTCGGCCCGGTGCGGCGCGTGACGGGATCGGTGGGCATCTCTTTTCCCCAGCGCACCATCACCAGCCAGCCCAAGTTCGGCAAAGTGATCGACGTTGAAACGGCGACCCATATCACGGGCGTCCTCGATTTTCAAAACGGAGCCATCGGAACCATCACCACCAGCTTCGACATCAGCGGCCACAAGCATCCCAAGATTCACATCTTCGGATCCCGCGGCACCATCCTCACGCCTGACCCGAACACCTTTGGCGGACCGGTGCTGCTGAATGCTCCGGGCAAAACGGACGGCTTTCAGGAAATCCCAATGACCCACGGCTATCACGAAAACAGCCGCGGCCTGGGCGTGGCCGATCTGGCCAAGGCGGCACGCGCCGGACGTGGTCATCGCGCTTCGGGCGAACTGTGCTTTCACGTCCTCGACATCATGTGCGCCATCCAGGAAGCATCGGACCAGGGCAAACACATCGAACTCACCAGCAAATGCGAACGGCCTGCCCCCCTGCCACTCGGCCTGCGCGACATGACGATCGACTGAGGGCATCTTGCCGGCACAAATCGTACCGCC
>CAYWYC010000337.1:0-4603 GCA_964462565.1 uncultured Candidatus Sumerlaeota bacterium | reverse complement strand
TACTTTTTTTGACCACGAAATACACGAAAAACCGGAAACAGCGGAATTGTTTGTGCTACAGCCTCTCTTTCTTACGAGAAAAAAGGCGGCGGAAAGCCGAGGCATTCCAAAATTCGCTCCTGATCGCATTGGCGGTTGAGATATGCCTTACGAAAACCCAAGACAGATATCAGTATGAAGGATCAAGAGTCGCCTTCATTGAAGCGTACCGGCTATTGACATTTAGCGCGCTATTGTTTTTAATGGCTCGATAGAGTCCGCTGGGACGAACTGACAGAGAAAGAGATGATGATGAGCGAGACACAGATCGACGGTGCTTTGCAGGTCTATAATACCCTTTCCCGAAAAAAGGAAGACTTTGAGCCTCTGGAAAAGGGCAAGGTGCGCATGTATAATTGCGGGCCTACCGTTTATAATTATTTCCACGTGGGAAACGCGCGTAATTTTGTCGTGGCTGACATGATCCGTCGCTACCTGAAATATGCGGGCTATGACGTGACCTTTGTCCAGAATATTACCGACATCGAGGACAAGATTATCAAGCGGGCGAAAGAGGAAAATTGCACTCCCGAGGAAATCGCCGAAAAGTACACGAAGATTTTCTTTGAGTCGGCGGGCCGGCTGGGCGTGCAGGAAGCGGACAGCCATCCCCGGGCGACGCAATACGTGGGTAAGATGATCGGCCTGGTGAAGAAGTTGGAAGATAAGGGCTATGCTTATGAGAAGGACGGCGATGTCTATTTTCGTGTGGCCAATTTTGACGGATATGGCAAACTTTCGGGCCGCAAGATCGAGGATATGCTCAGTGGGGCACGGGTGGAAGTGTCCGAAAAGAAAGAGCATCCGGCTGACTTTACGCTATGGAAAGCAGCCAAGCCCGACGAACCTTCCTGGAAAAGTCCCTGGGGCGAAGGACGTCCCGGTTGGCACCTGGAATGCTCGGTCATGTCCATGGATATTCTGGGCGAGTCCTTCGACATTCACATGGGCGGCATCGACCTGACCTTCCCCCATCACGAAAACGAGATTGCCCAAAGCGAAGCCGCGACGGGTAAGCCCTTTGCCAAATACTGGCTGCATAACGGTTTTCTGAATGTGAACGGCGAAAAGATGTCCAAGTCGCTGGGAAACTTTTTCACCATCGATGAAGTACTGGAAAAATACGAGCCTGCTGTGGTACGCTACTTTCTGTTGAGTGGACATTATCGTGCCCCCTTGGATTTTTCAGATCAGGCCCTGGACGAAGCGCGTACGGCGCTGAATCGTCTGCGCGATGCTTATAAGGCGGCTCGCCAAATGGCCGGGGACTTGAAGGCCGAAGGCGACTCCGTGGCAACGGCGGCCATTCGGGACAGTTTTGAGGACGCCATGAACGACGACTTCAACACACCCCGCGCTCTGGCGGCCCTGTTCCGGGCCTCGGGCCATATCGGCCAGCTTCAGAAAAAACTCCTCGACGCCGAGCAGGCTGGAGAAAAGGATCTGGAAGAGAAGGACAAAGTCGAAGCGGCGCACCAGGCGGCTATTCTGCATGAACTGGGCGAGGAAATCCTGGGGATTGATCTGGAAGCGCAGGAAGCCGGAATGGAAGACGTCAGCGGACAACTGCTCGACTTGCTCATTCGGATTCGTGCCGCCGCGCGCAAGGAAAAACAATTTTCCCTGGCTGACCAGGTGCGTGACGGTCTTAAGGAAATCGGCTTTGAATTGCTGGATCGTCCCGGGGGGGTTACGGAGTGGAAAAAAACTTAAGGAGGTTTGTCTCATGCGTTTCTTAAGCAGAAGGTTGACACTTATCGCAGCGATCAGTTTTGTTCTGGTTTTGGCCTTGTCGCTGGGTTTCGCGGCAAGGGGGCCTGCTGCTTCCGATGATCTGGAAAGGCTGATCGGAGAATCGCTTTTACGCGAGGCTTTGCATTCGGCAAAGATAGGCGCGCAGTGGCTGGAGGCCCATCAGCAGGAAGCCGGGCATTGGTCTCATCCCGATTACCCGGCGGTCAGCGGTCTGGCCCTGACGGCCCTGATGCGCAGCCCCGGTTCGGAAAAGTCTCCGAATCTGTCGCCCGTATCAAAAAAGGCGGTGGAGTATATCCTGAGCAAGGTGCAGAAGGACGGCGGCATCTATCAGCATATACCCGACAAAAAAGGCGGCGGATTGCCCAATTACAACACGTCTATCTGCATGGTGGCGCTCTGGGAAACGGAAGATCCCGACCTGGAGGAAGTGATCAAGGCCGCGCGACGTTTTCTGATTGAAAGCCAGCACAAGGGCGTGGACGTTTATCATGGCGGCATGGGCTACGACGCCTCGACCAACCGCGCCTATGCCGACATGTCGAATACCTTTCATGGCATGGAGGCGCTGAATCGGACGCGTGTGGCCGAACTGGATGATCCGGCAGCCCTTTTCGACTGGGAATCGGCGATTGGATTCGTGACGCGCTGCCAGCACCTGGAAGCCACAAACGATGCCGATTGGGTGCGTGAATATCCTGCCGAAAAGGGCGGCTTCATTTATCATCCCAAGCAGACCAAGGCCGACGCGGCCCTCGATGATGACGGCAAGACGACCTATCCCCTGGCCTATGGCAGCATTACCAATGCCGGGCTTCGCAGCTATATGAACGCCCGCGTGAAACGGACCGATCCCCGCGCCGAAGCGGCTTACAAGTGGATCTGCAAGCACTGGACCCTGGAAGAAAATCCGCGCCTGGGTGAGCAGAGCCTCTACTTCTATTACATGACCCTGGCCCTGGCGCTTGATGCTTATGGCGAAGAATACGTGGTCACGCCTGAGGGCAAGCGCATCCTGTGGCGCAAGGAACTCCTCAAAAAAATCATCGCCCTGCAAAAGGTGGAGTCCGAAACGGGTCTTGGCTACTGGCAGAATGAAACCAATCGATGGTGGGAAGGCGATCCGAACCTGGTGACGAGTTACATGTTGATCGCGCTGGACGCGGTTTTGCCGGATAACCTGTAAGGTATTATCGTCAAAATATAATAAAAGTTTATGGACGCCGGAGAATACTCAGGCGTCCATTTCTTTTATGATGTCGCGGACCATTTCGGCGATGGCGGGTGAGGCCGTGAGACCGGGAGATTCGATGCCGATCAGGTTGACGAGGTCGGGGTGTCCCTTGTCGGCTTCATTACGGATAACGAAGTCCCGAAAAAGATCGCCGGGGCCCATCAGTTTCGGGCGGATTCCGGCCATGTCGGGCATGAGTCCTTCTTCTGTCACAAAGGGCAGATAGCGGCTTGCTTCCTGAAAGAAAAATCCGCGATGTTCGGGGTTGACATCGTAGTTGAGAGTATCGACATATTCGGCACTGGGACCCAGGCGGATACGGCCCTGCATGTCAGGCGTTACATGAAGGCCCACGCTGCGTCCGTCGGCAGGCGGCAGCGGATAGATCAGGCGCGAAACGGTCTTGCCGCCCGTGCCGGTGACGGCGAAATATTCACCCTTGCAGGGGTGGAGCGTGTAACCCGCGGCAGTGGTGTCGATTCCGGTGAGTCTGGCGATGTTTTCACAGCCAAGGCCCGCGCTGTTGATCAGGATGCGCGTGGTCAATTCGTTTTCTTCGCCCTTTTCGTCGAAGATCACGCGGTAGCCCCGGGCGAGTTTTTCAATCGTCTTGACTTCCGAATTATAGGAAAGAATCGCGCCGCCGTTTGAGGCCTGTTGCTCGAAGTGGCGCATGAGCTGGTGGGAGTCGATGATGGCCGTCTTGGGACACCAGATGGCCGCCACGGCCTTGACATGGGGCTCCAATTTGGCAATGGCTTCGGCGTCAAAAACCTGCATCCCCGTCGCGCCGCTTTCTTCGGCATTTTTCAGGATGCGTTCCATCGTCGGAATTTCCTCATCCACGCAGGCCACGACCAACTTGCCCACTTTACGGACGGGAACCGGATATTCGGAGCAGATATCAAAAAGCATCTGCTGGCCCTTGAGGCAAAGATTCGCCTTGAGCGAACCGGGTTTGTAATAGAGGCCGGAATGGACCACCTCGGAATTGCGGCTGCTTGTTTCGCGGCCGAATGAATCGTATTTTTCGAGCAGGCAGATTTCGCGACTGTCATCCGCCAGCGCCGCCGCAATCGCCAGGCCGACGACCCCGCCGCCGATGATCGTAATATCAAACATATAATCCATGACGCACCCTTCCCATCCAGAATAATATTCCGCATTTATGCATACCACAGTTCACAAGCGCAGAAAAGCGAGAAAAATGTTGGCGTTCGAGGGGGGTGCACGTCATAAATGGGGGGACTGTGTTAATTTGAAGCAACGAATCGGAAGGTTTTCTGAGTGATGATAATACTTTTTCATCTTCAGGGCCAAGGGCCCGTCCGATAATAGCCAGGGGTTTTAACCCCTGGGTTTCGGGTCAATTTTGAATAGAGGGCTGAAAGCCCGATCCAATATCCAATATCCTGCACGTCTATTTATGGATCGGGCCTTCAGCCCTCCTTGCTTACATTTGACTCTCCCTGGGGTTAAAACCCCAGGCTATTATGGAGCGCGCCTGTGGCGCTCAGAAAAGAACCGCGATTCTTTTTGAGGCATTCAGGCTACCTGTTTATCAAAAAAACTACG
>CAYWYC010000336.1:0-4700 GCA_964462565.1 uncultured Candidatus Sumerlaeota bacterium | reverse complement strand
GCCTGAAAAAATTTTGCCGGCACGATGCCGGCGGTACGTTTTATCTTTCCCGGGCGATTTTTTCCAGGCAGTTGGCGACAAGGGAGGTCCAGCCGGTCTGGTGGTTGGCTCCGAGGCCTTTGCCGGTTTCGCCGTGGAAGTATTCGTGAAAGAGCAGCAGGTTCTTGTAGTGTTCGTCGTTTTTATACTTTGTGTTATTCCCAAAACATGCCCGCTGTCCGTCTTCTCCGGGCAGGAACAATTTGGAAAGGCGCGAGGCGATTTCCTGTGAGACCTGCTTCAGGTTCATCATGTTGCCGGACCCGGTGGGGCATTCGACCTGAAAGCTGTCCTGGTAGAAATGGTGGTAGCGTTCGAGCGCTTCAATAATCAGATAATTGAGCGGAAACCAGACCGGCCCCCGCCAGTTTGAGTTTCCGCCGAACATGCCGTCTTCCGATTCACCGGGACAGTAGCGCACGCGGAATTCCTGATCGGCGGCGTGGAAGATGAAGGGCATTTCCTGGTGGGCCTTGGAGAGGGACCGGATGCCGTAGGGCGAGAGAAATTCATTCTCGTCGAGCATGTAGAAAAGAACGCGCTGGAGGCGTTCCTTGCTGGGTATGGCGAGCAGGCGCAGGGCGTGGTTGCTTCCGTCGGGACGGTTTCTTTCCATGTAGGCGATGCCCGACGCAAGATCGGGCCGGTTGTTGAGGAACCAGTTCATGCGCTTTTTGAAACCGGGCAGCTGGTCGATGACCTTGTCTTCGAGCACTTCCACGGCCAGGATCGGCACAAGCCCCACCATGGATCGCAGGCGCATGGGTGTGGGTTCGCCGTTGGTGATAATCTGGTCGTAGTAAAATCCGTCTTCTTCGTCCCAAAGTCCGTTTCCACCGAGGCTGTTCATGGCGTCGGTAATGGCGATGAAGTGTTCGAAGAACTTGGACGCCACGTCTTCTGTGGCGGAATGGTGGGACGCGATTTCGAGGGACATGGATAACATGGTCGCGCAGAAGCAGGCCATCCAGGCGGTGGCGTCGGCCTGTTCCAGATGGCCGCCTTCGGGCAATGGACGCGACCGGTCGAAGACGCCGACGTTATCCATTCCGAGAAAGCCGCCTGTAAAAATGTGCCGGCCGTGGACATCCTTGCGGTTGACCCACCAGGTGAAGTTGAGCATGAGCTTCTGGAAGACACGCGAGAGGAAATCGATGTCGCGGTTATCTTTTTTGGCGGTCATCTTATAAACGCGCCAGCAGGCCCAGGCATGGACCGGCGGATTTACGTCCGAGAAATTCCACTCGTAAGCGGGAAGTTGCCCGTCGAGGCGCATGTACCATTCCCGCAGGAAAAGGACGAGCTGGTCCTTGGTGAAATAGGGATCCACGCGGCACAGCGGTATCATGTGAAAGGCCAGGTCCCAGGACGCATACCAGGGATATTCCCACTTGTCGGGCATGGAGATTACGTCCCGGTTGAAGAGTTGGGGCCAGTCGCTGTTGCGTCCGCTTTTGCGGCTTTGGGGCGGCGGGGGTTCCTTGGGGTCGCCTTCGAGCCAGTCCTTGATAACATAGTGATAGAACTGCTTGGTCCAGAGCAGTCCGGCCAGTGCCTGTCGGCTCAGGTCTTTTTCCTGGGGCTCGAGATTCGTAGGCAGGACATCTTCGTAAAAGGCGTCGGCTTCCTTGACCCGTTCTTCGAATATGTTATCGAATTTCGGGCTTCGGACAAGGCCGGGATCGTCATCTTTGGAAAAGAGACGCAGCTTCAGTGTGACTGACTTTCCGGCCGGGATATCAAATTTGTAATAGGCGGCGCACTTGGTGCCTTCCTGGCGCGGATTGACGGCCCGGCGGAAATCATGGATCACATATTCGTGGAAGGCGTCCTTGACATGATCGCTGAGGTTGTCGGCCTGGAAAAGTTTGCGGCGGTTGGTTTCGTTTTCAGTGAAGAGGAGCTTGGGCGATTTGTCCTCAGGGTCGTTGCCGCATTCCATGTGGAACTGGCCGAGCGTGATATGCCGCAGACTGACGGAGGCGGAACCGCTTTTCCATATACTTGGACGCACGGTGCAGCCCTCGTGGGTGCATCCCGATGACCAGGTATTCCGAAACCAGAGCGTGGGCAGGATGTGAATGGGGGCGGCTTCGCTTCCGCGGTTTGAGATGGTGATGCGAATCAGAATATCGTTGGGCGCGTTTTTGGCGTATTCGGCCATAACGTCGAAATAATCGCCCGAGTCAAAAATGCCGGTGTCTTCGATTTCGAATTCAGGCTGCTTGTATCCCCGGCGGGCGTTTTCCTGGATCAGCCACTCGTAGGGGTATTCCTGTTGGGGGTATTTGTAAAGGCCCTTCATGTAGGAATAGGATGGTGTGGCGTCGATGTAGTAATAGTTTTCCTTGACGTCTTCACCGTGGTTGCCTTCTTTTCCGGTGAGGCCGAAGAGGCGCTCCTTGAGGATGGGGTCTTTTTCATTCCACAGGGCCAAGGCAAAGCAGAGGCGGCATTCGCGGTCGGTCAGGCCCAGGAGCCCGTCTTCGCCCCATCGATAGACGCGGCTGCGCGCGTGATCATGGGGGAAATATTCCCAGGGTTCTCCTTCGTCCGAATAGTCCTCGCGAACGGTTCCCCACTGACGGTCGGCCAGGTAGGGCCCCCACCGTTGCCAGTTTGCGGTGCGTTCATGGCTTTGGCGTAGTCTTTGCCATTCTTTGTCTTTGTCATTTTCGGGGCTCATGGATGGTTTCGCTTTAGACCCTTTCCATTGGCTTTGTGTTTATGCTTATCCTGATGCGATAAAGTATAGACCAAAACCGAGTCCGATGGCAAGGAAGAGGACAGCAATAACGATAGCGACGACGAAAAGGCTTGCGGCATGGGCATAAATACAAACGCCGGGAGCGATGTCCCGGCGTTTGTTCTTTTACTAAGGTTCTGTCTTGGTTTTGGTTATTTGGCGTATTCTACAGATCGAACTTCTCGTAACACAGTCACCCGAATCTGGCCGGGATACTCGAGCTCGCTTTCCACCTTCTTGGTGATTTTGCGGGCGAGGAGTGCGGCTTCGTCATCGTTGACTTTTTCAGGATCCACCAGAATGCGGATTTCCCGTCCTGCCTGGATGGCGTATGCCTTGGCCACTCCGTCGAAGGAATCGGCAATCGATTCCAGCTGCTGCAAGCGTTTGATATATGTTTCGAGCGTTTCGCGTCGGGCTCCGGGCCGTGCCGCGGAAACGGCATCGGCCGATTGGACCAACACGGCTACGAGCGTTCTGGGTTCCTCCTCGGCATGGTGGGCGGCAATGGCATGGACCACCGCGGGGCTTTCGCCATAGCGCTTCGCCAGGTCTGCGCCAATGTTCGCGTGGGTTCCTTCCATTTCATAACTGACCGCCTTGCCTATATCGTGAAGTAGTCCGGCCCGCTTGGCCAATTGCTGATCCACTCCGAGTTCACCGGCCATAATTTTGGCGATGTTCGCAACCTCGATCGAGTGGTTCAGAATATTCTGGCCATAACTGGTCCGGTATTTCAAACGCCCGACTAGTCGGATCAGCTCGGGATGCAAACCATGGATGCCCAGGTCGTAGGCCGTTTGTTCTCCGAGTTCCCGAATTGCCTCCTGCACGTCTTTTTCGGTCTTTTGGACCACGTCTTCTATGCGCCCAGGATGAATGCGCCCATCGGACAAAAGGCGCTCAAGCGATTGGCGCGCGACTTCGCGGCGAAGGGGATCGAAACAGGAGAGTACGACGGCCTCGGGAGTATCGTCCACGACGAAGTTGCACCCCGTCACGGCTTCCAGCGCCCGAATATTTCGTCCTTCCCGGCCTATGATCCGACCTTTGATTTCATCACTGGAGAGCGGCACCACCGAAACGGTGCTTTCCCCCACTTGCTCGGCGGCATACTTCTGAATCGCCATGGTGATGATTTGCCGGGCCTTCTTTGCCGCGGATTCCCGCGCTTCGCTTTCCATACGCCGTATTGCGGCAGCCGCTTCCTGGGCAACTTCTTTTTCCAGGCTTTCCAGCAGAACCTGCTTGGCCTCGTCCACGGTCATACCCGAAATGGTCTCGCAACGTCGAACGGCTTCCTCCAGTTTCTGGTCCAGTTCGTCCTGCTTGCTCTGGGCCTGCTTCTGGAGTTGATCGAGCCGGCTTTCCTTTTGAGAAATCCGCTGCTCGCGCCGATCCAGTTGGTCAAACTTCTTGTCCAACGCGCTTTCCCGACGACCGATCTTGTTTTCCGACTGTTCGATGTCTTTTAAGCGCCTGTCAATTTCCTTTTCGAGTTGGTCACGCTTCCGGTCCAGCTCTTTCTGAGCATCCTTCCGCGCTTCCTTGGCCATTTCATCCGCCTTTTGGCGGCCTTCGTCCAGCATGTCCTGCACTTTGCGTTCCGCCGAAGCATAACGGCGATTTGTGTACCAGGTATGGAGCCCCCAACCAATAGGCGCTCCCGCCAAAACCATCCCAACCAGAACCCCGGTTATCAAAAACACGGGGTCGTCAAACATGGGATAACTTTTCCTCCTCTTTATCAAGATCGTCGAAGCCGAAGGGCTTCGATAAGATAATAGTAACATACTATGAAATTCAGACCGCTAACCGGAAAGAATCCCACATTTTCAGTGGACCATATAACCCACAGATTGTCAAGGAAATTGCTTTGTCCTAAAATGGGGAGGTGCGCGACATAAAGAGGGGG
>CAYWYC010000335.1:0-4731 GCA_964462565.1 uncultured Candidatus Sumerlaeota bacterium | reverse complement strand
GCGCTCAGAAGAGAACAGCGATTCTTTTTGAGGCATTCAGGATACCTGTTTATCACAAAATTCCACGAATCGACCCCTATTTATGTCGTGCATCCCTTCATCCTCTTTTTGCATGCAGGCCTTGACATCCGTCAGCAGTCAGGCACAATATAAAGATACCCCGGCAATCGCAAGGCTGGGAATATCTCAGGACGCGCTACCGTAATCGTCGCGATCATTCAAGGCCATGTTCTTCCGCAACTTCCTTCACTTTCTCTGGCAGCAGCGCGGCATGGTCATCTGGTTTTTCTTCCTTTGCCTTTTTGCCTTCATCTGGATGTGGTTTGCCCGGGACACCATCAGCGATTATCTGAAGAGCCGACGCCAGCGCAATCAGGTGCGTAATGAGGTGGAACGGTTGGAAGAAGAAATCCAACGGAGCCGGCACGAAAAGGAAGTGCTCCAGCGGGGCAGTTTTGAAAGCGAAAAAGTGGCGCGTGAAAAGTTTCGCCTGAGCAAGCCCGGTGAAAAAGTCCTCTACCTGCAAAAGGCGCCGCTCACATCCGACAGCGACGAACTCACATCCCGCGCCATCCGCATGCGGGAGCTGCTCGCACCGGACGAGTAATCTCTCCATCACCCATCATAGCGATAGCCCATGCCATGGACCGTCAGGATTATTTCCGGCTCCTTGGGATTGCGTTCGATTTTCTTGCGCAGTTGCGAGACATGCTGGTCGAGGGTGCGACTGTTGGGGATATGGTCGAGTCCCCAGACTTCGCTGAAAAGCGTATGGCGATCGACAGCCTTGCCGCGCCGTTCATGCAGCACCCGCAGAATCCCCACGTCGCGCAGGCTCAGGTCGATTTCTTCCTCTCCCCTTCTGGCGCGGAGTTCCGACGGATAAACTTGCAACTCGCCCATGGTGAACTTTTCATCGCGGGCTTCGGTTTTGCGGGCGGCCAGATAACGCCGTGTCACCGCGCGCACCCGCGCCGCCACTTCACGCACGCCAAAGGGCTTCACGATATAATCATCGGCTCCCAGTTCAAGGCCGAGCACCTTGTCCACTTCTTCGGACTTGGCGCTGATGAAAATGACGGGGATGGTCTCGTTTTTTTTGCGGGCCTGGCGGCATACGTCATAGCCGCTCAGCTGGGGCATCATAATATCGAGGCAGAGAAAGTCGGGGGCTTCCGATTCGAAAAGATCGAGGGCTTCACGGCCGTTGCGTGCCTTGATCGTCTCATATCCTTCGGACTCGAAAATATCACAAAGCCCATCGAGAATATTGTGATCGTCTTCGGCAACAAGAATTTTCATGATGACATTTTCCTTTCATGAGCCGGGCCGGAGAGGTCGAGGGTGATGCGGAAGATTGCGCCCTGATCGGATGCCAGCAATTCCAGTTCTCCACCGTGAAGCCTGGCCAGGTCGCGCGCGATGGACAGGCCGATGCCCGTGCCCGAGACACCTTCGGTAAGGCGATTGCTCACGCGATAGAAGGGTTCGAAGATTCTCGCTCGATGGCTCTTTTCGATTCCCGGTCCATAATCGCGGATTTCGATGATCGCTTTGTCGCCTTCCTGTCGCGTGAAAATATCTATCCGTTTTCCTGAGGCGGCGTATTTTTCGGCGTTGCCGATCAGGTTGCCTACGATCTGTTCGAGGGCGTCGCGATCGATCCAGCCTTCTTCGCGCGCCTGCAAGTCGGTGTGCAGTTCGATGCCGCTGTTTTCGAGGCAGGCGCGGTAATGCTCGATGATGTCGCGCATGGCCTCATCGGGAACGGTTTTCTGCTTGCGGATTTTCAGTTGCTTGCGCTGCTTGCGGCCAAAGGTCAGGATGTTGGCGATCAGGCGCGAAAGACGGCGGCTTTCATCGACCACCACGCCCATATACTTCTGTCCGCGCTCGTCTTCTTCGTCCAGATCTTCCTGCAGAAGCTCGGCATACATGCGGATGTTGGTGAGAGGAGTTTTGAGTTCGTGGGAAACCTGGTTGACAAAGCTGACGCGCTGTCGGGCCTCGCGCATTTCGCGGGAGTGCTCGCGGTAGAAATAGAAGGACAAGCCCAGAAATGCCGCGAGAAGAGCCGCAATGCCGCCGAAAATATTGACGTAAACCGACATGGCCTGTCCCGCCAGACCGGCGCTGGCGCGGTCGAGGTAATACTCCAGGGTCCATGATGACAGCGGTTCGGGCAGGACTTCCGACACGAATGGGGATTCACCTTCCGCCGGTTCGTAAGCCCCCCACTGATAGATCACATCCTGCAACGCTCCCTTGAGCACGATGCGGTTATTGATCGACTCCGCCGCTTCATATTTCGTGTCGGGCAGAATGTTAATGATGTCGGAAAGCAGGCGAATACGATTCAACTCGGCCCCGCGAATCGCGCCTCCATTGTCGCGCCGCCAGAAAATAATATGAACGCCTTTGCCCCAGAACCAGGTGTACCAGCCGTATGCCTGATTGGGCGTCTCGGCGACCTGGCTCATGAAGGCCACGTTCTGGTAGCGGTTTCGCCCCTGTTGCATTTGGGCCGGAGCATTGAACGTTTGCTGCTGCATCTCCTGCCGGGGAGCCTGTTGCATTTGCGAATCAGACTGCTCTTCGATCTGAACCTGAGAACGGGCGTCTGAATTTTGCCGGACAGAGTTCGCCGACCCTCTGGACCGGTAGTTCTGGCTGTCATCGCTGTAGGGATTCTCTTCCGGCTGAGTCAGGGTTTCTTCTGTCGAGGGCTCTGCGGCATTCTCCGTGATCAACGTACCCTCCCGATATTGCAGGGCCTTTTCGGAAAGCACATCCTTGGCGCGATCGAGAAAAGCCCATTCCGCTTCGTTGAGTTCGGTCTCAGGTGATGGATAGATGATGTCGCCCTGGCTGTCGAGATAGAACAATTGGGACACGGCGGGAATTTCGCGATTGCTTGCGCGGATGGCGCTGATATCCTCAGGCCGGTATTCAAGGGCTTCGAGCAGATCGCGTTTGCGCTGGTCGAGAACTTTGCCGATATCCTGCTCAATCTGGACCAACTGGTCCCGGACGACTTCGCGAAAGGCCGTCTCCACACCCTGGCGCTCATAGCGGGCCAGCCGGTAGCCCAATCCGCCAAGAAGGGCTACCGGCATCAAGACCATCAGACCGAAAATTATGAGAAGGCGCTTATTCAATCGGCATTACTCCCTAACTGTTTTTTCTGATTACTGCTTCACTCTCCACACCTGTTCCTCCTGCATGGCCTTGCGGGTGCGATTGTAGTTGTAGTCATCCAGGTTTTGCGATTGGACTTCATTAGTGGCTCCGAATTCCTTAAGTTCGTCGGAGTCATACTTGCTCGCATTATATTGCAGATAGTCCCGGTTGCTGATCAGGAGTTGCTTGGCTTCTTCCTGTTTACCCTGGTCGCGCAGCTGCATGGCCAAAATATTTGTCTCTGTCGCCAGCAACATTACCACATCTTCCATGACTTCGGCATTCTCGTTTTTCGCGACGAGTTCGAGAGAATCGGTATAGCGCGCACGGATGGTGCTGGTGAGAACATCCTTGTTGTTCGACTTCATGTTGTCGTAGCTGACCTTGATGGACGCCACATCCAGCCGGGCATCATTTTCACCGGAAGGCATTTCCAGTTCGAGGACGATGCTCTTTTCCGACTCGCTGTAGAGTTCCTTGATCTTGACCTGGGCTTCCTGGCCGTCGATCACTCCTTCTCGCCCGAGTACGCGCACGGGTCGTACGCCGGGAAAAAGGCGGATGGTCGTCGTCACGTTTTGCGCCACGACAGACATGGCCTTGCCGAATTCCTTGTCAAAAATCTCGGCCAGCGTCTTCGCGTGTTCGGCGAAGTAGTGGTTGCCGTCGGACTTGAAGGCCAGCTGGCTCATCAGGTCTTCGTTGTAACCGAGGCCGAGGCCGATGGTCGTCACGGAAATTTCCTCACGAATGAGTTGGTCGCCCAATTCCGCCAAATCGGCCGGACTGGAGGGTCCCACGTTCGCCAGGCCGTCGGATATAAGGACGATACGGTTGACGCGCTCCTTTGAGAGAAACTTGCGCACCTCTTCGGCACCCTTGCTGACTCCGGCAAAAAGGGCGGTGCTGCCGGTGGCCTGAATCGCGCGAATCTTGCGCTCGATCTGGTCTTTGTCCGATACCTTGGTCGCCGGAACCAGAACGTTGACCGTACTCGAATAAGTAATCACCGAAACAATGTCGCGGCTGTTGAGTTTTCGCATGGTCATAATGGCCGCCTCGCGGGCGCGGGCGATTTTATCGCCGGACATGGAACTGGACTGGTCGATCACGATGGCCACGTTCACGGGGGCGCGTTCGTTGTCTGTATCCAGTGGAAAACCGGTAAGTCCGATGCGGATGTAGGCCTTCTGGCTTCCGTCGGCCAGAACAAGCGGATGGTTCAGCGCCGCATCCAGCCGCACCTGATTGGCGTGACTCGTTCCCAATGCCCCCAGCAGAAAAATCCCGCACAGCAATACCAGCAGTCCCTTGACATGGTTTTGTAATCTTGACATATTCATGATTCTATCCCTTTCCTCAAAATGTAGTGCGCCACAGTCAGCGCCTAATGTCAATATCGTTCATTTGGCGCTGGGAGTGGTCAGATCGAGGTAAAAGGATTGTAAAAAAAATGTATGGGCATCGTACCGCCGGCATCCTGCCGGCAAAAGGGCTATTGACAGGAATACCAGCGGGAGCGAAAAAATCTTTTCCGCCCGAAATCTGCAG
>CAYWYC010000334.1:0-4748 GCA_964462565.1 uncultured Candidatus Sumerlaeota bacterium | reverse complement strand
TGCCAGTGCTCTAAAAACTCTCCAGGCACTGCCGGCCAAAGATAAGGCCCTGCTTTTCACCATCTTCGGAACCGTTGAAATTGGCGTCTTCCAGTTCGATGCTGACGCAGCCGGAATAGCCGTTTTCATGGAGAATGCGGAGGGGCCCATTTTTTAAGCCCGGCGTTTCCATCGGCCTTGTGGTATAATCTTTTTCCGGAGTATGGATATGGACATGGAAAAAGCAGACTCTCAAAAACATAGCGAAATCGACCAAGGGGAAATCATCCCCGAAAAAACCGGTACCTTCAAGCCCTCCGAAATTGACAGCATCCCCAAGGCGCCGGGTGTGTACCAGATGTTTGACGCAAAGGGCGAGGTGATTTACGTGGGCAAGGCCAAGGACCTGCGTGTGCGCGTGCGGCAGTATTTTGCCGGGCCAAGCGGTGATCAGCGCCCATCGATCCCCTTTATTATCAAGGCGCTCGACCATATTGAGGTCATCGTTACAGACAACGAAAAAGAAGCCTTCATCCTCGAAAACACCCTCATCAAGCGCCACCGGCCCCGCTATAATGTGCGCCTGCGCGATGACAAGACCTATCTTTCCGTGCGCATCGATCCGCATGAGGAATGGCCCCGGGCGATGATTGTGCGCGAACGCAAGAAGGACGGCGCCCTCTGGTTCGGACCTTATACCAACACCGTGGCCATCCGACAAACCATGAACCTGCTGCAGAAGATTTTCCCATTGCGATCCTGCTCAAACAGCATGCTCCACAATCGCTCGCGGCCCTGCCTGAAGCATTCCGTGGGACGCTGCTGCGCGCCATGCGTGGGCAAGGTGACCACCGAAGAATATGAGGCCCTGCTCCAGAAAATGATTCTCTTCCTTCGCGGACGCAGTGACGAAGTCGTCGAAGACCTGCGCGGCGAAATGGAGGCGGCCAGCGAAAAACTCGACTTCGAAAAGGCGGCGGTTATTCGCGATCGCATCCAGGCCATCGAAGCCACCACCCAGAAGCAGCGCGTCCAGGCGCAATCCATGGACAACCGCGATGCCCTGGGCTATTACGAGGAAAACGGCCAGGCGGCGGTCGTGATTTTGTCCTTTCGTGAGGGTCGTCTCGTCGAGCAGCAAAATTGGGTACTGCCCGTTTTCGGGGAACCCATTGCCGATGTGCTGGCGAATTTTATCGGCCAGTATTACGACTCGACCCGCTTTGTGCCTTCCGAAATCTGTCTGCCCGTTGATTTGGAATCGACCGAGGCGATCGAGGAATGGCTCGGAGATTTACGCGGCGGACGCGTTTACCTTCACGTACCCCAGCGCGGGGAAAAAAAGCGCCTCGTGCGCCTGGCCCGAAAGAATGCCGAGACCATCCTGCGGGTGAAACTTTCCGGCAAGAAGGAAATCGAAAGCACCCTCGAAGACCTGGCCCAGCGGCTGAGACTGCCACGAACGCCCCATCGCATCGAGTGCTATGATATTGCCACGCTCCAGGGAACCAACAGCGCCGGCTCCAAGGTTTGCTTTGAGGATGGCATGCCCTCGAAAAAGGACTACCAGCTTTTCAATATCAAATGGGTGGAGGGACAGGACGACTTTGCCATGATGCGCGAGGTGCTCACACGTCGTTTTCGCCGCGCCATCGAGAAGGAAGAGGAACTGCCCGACCTGGTGGTGATCGACGGCGGCAAGGGCCAGCTCAGCGTGGCGATGGACGCCTTTGAAAGCATGGGTATCGAGGATGTACCCCTTGCGGCGCTGGTCAAGGAGCACCTGCGCGAAGACGCGGCCACCGGCGAAAAGCACCGCACGACGGAGCACGTTTTCCTGCCCGGACGCAAGAACCCGGTTCTGTTTCCACCGCGAGCGCGATCCTATTATCTCTTGCAACGCCTGCGCGACGAGGCCCATCGCTTCGTCAACACCCACCATGCCAAGCGCCGCAGCCGAAGCCTCCTGCGTTCATCGCTGCTCGATATCCCCGACGTGGGGCCCAAACGCGCGCGGAATCTGCTCAAGCATTTCGGCAGCCTGGCCAAAATCAAGGAAGCCTCCGCCGAAGAACTCCAGCAGGCGCCGGGCATGAGCGCCCGCGCCGCCGAAGCCGTTTATCTGGCTTATCATCGCCCAGCCGATCAGGGCGCTGCGTCAAAGGGAATTTCGTAAAGAAATGATTCGCCAAAATTGGCCCGGCGGATGGCGAATTTGTCAAACTTGTCAAGGCCTTCCGCGGGATATTCTTCGCGTTCCAGCTTGCCCACCACCACATATCGCATGCCGTAAATCTGGCACATGGCTTGGACGATTCCGGGGTCGGTGGATCTGTAAATCTGCTCGATGGCGTAGCGACGATTTTTGTATTCTTCCGTAAAGGCCTGGCCGCGCCATTGGCTTTCATGATTTTCCCAGCCCAGCAGACAGGGAATTCCCGAAATCGCCGCGAAACGTCCGATCATGCTGTAGGAATCGCCGGAGGTCTCGACGAGGCCCCGGGCATCGGGCAGATTTTCGCGCATCCACAGGGCCAGTTGCAGGTCGTCGGGCGCGTAACGGGGCAGTCCCATAAAGTCGATGGCATTCAGGCTGCGGCCGTATTCGATAAGGTCGTTTTGCCGATTCGAGGTCCAGTCCTCCAAATCAGGCCGATTCTGCGCGATCCATTCGGCCCCACGCACCATGCGGCTGCCTGTCCCCATAAGGGTATAGAATCCACCGCCGATAATCAGCCATCCCGCCAGTCCGCCCAGTAACAAATAGCCCGCAAATTGACGGCGCCTCTTGGCGGGCTCAGTCGGAAAATCCGTCTCATACTCTCCGCTTTCTTCGGGTAATTGCAGGTTCTGAAAATCGCGGGCATCGTTCTTTTTTTGCTGCGGTGCAAGACTTTCCTGCAAGCGCGACAGCATCCCCGCCAGCGCCAGCGCCATCAGGCCCCAGGTGGGATAATACAGTTTGAAAAGCGTGTTATACCGTTCGTATGGCGGCCCTATGGGGTCGTCGATATAGAAGAACTCCGGAATGATCTGACAGACAAGCGCCGCGAGCAGCAGCAGCCGGCTCCACAACTCGCGCGGGCCGATATGAGAAGCCGACAATGCGCGAAAAAGGGACACCGCTATCCAGGCGGCCACTCCAATCAGCGCCAGACCTACAATCGCGAAGGGACGTCCGGCCAGGTGAAGCTGCACCAAGAGGATCAGCCCCAGCAAAACCAACGCGAAGGCCTTGGAGTTCCAGCCCGCCTTGCCATGACTCCACATATTCCAGATCCAGATGGCCACCATGGGCACGGCAAAAAGGCCCCAGAAGGCCAGCCATTCCGCCACACCAGTGCTCTCTTCCGCGGCCACCGATCCCACCGCTCCCAGCACCCCCAACACCGACGGCAAGCGCGCCAGCAGCGGATTGTGGATCGTGTCGAGCGGCATATAGGCGGCGCTCGTGTAGAATCGCGCCAGAAAAAGTACCCCCACCGCCGCCAGAATGATCCAGCATAAAGCGGCCTGTACCAGCTGGGCCAGGGCCCCATGCCAGTCGATGGACTCGCGGGCTTCCGCCAGAAACCAGAAGCCGCAGAAAATCCCCAGCACCACCAGGTCCCAGGCGTTTGTCGCCCACATACAACCGATGGTCACGGCCATGAGAAAGGTCGTGGGCCATTGGCGCAAAAGGAGAAAAAACCAGCCATCGATTTCCGATTCCCGCAACCGCCGGAATTGCACCACCAAACTAAGCGCCGCCAGCAGCAGCAGGAAGCCTGTCGCGTGGGCATGGAGATCGCCCAGGAGCCAGTTGAAGGCGGGAAATTCATTGCGGGTGTTCGGGATCACATCGCTGGGCGTCCAGAAATTAAAAACGCTGAAACCCGCCTGCACATTAAAGACATCCACCATATTGATAATGACGCCCAATTGGTCCCAAGCGATGAGGGGGCCCGTAAAGGCGATCAGGACCACCGCCCATATTGCCGCGGACCACCTTTCGAAAAAAGCCAAGCCCGTGCTCAAACATACCTGCAGGAGCAGCCCGAAAAGCGTCGCCAGCCCCAGGTTGAAAACCATTTCCGGAGCGGCAAAAACCAGACGTCCCAGTCGCGCCCAGATCAGATGGCTGAAATAATAATAGTTCAGGCTCTTG
Source organism: uncultured Candidatus Sumerlaeota bacterium (assembly GCA_964462565.1). Taxonomy (GTDB): domain Bacteria; phylum Sumerlaeota; class Sumerlaeia; order UBA8349; family UBA8349; genus CAYWYC01. The sequence continues at coordinate 622 of CAYWYC010000334.1, read as the reverse complement.
CCCGCCAGCCAGGGATCGGGAGGCGGCACTAAGGGATGTCTCCACAAACTGGTCAATACGCTCAGGTTGCCCCACTTTTCCGCGCCGGCCCGCTCCACGTCAAAGGTGGCATCGGGAAACCAGGATCGCATATACAGATAGGCGAGATAAACGAGAAGAAAGAGCAACTCGTAAGCCAGAATCATGCGCCACCGCTCGCGCATGAACTGCCACATGGCCGGCCAGGTCTTCAGGGCAACAGGCGCGTTCAGGGCCAGCAGAACCAGGATTGCCATGACGGGAAGGACCAGCTGTCCCTGATCGCCGGGCTCGTCAAAGGGGAAAAGAAAGCCGCCCCAGGCGCAGATAAAGCCGAAAAGCATCAGCCCGAAAAGCTTGCTCAGCCCCAGCGCCTTGTCCGGAAGCAAAACCATCGACCGAAAAAGCAAGGGCCACACCAGCCAGCCCAGCAGGACCACCGCCAGCCACCAGTACAATATCAGGGGAATATCCGAAACGAACCAGCCCATGCGTATTTCTCTTTACAAAAGCAGCGATCAATGCATCCAAAAGCACAAACACACTATCAGCACAGAGGCATTCCGTCAATCAATAGCCGCCTTCAGGCAAGTCCCCCTTGATC
>CAYWYC010000333.1:0-4765 GCA_964462565.1 uncultured Candidatus Sumerlaeota bacterium | reverse complement strand
ATGGCGACGAATTTGCAGATTGATGATACACTTATTTCCCGGGCCGTTGAACTTGGGGGGCATCGCACGAAGAAGGCGGCGGTGACGCAGGCGTTGACGGACTATATCCATCATCTGGAACAGGAAAATATTCTGTCTCTGTTCGGCTCGGTGGACTACTCCCCAGGATACAACTACAAAAAGCAGAGAGCGCGGAAATGAGGGTGCTGGTGGACACCAGTGTCTGGTCCGTAGCCCTGCGTCGGCGCAAGAAGCGGGAGTCCCATGTGGTGCAGGAATTCAGAAGCCTGATTCTGGAGCATCGCGTCGATATCATTGGCCCTATCAGGCAGGAACTCCTTTCCGGGCTACGGGAAAAAGCGCAGTTTGAAAAACTGGAAAAGCACCTGGCGGCATTTCCGGATATTCCTTTGGAAACCGACGACCATGTTATGGCGGCGCAGTTTTTCAATAGCTGCCGCGCAAAAGGCATCCAGGGCTCCAACACCGATTTCCTGATCTGTGCGGTTGCGGTCCGCCGGCATCTTGCCATATACTCCACAGACAAGGATTTCCCCCTCTTCGCGAAGCACCTTCCCATTGTGCTGCATGAAACCCGGAAATTCGAACAAGGCAACTCCAGCGCACAGGATAAACCGCGTCGCTGATTGAGAAAAGGAATTGGAATGACACGTGCGGATAAATTGCCCTTTATCAAGGGTGCGGTGGGACATGGGGATTTTGGTCGGTTGGCGGAGCTTGGCGCGAATGCGGTGCGGCTTTCGCGGGTGAGTCGGAAGGGTTTGGACGCGGCGGCTGCGGCGGGTCTGGGCGTCCTGGCGGGATTGCCCGTGAAGCCCGAACGAAACGGCATGGATTATGACGATACCCGCGCCATTGCCGATCAGCATGAAGAAGTCATGGCCCTGGTACAGGAGTTCAAGGATCACCCCGCCCTCATGATCTGGTGCGTGGGCAACGAACTCGACCACATCCCCGACGAAACGCCATACAACCGGAACGTGTGGAACGCGGTGAACGATCTGGTGCGTGACATCCACAAAATAGACAGCGATCACCCGGCACTGACGGCGGTGGGCATGGGGCGCTTTGGAAAAATCGAGGAGTGCGCCGCACGGTGTCCGGATCTGGACCTGATGGGCGTGAATGCCTATGGCAAAATCAACCAGGCCCATGGTCTCCTGCAAAAGCATGGCTGGACCAAGCCTTATGTCTTCACCGAATGGGGCATGACGGGCGCCTGGGAACGTCCCAGGACGGAATGGGCCGCGCCTTTTGAAGAATGCAGCGCCACCAAGGCAGACTGCTATCTCCGCCGATACCGCGACGCCATTCTGGCCCATCCGGAGCAGTGCATCGGCGGCTTTGCCTTTTACTGGGGATGGCGACACGAGACGACCCTGTCCTGGTACAACATGCACGGCCCCGAAGGCCACGAGATGGAATCGGTGGCAGCCATGGAATCGCTCTGGAAGGAAAAGCCCCTCGACACTTCGGCCCCGCACCTTTTCGGCCTTCGCGTAAACGGAATTGCCGCTCCGGACAACGTATTTCTGAAACCGGGACAAAAATATCCGCTCGAAGCGCTGACCGCTCCCGAAGGCATCGGCCCGAACCAGCGCTTCGGCTGGGAACTGCGCCCCGAGGTGAAATACGGCGCCTATGCCGGAAGCGGCGAGACTTTGCCGCCCGAGGCGCCCGAGGCCATCGCGGAAGACCGGGGCGAAAAAGCCGTCTTGCGCGCACCGGAAAAGCCCGGCAAATATCGCGTATTCGTTTATCTCTACGACGACCAAAACCGCTTCGCCACGGCCAATCTGCCGGTCCATGTGGGTGGAATGACGGCAGAATAAAACCGGTTCTGAAGCCAGACAAATCGCACACTTTTGCAGAATATCACAGCATATTCCGGGTATTACGATTTTCCAGGATCGCTATCGCGAATTCCGAAAGTCTTTCTGTGGAATACGACCCAGGGGACATGCTTGACAGAAATAGCAATAAACATAAATTTTTATAATTCTTGATAATCTTGTAAGTCACGCAGGATTGTTGAGTTATCTAAAACTGGATGGTAATTATGTCTATCCAACACGGGAAAATGATTGATGCATTTTGCAATTTGATCTACCATCTTCAGACAGCAGACAAAATCCACCCTGGCAAAAGGAAAAAACATGAAAGCATTTACCTATACCGGCAAAAAACTGCACCAGATCAATTTCCCCCTCGGCGGCATTGGCACGGGCTGCGTCGGCCTGGCTGGCGACGGACGTCTGCTGGACTGGGAAATTTTCAACAAGCCCAACAAGGACAGCTTCAACGGCTTTTCCCACTTTGCCATACGCGTCGAAGAAGGCGACAAGGTGATCGACGCGCGCGTCCTGAACGGTGACCTGCAAGCGCCTTATACGGGTGCGCCGCACAAGGGCATCTATTCGGGCAAGGGCTTCGGGCCACAGCGGGCGACGCTCGCCGGCCTGCCGCATTTTCGCGAAACGGTTTTCACGGGGAAGTTTCCCTTTGCCGAAATCGCGTTCAAGGAGCGTAATTTTCCCGGCCAGGTCCGCCTCAAGGCCTTCAATCCCTTTATTCCCCTCAACGCTCAGGACTCGGGCATCCCCGCTGCCTTTTTCGAGTTTGAAGTCAAGAACACCACCCGCAAGACCCTGACCTATACCATCGCCGGAAATCTGTGCAACCCCCTGCCGCCCAACCAGGTCCACAAAATCTCGCGCCGCAAGGATGCCACCTGCATCGAACTCGGCACCAATGGCCTGCCCGAGGACTCAACGCGATACGGCCAACTGAGCCTGGCCACCGACTGCCCCGAAACCAGCCACCAGCAATACTGGTTTCGCGGGCGATGGTTCGATTCGCTCGAAGTCTATTGGCGCGACCTGAATACGCCCGGGCCATTAAAGAATCGCAAATATGCCATCCCGGCGCAGTGTTGTGCCGAGGCCGGACAGTCCGGCGGCGACCAGAACCACGCGCTGCTCGCGGCCCATGTGCGGCTCAAGCCGGGACAGTCGGCGCCTGTGCGTTTCGTGATCTCCTGGTATTTTCCCAACTGCGAAAACTACTGGAGCCACGACGTGGAAGAACAGGCGAAGAAGGAAGGCATTCCGCTGACCTGGAAGAACTACTACGCTACGATCTGGAAAAGCGCCAACGACAGCGCCGCCTATGCCATGCGCCACTGGTCGCGCCTGGAGGAGGAAACCCGCCGCTTTCAGGAAAGCATCTTCGCGTCCACCCTGCCCGAGGCAGCCATCGACGCCATATCGGCCAATATCTCCATCCTGAAAACGCCCACGGTCCTCCGGCTCGAAGACGGCACCTTCTACGGTTTCGAGGGATGCCATGCCGAAGCGGGATGCTGCCCGGGGACCTGCACCCATGTGTGGAACTACGCCCAGGCGCTGCCTTTTTTGTTTCCCGAACTCGAGCGCAGCGTGCGCGTGGCTGACTACACCTACAACCAGCTGCCGAACGGCGGCATGCCCTTTCGCATCCAGCTGCCCCTGGGCATCCACCAGACGCGCGGGCGATCCTGCGCCGACGGGCTTTTCGGCAATGTGCTGACCGTTTATCGCGATTGGAAAATCTGCGGCGACACTGAATGGCTCCGGGGCCTTTGGACGTCGATCCGCAAGTCCATCGAGTACGCCTGGCATCCCGATAACGAGGATCGCTGGGATCCCGAGAAGACGGGCGTGCTCTGGGGCCGGCAGCATCATACGCTGGACATGGAAATGTTCGGCCCGAGTTCATGGCTCTGCGGCTTTTACCTGGGCGCGCTGAAGGCGGCGGCGGAGATGGGCGAGGCCCTGGAAGACCACGAGGCGGCCGAGGAATATCGCGCGGTCTTTCAAAAGGGCAAGGCCTGGATGGACGAGCATCTCTTCAATGGCGAATATTATTGCCAGCAGGTGGACATCAAGAACAAGAAAATCCCCGAATCTTACGGGGCTCTGGATGCCTACTGGGACGCGGAACATGGCGAGATCAAATACCAGATCGACGAGGGATGCTCCATCGACCAGGTGCTGCCGCAGTACCACGCGAACCTCTACGGCCTCGGTGAGATTTACGATCCCGCAAAAACGAAGAAGGCCCTGCGCGCCATCTATCGCCACAACTTTGTGAAGAGCATGCGCGAGGTCTATAATCCCTGCCGCCTCTTTGCCCTCAACGACGAAGCCGGGCTTGTTATCTGCTCCTGGCCCGAGGGACGCCGGAAACCGGCCATCCCGATCGTCTATGCCCAGGAAACGATGCACGGTTTTGAATACGCGGCGGCCGTGCAGATGATCCAGAACGGCATGGAAAAGCAGGGCCGCGCCATCGTTGAGGCCGTGCGCGAACGCTACGACGGCGAACGCCGCAACCCCTGGAACGAGTTTGAATGCGGCAGCAACTACGCGCGCTCCATGGCCAGCTATGCCCTGCTGAATGCCTATAGCGGCTTTGAGTTTGACATGCGCGGCGGCGGCATGATCGGCTTCGACCCGGCTGTGGGGGCCGACGATGATTTCCGCTGTTTCTGGTGTTTGGAAGGGGCCTGGGGCGAAGTGGAAATCAGCGCGAAAAAGATGACGATCAAAGTCCTCAGCGGAAAAATCGCCCTCCGCGAAATCCGCGCGCCCAAATCCATGGCCGGCAAAATTCAAACCATCCGCATCGCCGGCAAAAAGAAACCCTTCCACCAAAATGGAAGAAGCCTCACATTTCCCAGTCTGTTGAAATTGAAGGCGGGAGA
>CAYWYC010000332.1:0-4783 GCA_964462565.1 uncultured Candidatus Sumerlaeota bacterium | reverse complement strand
GGCTTGCGCCCTCTGCCCGGAATCTGGAAAATAGCCGTGGAATATTGTGCTTGGATGCTGTTTGATCGAATTCTGAAATTCTGCAGGAGGTGAAACAATGGGTAAGGCGAAACGTTGGTTGATTCTTTTGCTTCGCATTGACGCGGTGGTGATGCTGAGCGCCATTGGCAGCGCCATTATGCCGTTTTCGTGGATGAACGCGACGCATGAGGCCATGGGACTCGGGGAACTCACCTGGCAGCCTGTGGTGGAATATCTGGCGCGGTCCGCGTCCTTGCTTTATGTACTTGTCGGTGCTTTGCAGCTTTTCATATCTTTCGACGTACGCAAATATATGGGCTTTATCAAATTCTTGATGGTGATGCGGTTTTTGATCGGGCTGCTCCTTATATGGGTGGACTGGAAGTCGGACATGCCGCTTTACTGGACCCTGAGTGAAGGCATCGCCTGGCTCGTGTTGAGCGGGGTCCTGCTGTGGCTCTGCGCGCGTGCCGAAATCGCGGGCGACAAAATTTGATTAAGAAAGGCATGGCGGATCAGATTGCTCGATAGCGCCGTATTTATTCTATGAGTTCGCACGATCCGCCTGCCGAAAAACATTCGCCCTACGCGGCTTTTCATTATCCCTCTTATCGCAAGTTCATGGCCGGGGCCCTGCTCGTGCTCATGGGTACGCAAATCCAGCGCGTGGCTATCGGCTGGGAAATGTATGTCCGCACAAACGACCCCATGGCCCTGGGGATGGTGGGATTGGTGCAGGCCCTGCCCATGCTCCTGCTCTCCCTGCCCGGCGGCTATCTGGCCGACCGCTTCGACCGCCGCAAAATCCTGATGCTGAGCATGGCCGGAGCCACCCTGACCTCGGCGGGCCTGGCGCTGCTTTCCTGGAAACAGGGATCGCTCACGCTCATGTACGTGCTCCTTCTGCTCGATGCCAGCGTGCTCAACCTCGGGCGACCGGCGCGTACAGCCCTGCTACCACGGCTGGTGCCTTCTCATATTTTCGAAAACGCCGTTACCTGGCGCAGCAGCATGTTTCAACTGTCCGCCGTTTTCGGCCCGGCCATCGGCGGCTTCATCATTGCCCAGAACATTCCGGCTGCCTATGTCATCTGCGCCTGCACGTCGATCTGCTATATCTTCTTCCTCTGGAGGCTCAAGTTTCATAACGAAGGAGAAAGGCACGTGCTGACGGAATCGCCGATCAAGTCGCTCATGGAAGGCCTGCGTTTTGTTCTCAACGCACGGCTGGTCCTGGTGACGATCTCCCTCGATCTTTTTGCGGTGCTCCTGGGCGGGGCCGTATATCTGCTGCCGATTTTCGCGCGGGATATTTTGAAGGTCGGCGAAGAAGGCCTCGGTTGGCTGCAGGCTGCTCCGGCGGTCGGGGCGCTGACCATGGCCCTGATCCTGGCCCACCTGCCGCCCATGCGCCATGCCGGGCGCAACCTGCTCCTGGCCGTGGCGGGATTCGGCGTGGCCACGATCATCTTCGGCCTGTCCAAGTCGTTCTGGCTGTCCATGGTCATGCTTTTTTTGACGGGCGCTCTTGACAATATCAGCGTCGTCGTGCGACATACATTGGTGCAGATGCTCACGCCCGACAAGATGCGTGGCCGCGTCTCGGCGGTGAATTCGGTTTTTATCGGCTCGTCGAACGAACTCGGCGGCTTCGAGTCGGGACTGGTGGCGCGGCTCTTTTCGCCGGTGATCTCGGTGGTCAGCGGCGGCATCGGCACGATCCTGGTCGTCGGAGCCATGGCCCTGGCCTCACCGCGATTGCGCCGGTTCGGATCATTACGCGACGCCAAGCCGGAGGATTGATGCCGGATTCAATTCGAATTGGAGCGGATTTTTCCATTGCGATTGCGATTGCGAGTACGAACTGGGAGCAGGATCGAAAGGAAAGGGAATAATTATGCTGCAATATGATGTGAAGCGTTCGGAAGATTTCGGGAAGGCCGTGAAGAACTTTGAAGCCGAAATGGAAGGCTGGATCGGCGATTGCATTGAGAAATATGCCGGCGCCGAACCGACGGATGGCCACGACCAGCTGACCTATACCACGGCCTGGGAACCCTATATCCGCAAGACGGGCAATGACCGCGCCCTCCCATTCATGAAAGACGCCCGCGACGCAACGGCCCGCCACTTCCGCGAATCCGGAGCCTGGCAACATGGCTACTGGAAAATGCAGGAAGCCCACCACGGCACCGAACACTTCGAACTTTTCATCGGCGCTATCTGCCGGCTCGATCCTGACGATCAGGAATCGGTGGACCAACTCCTCGACGCGGCGGAACATTTCGGCAACTGGAGCGATGCCGTGCCGCCCTGGTTCAATTATGAAACCGGCCTCTATCGCTCGATCTTTTTCGGAGCGGAAGGCGTGCGCGAAGAGCCGGGAACCGAACTCAACGCGGCGGACCACCTGCGCTGCCTGAACATCCTGCTCCTGGCCCATGATAACGGCGGCGGCGAGCGCTATGCGGATCTGGCAAAAACTTATGGCGGCAAATGGGCCAAGGCCCTCGTCGAAAGGGAGCAAATCCCCCTGGGCCTGCTGGAATCGGGGCCTCTCTACAGCCTGACCGATGAAATGCGCTCGACCTACAAGCGCATCGTGGGCATGGCGGGAGACCTGGACGACGAACTGGAACGCGCGGAAAACCTGCTGGCCTCGGGCGGCGTGGACGCCTTGCTGAAATTGTGGACGCTTTCGGACAAAGACGCGCTATACAAAAAAGCCGCGGAAAAAATCCTGGACCTCCTTGCGACGCAGCTCCACGACCCCTGTGCCGGACCGGCCGCCGACGCCATCCGCACCTATCGCCGCGTAACGGGCGACAAGCGATATGACGACGCCGTGATTGAAGCCGCAGACAAACTCGATCCCGCGACCATCCAGCAGATCGCCATGGAACCCGAAGTTCCCCGCGACACGCGCCCCGCAGGAATCGGAAAGCGCACCGACATGCCCGACTGGTTTGAAAACGGCAAACCCCGAAGCCACAATCCCATTTTGCTGGCTGTACTCGCCGAGATAAAAGACGACGAAGCCCTCGCCACCGAGGCCCTGGACCTGGCGCGCGCCTATATGGTCCTGGCCCGGCAGGCCTATCCCGACGGACGCGAGCACGGCTGTTCGGCGCGAACGGTCAGCGCAATCGCCCGCGGCCACGGACGCAACAACCACGCTGGCATGGCTACCGCCGTCTATGGCCCACTCGCTGAGTTATTCGCATAAAACAGTCCAAAAGCACAAAGACGCCATCAGCCAGGCTTCAGCGCCCACCCGCGAATCGCCAATATTCTCTCAAGCCGGACTCCAGGCATTTTGCCGGGCGTCCCGCAGCTTCGCCTTCAGCTCATTCACAAGCTCCGGATTCGCCGACGCAACGTTCTCCATCTCGCTGGGGTCTTCCTGCAGGTCGTACAGAATTTCTTTATTCTCCTCATTTTCAACGATGACCAGCTTGTATCTCCCGTCAAAAATCATGTCCCATTTTTTGCGCCCCTTCAGACTGCTGAGCACAAAGTCGCGGTGCGAATCGCTCTCACCTTCCAGCACAGGCCGGAGCGATTTCGCGTCGCTATCGGGCAGGGCTTCCGCGTCGGCATAGTCGAGCATCGTCGCCGCCAGATCGTGCAGCGCCACGGGCGTATCCAACTCGACCCCCTCACGAATCCCCGGCCCCGCCAGGAACATGGGAATACCGGCCGAAGGCGTGTACCAGACATTCTTCGCCCAGCGGTCATGGTCGCCCAGCATTTCGCCGTGATCGCTGGAATAGATGATGATCGTGTTATCCAGTTCGCCCCGCTTGTCGATCAGGTCGATCATTCTGCCGATATGGGCGTCGATATTTTCGATCATGGCGCCATAGTTCTGACGACGCTCCCGGATCGTTTCCTGATCCGGTTCCTCACTGTCCACGGGGTCGGGTACGTCGATATTCTTCCACTTGTCGCGCATGGATTGGGTCACGTCAAAGGGACCATGGGGCCCGACAAAGTTCACCACCAGGTGCCAGGGCTTGTCGGCAGGAAAATTCTCGAGGCAGTCCATCGCGTTCTGCGCCACCCAGTTGTCGCAATAGGCCTCATCGGGCAAAGTCGTCACATCGGGAAAGTTCAGCCAACCGATATTACTCTTCATCCACTTGTCGTACATCGCCAAGTGCCGGTCCACGAGTCCCTTTTCAACAAGAAACTGCATATAGGGCCCACGCGGAGAATTATCATTTTGTTTGTATGCGCTGATGGCATCACCCTTGCCTTCATTATCAATGCCGCAGGTGAAGCCGTATTCGGGAAGCATTTTCGATCCGTCCAGCCCCCAATCATGATCGGGCTTGTGCAGGTCGAATTTTCCAACCCCCGCCACCTCGTAGCCGCAATCGCGCAGCTTCTGATAATAAGTCGGTAAGGAAAGGGGCGTATTCTGGCCGTTATCGATAACGCCGCATCGGTGATATTCGCGTCCCGTTGCCAGACAGGCCCGGGCCGGAGAACACAGCGGCGAAGGCGTATAGGCATTGGTGAAGCGGACCCCCTTGTGGATCACACGGTCCATATTCGGCGTGGACAGGGGCAGGTCGGGATTAACCCCGAGCCAGTCGGGTCGATGCTGGTCGGGCAGCAGAAAAAGAAAGTTCGGTTTTTTGGGCATGCTTTTTACCTTTGTTCATAATTTTCGGCGCAATGGTAACGCGCGGGATGGATAAAAAATTACATCCGCCCGATAATAATGTCAAGCCCCGTTATAGCGAACCTCGAAAGT
>CAYWYC010000331.1:2768-4817 GCA_964462565.1 uncultured Candidatus Sumerlaeota bacterium | reverse complement strand
AACCCCAGGACCAGGACCGTAAAAAAAGCAAGCGCTGTAAGCGCGCCCCAATTTGAGCCGGGCTTTCAGCCCTCATAAGGACGTATGTTACAGCCCCGTGCGATTTCTGCGGGCAATGATTTTACGCGACTCACGTCGCTCACTACGAACCGGACCCGGAGCATGTATTTGCCGGTAAAATATAGATCTGATTCGGATTTATTCAAACGTAGATTATCCCCGTCAAATAAAGCGATGCCCGGCCCATCAGGAGGATGCGATCTTCTCTTACTTCGCATTCGATGAGGCCTCCGCGCGAAGACAATTGCTTCGCCGTGAGCCGGGTTTTTCCGAGGCGCTCCGACCAGTAGGAGCCGAGAACGCAATGGGCCGAACCGGTAACGGGGTCTTGGCATAATTTCATCGTCCAGCCAATCCTGCAGGATGCAGATGGCCGCCGGATTCCCGCGCATGTTCGGCGCTACAAAGGCATCGGCCTGATAGATGGGGATGGTTTTCGATGAAGACGGCAGGTTCATGGTTGCTCTCCTTTTTCAACGTGAGGTTCCGGCACAAAGGCCATGCGGATGGCGCCCTGAAGGGTGCCGATAAGCCACAGGGACGCGGCCAGGATAAAAAGAAATCGCGTGCTGACCCATTGCGAAATCAGCCCGACCATAAGCACCGCCGCAAGCATGGCCGCCTGGCGCAAAATGCCGAAGCTGCTGTTCACCCGGCCCAGCATTCTGGCTTCCGTGGCATGCTGGATCAGCGTGCTGTGCGCCACATTTCGCGCCGCCAGAAACACACCCACCAACGTCCCCCATATCAGAAATATATAAAATTTTTGCGTCGTAATCTGCATAAAAATCGTGATGCCCGATCCCGCCAGAAAAAACATGTAGAGCCCCTTCACCGATGCCTTTTTGCGAACGCCGACGAGCATGATGATGATCGTTCCGACGATGCAGCCCAGCCCCTGCATCGAAACGAGAATGCCGAACTTTTCCTTCGGTTCATTCAGGTATTCCACAATATAGGGCAGCCAGACGGGGCTGATGAAGCCCTGGCCCAACATGCAGATAATCCCCGTGAGCAACATGATCTTCAGAATTTTGGATCCGCCGATAAAGTGCAGGCCCTCGCGAATATCCTCCACGAGCGACTCCATGGAAAGCGGTTTGGGATGCCTGACTTCGTGGGCCGGAACGGCCGTCCAGGCTATGAGCAGCGCCGAGATAATAAAGGAGCCGATGTCGATGAGCAGAACCATGCGAATACCGATCATTCCCAGCAACCACGCGCCCACCAGCGGCGACAAAAATTGCAGCGTCATGAACGAAAAAGTGAACAAGGAATTGACCGAAATCAGCTGGTCCCGCTGCACCAGCGACGGAATCACCGACGACATGGCCGGCTGAAAAAAGGAACCGAACAAGGACTTGAAGGCGACCACGGCGTAGATGGTCGGGATGAGCCAGGAGCCGCTGATGAAAAGAATCGGCACCATTACCAAACCGCGCAGCACATCGCCCAGCACCATGATCACGCGCCGGTCCAGCCGATCCACCAGCGCCCCGGCAAAGGACCCGACGATAATCTGCGGCACCCCGCCGAAAAAAATGGTCAGGCTCAGCGCCGCCTTACTCCCCGTTTCCTCATAAACCAGAATGGGAATCGCCAGAAAGGTCAGCATGTTCCCAAAGGTGCTGACCCCTTGCGCCACCCACAGCTTCATCAGCCGGGAGTCTTTCAGGAGGGTATGAAAAGTATTGGCCAAGGTGGACTCGTTTCTCAGAAATTATCCGCAAGCTATTTATCGGACGCGCCTTTGGCGCTTTTCAATCTGCGCACATCTGCGTAATCTGCGGATAAAATATCCCTTATCCGGACCGCGACGCCTTATCTCACCAAGCCCGCCAGGCTCATGACCAGCCAGTCGGGGAGGAGCATGAGCAGGATGATGAGGACGATGTAGGCCGGGATGAAATAGAGGGCGCCGCGGAAAACCTGCTCCAGGCGGATGTCGCGAAACATGCCGCCGATGACGTAGCAGCAGATGCCGATGGG
>CAYWYC010000331.1:0-2668 GCA_964462565.1 uncultured Candidatus Sumerlaeota bacterium | reverse complement strand
ACGATCATAAAAACCATGCAGCTGATGCGGAGGGTGTCGTAGATGGCGCGCAAAAACCCTTTCCTGCTGAGCTTGCGCCGAACCAGGCACAGGATAAGCCCGAGAAAACAACTCACCGCGCCAGCCTCTGTGGGCGTGACCATGCCGACGGACAGCGCCAGCATGATCGCCGCGAAAAGGATGATGATATCAATCACCTGCGGCAAGGCACGCCAGCGTTCGGCCCAGCTGACCTTTTCCGCCGGAGGCCCCCACGTGGGATGGCGCAGGCAGATAAGCATCACCGTTGCGCCCATGAGAATAGTGAGGATAGCGGCGGGGATAAGTGCTCCGAAAAAAAGCTGCGAGATGGATTGTCCCGATTGCAGGCCATACACCACCAGCACAATGCTGGGCGGAACCATAACCCCCAGCGTGGCCCCGGCGGCAACGGAACCTGTACTGAGCGTGGGGTGGTAGTGGTATTTTTTCATGGACGGAATAGCCACGGCGCTCATGGTGGCGGCGGTGGCGGTGTTGGATCCGCAGATGGCCGAGAATCCCGCCGAGGCAAAAATCGACGACACGGCCAGGCCGCCGCGCCACTGGCCGAACCAGCGGTCCGACGCGTGAAAAAGTCGGTCGCTGTATCCGGCGTAAAAGATAAACTCCCCCAGCAGAATAAACATGGGGATCACGGTGAGTCCGGGTTTCTGGAAGCTGATCCAGAAGTCGCTGGTGGTGCTGAAAAAGGCGGCCTGGAAGGAAGAACGCTGCAGGGCAATGCCGAAGAATCCGACGATGGCCATGGCGAATCCCGCCGGTATGCGCAGCAGAAAAAGCGAGGCCAGCATGACCACAATGCCGATAATGCCGAGCGAAGGACCTGTAAGTAATTCTTCCATGGCTCTCCCTTACATGTCCGCCGCGGGTAATTCGCCGTCGTCAAAAACCTCTTCCGCCCCGGGCGGCGGCTGGAGGCATGCCAGAATGGCGTCGATCAGCAACGTAATCACCAGCAAGGCAAAACCCAACGCCACGCAAAAAACAAAAGGATAAAAGGGAATCTTGAGAGTCGAGGAGAGCTCGCCCGATTGGATTTTCATCATGCCATACTGAAAGAGCTTCCAGCTGACCAGCCCGAAAAAAATCATGCTCAGAATATACTTGGTCACATCGAGAAGCCGGTTCACCCACTCGGGAAAATGCCGCGTGAGAACATCGACCAGGATATGGTCCTTGCGGCGCTGCGATCCGCCCAGGGAAAAGGCAATGGCCACCGCGCCGCAATATCCCATCAGTTCATAAGCGCCATGGAGCGACTTGCCGATAAGGCCCATCCCCACATTCACCACGGCCAGCATCATCAGCACCAGAAGCGCAACTCCGCCGATGGCCATGAAGAAAAGATTCATGCGCCGGCTGAAGGACTCAAGGAGTGGGCAGATATTTTGCTTCATAATTCGGCTTCATTTTCACCACTTGCTTCAGGATCGCGTCCCCATCGAGCCCCGCCTTGTTGGCCGATTCCACATAAGCCTCGAAGAGCGGCTGAAAGCGCTTGTTCATTTCCTCGCGCGTTTCCGTGGAAAGCGTGTGGATTTTAATGTCGTATTTTTCCTTGGACCATTCCAGCGCCTCATCCACATGCTGGTCCACATAATCCGCCGTCCAGGCCGCGTGAGAACGTCCCATCCCGCGCATCACCACCTGGACCTGCTCGGGAAGGCTGTCCCATTTTTTACGGTTCATCACCACGGCAAAGGTCACCACGTGCAGGTTCGCCGGGCTTACGTGGGGCGTGTAGGACGCGAAGTTGAAGTCCTTCAAAATTTCCATGGAAGAAACGATGCCCTTGACGCGCCCCTTCTGGATCGCCTCGGGCGTTTCCGACATGGGCATGCCGTCAGGCTCGCCGCCCAGCGCCTTGATCACGCCAACACCCGTGCCCGAAACGCGCAGCTTGTAGCCCTTCAGGTCGTCCAGCGTCTCGATGGGCTTGGTGGTCATGAATGCCGCCGGCGGGCAGGTAAAAAGCGTGAGCACCACCACGTCGTCAAATTCCGCGGGCGTGTGCATTTTGTACATGTCATAAAGCAGCATGGTGGGCGCCTTGGCATTGGGAAAACCAAGCGGCAGGTCCATCACCTGAGTCAGGGGAAACTGTCCCGGATGGTAGCTCATGGCAAAGCAGCCGATATCGGCCACGCCCGACTTGACCCCTTCAAAAATATTCTTCGCGCCGAGAAGTGTGCCCCCCGGATGGGTCTCGACAGTTATCTGGCCGTCCGAATATTCCTCCAGCTTGCGCTTATATTCTTCCATCTGCACGCAGGGAAAGGTGGACGCGGGGGGAAAGTTGGCATAGGTAAAAGAAATCGGCTCGATCCCCCGCAGCTGCCATTTTTCCATGCTCATTTTTTCCTCTTCCGGAATCGGCGTGGCTTCGGCACCTTTTTCCGTTCCTTCTTTCGATTCTTCCTGCTCCTCTTCCTGATCTTCCCTGGGAGAACAAGCCGTCAGAGCCAGCAGGCTGACCATGATGCAAATGAATGGTAAAAATAAATATTTTTTCATTGGATTATCCTTAAAATTTTGGAATCTACTACCCGAACGAATAGGCCTAAAAAGTATAATTTTCGAAAGCTTTTGTCAATAGAGAGCATCTATTAACTACCGTTTGTGCCAG
>CAYWYC010000330.1:0-4846 GCA_964462565.1 uncultured Candidatus Sumerlaeota bacterium | reverse complement strand
TGGCGAGGGCGTCCGTATCCGAAAAACTGAAGAATAATTTTTTGCGGTCTTTTTTCTTTGACATCGCTTGGATGCCTGACTTATATATAAGTCATCGGTCGCAATATGAGTCAAAAAAAAAGAAATAAAAAACCCGCGGGAGGTGCATGATGACTGGCAAAAAAAAATATTATCGTTTCGAGAGGGGACTCTTGTCTGTCCTGTTCATGATGGTTGTGGCAGCCGCTTTTGCGCAAAACGCGGTCCGGCCTGCCAAATTAGACCTGGACCCGCCGACGCTGGTCGGCCTGGGATATGAATGGTGGATCGATGGCGACGAGAACCGGAATGCCACGCTCAAAACCGAATTCCGCAAAGCAGGCACTGAAAAGTGGCGTCCGGCTCCTGTGGCCCTCTACTCCGACGGCTCTGTGAAGAGAAATGATTATAAGGAATTTGAATCGCTCAATCTGAAACCGCACTTTGCTGGCAGCATCATCGATCTGGAGGAGGATACGGCCTACGAGATTCGGCTGACCCTTTCCGATCCCGACGGTGTTGAGGGCGATGCCGAAAAAATCGTGACCATGCACACGCGCCGCGAACCGACGCCTTATTCCGGGGGGCGTCAGATCGATGTCTCTGCGGATGGCAAGAATGGTCCGACTCTGGAGAAGATACTGCCCGATCTTAAGCCCGGCGACACGGTACGGCTTCATGGCGGAACTTATTCACCGCCCCCCTTGACGGCAAAGGAAAACATCATGCTCAGCAACGGCAATGCCTTTCCGGAACCTGCAGGACCGGTGCGCCATGTCTATCCGCCAAATTACAAGGGCGAAAAGGAAGAGCCACATTTCGAAACTTTCAACGAGGCCTATCATGGTCACGACTGGAACGCCGATTTCATGTTTCAGATTCTGCCGCTTGCAGCCAGGCCGGGAGATACGATCCTGCTTCATGGTGGATACTACAAAGCGAACCGTTTCAATTATCGCGATAAGATCGGCCTCTGGCAGCACGGGACCTATTACCTGACGCGCAAGGCGACGGCCGACAAACCGATAACCATACGCGCGGCGGGAGATGGTGAAGTCATCCTGGACGGTGCGCATTGTTTTCAATTGTTTGATGCCGAGGGCAGTACGCACCACATTATCGAGGGCCTCACTCTGCGCAATGCCTATATCGGCATTCGTGCGGCCTATGCGAACAAGCCGGGAGCCGAGGGGCTGAAGATCCGTAACTGCAAGATGGAAAATGTGCGCTTCGGAGTCTTTGCGCCGAATGATAATGCGGCGGTCATCGATTGCAGCATCGAAGACGGCGCATATTCCGAGCGTTTCGAAGGCAGCTATGTGATTACCGCCAAAGGCACTGCCGAAAAGCCCATCAGCTTCATTCCGGCCGGAGATGGCGATGTCATCTTTGACGGCAAAGACAACTACTGCCTCTTCGATGTCATGGCATCCGAGCACCTGCTCTTTCAGGGCCTGACCTTCCGCAACACCTTTATCACCTTCGATGCTGGCCGCCTGGAAAACATGGGGGCCAAGGGACTCACCATCAAGCAGTGCCGCCTGGAAAACATCCAGCACGGCATTCTGGGGCTTGACGGGGAATGTCGCGATTTTACCATCATTGATAACGTCATGATCGGTCGCCTGCCGGAAGGCGGATTCGGTTTTCAGGAAGGCTCCCATTCCGGATATGCCGTGAATCTCTGTGGCTCGGGACATTCGGTCGGGTACAATTACGCCGAAGGATTCTGGGACATCTTCAACGTCTCCACCAGCAGCACCTCCATCCCCGGCCAACGCGCCTGGAGCATGGACTTCTACAACAACGAGCTGCGCCGCGGCGCGGACAACATTTCCGAGATCGACGGAACCCTCTGGAATACGCGCTTCATTCACAATCGCTGCGCCTCGGCAGGCTCCTTTGCTTTTTCCAGCCAGAAAACCCTGATCGGTCCCAGCTACTATCTGCGCAACATCCTCGCCTACACCAAGCGAAACACCTTCAAGTGCACAGGCGGCTCCAGCGGCTTCAACAACATGCACAACACCACATTCTCCCCTCCCGGCCTTGCTGGCGAGCCTCTCAACAACTTCCTGGGCCCCGACAAAAAGGATGGTGTCCCTGAAAATAACCTCCAGCCCAAACCCGAACACTTCGCCAATCTTACCCAGGAATTCTTCACGCTGGAGTTTCCCGACATCCAGCGTCTCGACCCCGCGGAACTCGATTTTTCGCTGGCCGAGGACAGTGCCGCCGTGGACTCCGCGGTGCTCATCCCCGGTATCAACGACGACTTCACCGGCGAAGGCCCCGACATCGGGGCACTGGAAAAAGGAAAACCCCGTCCCCATTATGGGCCGCGAACACAGAATATTTCCCAACAATCGGAATAAGGAGAGATGACATGAATTGCTTACGAAAAATCACATTGCTCCTGATTATCATCGGCTTGGGCGCCACGCTTGCCGCCGAAGACTGGCCCCGTTTTCGCGGCCCCGACGGATTGGGACGCGCCCCTGAGTGCGATCCGCCCCTCACTTGGAGCGCCACCGAGAACATTGCATGGAAAACAGAACTGCCCGCTTCGGGGGTTGCCAGCCCGATCGTATTCGGCGATAAGATTTTTCTCGCTGGATATAGCGGCATGGACCGATGGGATAAAGAACAGCGCAAAAACAAGATTACACAAACGCGAAAACACGTTACCTGTCTCGATACCAGGGGCAATATTATATGGGACAAATCATTCGATGCCTCGGATAATAATCCAACAGGCGCGGTTCTGCGCTGGCATGGCTACGCAAGCCATACCCCGGTCACGGACGGCGAAAAAGTCTATGCCTTCTTCGGCACTACCGGTGTCATCGCTTTGGACTATGACGGGAACGTCGTCTGGGGTTTCAAAGATCTGGGCCAGGGCAAGCACAACTATGGCAGCGGGGCGTCACCCATGCTTTGCGACGATAAACTCATCGTGCCTGCTGCTATCGAATCGCGAACATTGTTTGCGCTCAACAAAGACACCGGCGAGACCGTCTGGGCACAGGGCGATGACGGCGAGATGTGGACCGGTTTCAAGTGGGGATACTCCACGCCGGTGATCGCCGAAGTCGATGGTAAGAAACAACTGATCATGGGCATCATGAACGGCGTGGCGGCCTACGACGCCGAAGACGGCCATGAAATATGGGCTTATTATTATATGGAAAAGGGTGTGAAGCACAGCTACCCATCCAGCAGCCCCTTTGTGATTGACGGCATCGCTTATTTTTCTATCGCCAACAGTCATGGCGCCAGGGACACAATGGCAATCAAATTGAGCGGAGCCGAGGGCGATCTGACAAAGGAAAGCCCCAATCTTCTGTGGCATGTTGCAGACGGCGCTGGTGCTTATGTCGGCGGACCGATCTATGATGATGGCAAATTGTATTTCAACCATTTCGGTAATAACTCCCCGCGTCAAAAGCAAGGCTTTTTCTGCCTCGACGCCAAGACTGGCGAAACCCTCTATTGGGCCAAGCGTGTTGGCGGACCAGCCATCTCGGACCCCCAACTCATCTACGCCTCCGGCCTTTTGGTCAAAGACCACATTATCATTCCGTCCGTGTCCGACGGTGTTTATGTCATTGCCACCAAGCCGGAGTTTGAACTTGTGGCGCACAACAAAATCGAGGATGACAAGACAAATTTCTCGGCCAGCCCGGTACCACTCGGCGACAGCCATTTTCTCCTGCGCAGCGATAAAGCCTTGTATTGCATCGGTCCGAAGCAGTAAAAGAGATGCGGAGGGAATGATGGTGGCCAGAAAAAAACGCATAGTCCTGAGTGATGTGGCCCGGGAGGCCGGGGTTTCGTCGGCGACGGTGTCGGCGGTGCTGCATGCTTCGAAGGGCAACAACAGCCGCTTCAGCGAAACCACGCGCGACAAGGTGCTGGCCGCGGCGGACAAGTTGGGATATCGCGCCAATCGCACCTTTCGCAACCTCAACCGAAAGCGCCAGGGCGTCATCGGCGTGGCTCTGGGCAACAACGCCCTGATTTCAAACTACACCCTCAACGCCATGAGTGAGGCTGCCGCGGAGCAGGACCTGATGGTCATCTACAGCCATTCCTCGGGCGAAACGCCGATCTTCATCAAGGAAGACGCCGTGGACGGCCTGGTGCTCTTTGGTGATATGGATGCGGATTTCCGTCGCAATGTTCAAAATTATGAAATCCCCGTGATCTATGTGAACAGCAATAATAGCAAGGCCCCCGGGAGCATCTGTTTTGATGAGGCCAGGGGCATGACCGAGGCCGTAAAGCACCTGGCAAAAAAGGGCCGCCGCAAAATACTGTTCCTGGAGCGCGCCAATACCGACAAAAGCCCCCACTACAGCCGCGAACTGCGCTGGACGACCATCGGCGAAGCCAGCCGCAATCTGGGCCTTAAGGCGCCGGTGCGGCATACGCTTCAAAACCGGCTCCATGCCGACCTGCGCAACGCCTACGGCTCGGCCGAACCCCTGATCGAAGAGATGGCCGAGCAGCTAAGAAGCAGACCCGATGTGGATGCGGCTATCCTGAATTACCGTATTCTCGCGCCGCAGTTTTATGAAGCCGCCCGCCGCGCCGGAAAATCCATTCCCGAAGACCTGGCCGTCATCGGTATCAATCCCTTCGACCCCATCGACTTCGCCTGGCCCTTTCTGACTTCCGTGACCCTCGACTTCCAACGGCTGGGCCACATGTGCATCGAGCAGATGCTGAGCCTGATCGAGTCCGGCCCCCGCAAAACCAAAGCCCTCATCATCCCCATGCACCTGGTGGTTCGGGATTCCGCATAAGGACTGAGCCATAAAAAAGA
>CAYWYC010000329.1:0-4893 GCA_964462565.1 uncultured Candidatus Sumerlaeota bacterium | reverse complement strand
GCGCCCAGAAATCTACTTCAACGCAATCGCATCTACTTCGATCTCATAAAGCAGGTCATCGCGGCACACTACATTGTTGGTCACGATAACCGGCAATTTGGGCAGGCTGTGCTTTTCGCAATACTTGTCGTATTCCGGAGCATCCTTGGCGTTGCGGAAGTAGGCCATGCCCCGCGAGACGTCGCTCCAGTCCATGTCGCGCGATTTCAGGATTTCCTCGACAACACGCATCGTCAGGTCAACCTGGGCCGCCACATCATCCACATGAACGGTCAGACCGGCCTTGTCGATGCTGGCGGTACCGGAGATGAACAGTTTGCGATGGTCGGCCATGGCAATTTCGGAAGCGCGACTGAAGCTGCTGCCATAGTCGCGCGCGGAACTTTGGAGGGGCGATGTCACCGCCTGGGCCGTGATGCTGTCATCAAGCCGCTTGGTCGCGATGAGGCCCGCGGTCAGGGCCGCGCCAAAGGGGTTCTGCGCGCCGATTCCCGTACTGGCCGGAAGCAGGTTGTTAAAGACGTCGTATTTCTCATAAAAATCCGTCCGAACCTGGTTGAATTCGTCGTACCAGCCGAGAATATCATGATTCCAGAACCACGTGCGGATAACATGGGAAAAATCCATATCCGCCGCGGCAAGCCCCTGGATCATGCTTTCGAGCACATACTGGGTCTGTTCGGCGGCCGACTTGCTGGTGTCGGGATCGCGCAGGTCACCCATGACCAGGTGCTCGGCTCCCTTTTCCGAATAGCGGCAACCCACAACACGGCCGTCCTGTTCCACCGTTTCAATCCTGGGTCCCGCAATGGCATGAATAACGGTTCCGGCCAGGCGCGGATGTCCGTTCATCTCTTCTTCCAGCCAGGTCAGGGGCCAATCCAAATGGCCGAATTCCTTTTCCATGGCGTTCAGACATTCTTCCCGCGCTTCAGAAAAATGGAACATTTTCTGGGAGATGATGGTGGCCTTGGAATCTTTCACTGCCTTGCCCAGGCGCTTACACATGTCCGCCGGTTTTTCGTCGGGCAGGGGCCAGACGGTGAGGAACAACTCGCGGATCTCGCCGCGGTTCAAAATCGTCTGGTAAATTCCGGAATCGGTCAGTCTTTCGATGCTTGCCTTGCAGGTTTTGTTCATGCTTCTGCTTCTTTCTATCCTTTTGGGATTGGCCCGGAACGACACCGCACCAAATGGAACGGTTCTTCGGATATAAGAGCCGCTCTGTTGATACAAAGCAAGCCCCGAGCCATAATTTCCGTTAAGAGCCTGCGATCAAACCGCAGCCTCTTGCTTCATATTTCATCGGCCGTTTCAAAGAAAGGTCGATGCCTGTTTACAGAGAAAGCACATATTCTTCCAGTGCTCTCAATTCCTCATCGCTCAAATGAGAAGTCTTCCCGTGCTTGTCTTCCGGGTTCATTTCCTTGAAGAGCTGATAAATCGATGTTGCGCTGCCGTCGTGCAGATAAGGACCGCTTCGCCACATCTCGACCAGGGTCGGGTTGTCAAAGGCGTCTTCGCGATCCAGCTCATGGCGCGTACCCACATCGTACATCTGCAAATCCGTAAAGAGCGGTGCGGGATGGCAGTTGCTGCATCCCACTTCACGGCTTTCAAAAATCTTTTTGCCCTTTTCCGCTTTTTCGGAAAGCTTGCCGTTCACCAGATAGGGGCTGGCTTCGGGTTCCATGGAACGCAGATAAGCATGAACCGCTTCCAGGTCGTCCTCTTCCACGGTGGTAAACTGAATGAATTCAAAGCCCTTCTGGGTAGCCACTTCCATGCTGGCGCGTACGCCCAGCGACATGACAGGCGGCGTTTTGTGAGACCAGAGCAGCGACTTGGCGTTCTTTGGATTACCGATGCCGTCGTTCAGAAGGTCCCAGTTCAGCCCGTCCACGCGTCCATCGGCATGGCAGGACCCGCAGCTGAGCCAGCTCTGGAAGCAGTAATTTCCGTCAAAAAAGATTTTTTCGCCACGCCGGGCCATGGTCATCTCGGGCTGCTTGCCAAGGCTGATCTTCCGGGTAGGTTCCATGCTTTCAGGCTTGAGCATAATGGCCTCGCCCGTAAAGTAACTGGCCACGGTCAGCGTTTTGCCGTCGGGAGAAATGTCAAGCCCCCGCAGTCCCCTGCTGCCCTTTATTTCAAAACGCTTCATCAGGTCCGCGCCGTGGAGTACGGCCAGATTATTGACCAGGTCCAGACGCTTGGCCGGGTTTTCCTTCAGTTCCGACCAGATCATCTCGGCCGAACCGGAATAGGGATCGATCTCCTGCCCTTCCGCCAGTTCAAAACCCCCTTCGAGGTATTTATGGAGCCGGTCCAGGTCAAGCCGGGCAACTTCGTGGGTTCCCGAAATACTCACCCAGGCGTCCTTCCCGTCAGGCGAAACAGCCACGCCCCAGGGATCGGCGGCGCCCTTGGTCAGCAGGTCCAGCAGGATGGTCGTGTAGAGTTCTTTTTTCTCAAGATCAATAATGCTCAACGCGTTGGTATTCACCCATCCGCGGTCGAGTTGGGTGGTGGGCAAGGCCGGACGGCCCCGGGTATGCGCGGCGTAAGCCCATTTTCCGTCGGGCGAAATTTCGATCTCGCGAACATTCGAGGAACCGTCGGGCAGCACAATATCGGCCACCCGTTCCTGTTTCTGCATATCCACAATGCTGATGTTGGATGCGGCGGCAGGATCGAGCGACGGCCCCAGCGGCAGATGATTGCCGACAACCGCCAGCGATTCATCGGGCGTGATCGCCACATAGGCGGGCTGCCGAACCGCATCGATACGCTTGACTTCCTGGCCGGAAGCCAGATCGACAAAGATGATTTTGTCCAGACCATACCCGCAGACAAGCGCCATATTCTTATTGGGGGCAACCGCCACACCGAAAGGCTTGGGACTGACGGTGATACGCCTGGATACTTCGCCCGTGGCCGCATCCACAATAGCCACGCTTCCGGCGTCATATTCCGCGACGAGTACCTTGCCATCTCTGGTCCATGCCACATCGTTGGGCGCACCATTCAGCGGCACGTGAAAGTTGATTTTTCCACTAGCGCCATCAAGCAGATAGAGCTTGGCGGCAGTGCGGTCGGCGATGGCGACCGTTTTGCCATCGGGCGACCAGGCGAGATCCTGGGGAGAAACCCATGCATCGGCAGCGAACACGCCTGGCATCATGCATGATAATACGAGGACCATCATCATCAGAGCGAACCAGTTATTGTTTTTCATATTTTTTATGTGTCTCCATCATCTATAGAATAACATTGCATTATCTGATATTATCCTATTCTGCAACAAAAAACGATTGCCAGTCAAGCCATTAAATCAAATCAATTATACAATCGCGCATGACAACTTCTATATAAGCACCTACGACTCCACCGGGGCGGACAGATCTATAAGATCCTCCCCGCGATATCCCAGGCCCGAAAAAGGCGAAGTGTGTCGATAGAACCTGCTGTATTTCCCAAATTTCGCTTCACTCAATCAAGCTGACAAAAAGGCTTGAACCTACCTTATATTGTAAATAGGCGATTCATATTGTCAAGCCATAAAATCCCGACATTAGCACAAAAGCCCTGACCAAGATAGCGCGGAGGGCCTTGAGCCTGATTTTTCAGGCCTTAAAAAATCATAAGTTTGCCCCGAAGTCTGAGAATGCTCGATTTTGGTCCTTTTGAGAGGCTAAATATGAAGGTGGCGCGTGAAGCCCTGTGTCTTTTCCGAAAATACTTGAAAGTCTGAGATAAAAACAGCATTCTTTCTAAGGGTTTGACAATTTTGCCCATGGAGAGAGCAGATCCCCGCAATGAGTTCCATACCAAAAGCCATTCTTCTGACAGGAGCCCATCGCTCCGGTACCACGTGGGTGGGCAAGATGTTGTCCAGCAGTCCCGAAGTGGGCTATATCTACGAACCTTTTAATGTGGGCAACGCGATGAATTTGAATCCGCGTCCTTTTTCGCCATGGTATATGTGCCTGAGCGATGCGAATGCCGGTGATTACGAACGCGTTTTCCGGGATGTTTTGTCTTATCGTTATCCTTTATGGCGCAATATTTTGAAGGTGCGTCGCCCGATTCACGCGGCCCGGATCGTGCGGGACCAGGGACTTTCGTGGATCAACGCCTGGCGTCACGCGCGGCCCATGCTGAAGGACCCGATCGCCTTTTTCTCCGCCGAGTGGCTGGCGGAGCATTTCGACATGGATGTGCTCATCCTGGTGCGTCATCCGGCGGCCTTTGCGTCGAGCATCAAGATCAAGCAATGGACCTTTGACTTCGACAACTGGCTCGAACAGCCGCTGCTCATGGAAAAATATCTCTCTCCCTGGGAAAACCAGATCATCGACTTCGCCCGCAAGGAACGGGATATCCTGGACCAGGCGACCCTGCTGTGGAACTGCATATACGGGACGGCGCGTCGCTATCGGGACAAGCATCGGGACTGGCTTTTTGTGCGGCATGAGGATTTGTCGGCCGATCCGGTTTCCGCATTTGCGTCGCTTTTTGGAGAACTGGGTCTCGAATTCGGGGAAAAATCGCGGCAGGCGATTCTTGCGAGCAGCGGCGCTCATAATCCAAAGGAGCAGGAGGCGGGGCGACAATTTGTGCGGGACAGCAAGACAAATATAAAGAATTGGAAGCATCGACTAACTGAGGACGAAATCGAGCGTGTGCGACGGGGAACATCGGAAGTGGCCGGTGCCTGGTATGATGATGGGGATTGGTGAGGCGTGTACGACATAAATGGGGTGGCTGAGTTAATCTGAAGCAACGAATCAAAAGGTTTTCTGAGTAATGCAAATACTTATTCATCTTCAGGGCCAAAGGCCCCAGAGAGGCTGTACCATAAACAATTCTGCAGTTTCCGGTTTTTCGTGT
>CAYWYC010000328.1:0-4959 GCA_964462565.1 uncultured Candidatus Sumerlaeota bacterium | reverse complement strand
AGCGCATGCCTCCGGAGCATGAGGTCACAGGTTCGAATCCTGTCGGGCGTACCATTTTTTTAAGACGTTATTCCTGGACCGATTCTACCGTATAAACATTGCCATGGATGTCGATCAGGCGAACTTTGGCTCCGGCGTCTATATATTCGCCTTCGGTGACGACGTTCAGGCGTTCATCGCCGACAACGGCTGTGCCCGCCGGTCGCAGGTCGGTGAGGGCTTTGCCGATTTCGCCAATGAGTTCCTTGTCTGCCTTGCGCGGGCGCAGGTTCATGCCTACCTGATGCAACCGATCTTCCTCAAAGGAAGCCGTCACCGCATCCGGGTTTAGGATGAGGTTGCGGAATATGGGAGCCGAGGGCAGCATCTTTGCCATGATGATAATCAAGGGAACCAGCGCTGCAAAAGTAATGACCACGGTCCAGATGGCGCGCGTGAGCATGGGGATATTGGTTTCCAGGTTGGGTACATCCGGCGGCGGCAGCTTGAACATGGCCAGAATCAAACTCGTGATAATCAGCGCAATGCCACTGACCCCGGCCACCCCGAAGCCGGGTATCACGAATATTTCCAGCGCCAGCAGCGCAAAGCCCAGCACAAAGAGAATCATTTCCAGATAGTTGGCCAGGTCGGCCAGATAGGCTCCCCAGAAAAAGAGCGCCAGGGCAATCACGCCCACCGCACCGGGAACCCCCACACCGGGAGTCTTGACTTCCAGGAAAAGCGCGCCCAGGCCGATCAGCAGCAGCAGCGGCTTGAAGCGCATGAGCCACTTGGCCATCGTTTCCGACCAGGACAGTTCATAAGACAATATCTCCGCCGGCCAGATTTCTTCCTGCTGCAAGAGCGTTTCAATATCTTCCGCAATAAAAGCCGCCAGCGTTTTCGAACTCGTCGGATCATCCGGATCCACCAAGCCTTCCACGCTCACGGCCTCGTCCTGGTCCATGGTCAGCACCTCGCCCTTGGGTACGAGGCCGGGAATTTCGATCTCGCTGTCCACAAAGGCCTCGCAGATGCGCACGGGGTGGCCCTTGTACTTGGCTGTCGAGCGCACGCCGCTTTTCAGGATCGAAGTCATCTTCCGCTCGATTTTTTCCGGCATCTCCTGCATACCCGCAATCACCTGGGCCCCGCCGATCTGTGAAACGGGCGACATGACGATCTTGTCCGTGGTAACAGCCAGCAGCGACCCGGCCGAAATAGCCTCATTGTTGATATAGGCATAGGTCGGGATCTTAATGTCGATAAGTTCGTCGCGAATCTGGAGCATCAGGTCCACGCGGCCGCCGGGCGTGTCCAGGTCGAGGACAATGGCGTCGGCATTGGCGGCCTTCGCGGCTTCCACGGCGCGATGGATGAAAAAGGGCACGGCCGAACTCATGATATCTTCGTGAAGTTCGATCTTGTACACAATGTACTGGTCGCCGGGGCCTTCGAGCGCTCGCGGCGGAATTTCCTTGGGCTTTTGCTGATAGGCAAAGGCCGCCGCCAGCAGAATCGTCTGACAAAATATCAACCAGGCCACCACTCCGCGAAAAGCTGCGATCTTTTTCATCCTGTTTCCACCTTTCGATATGGTACCCATTTATCGCAAAAGAAAAAAGGCCAATGGCCCTATTATCATCAATATATTGCAAAGCCAAAATCTATATCGCACTTTTGAAGGCTAGATATTGATCATTTCTTCCTTACAATCGGTCTTTGTAGAAACCGGGCCTGTATCTTCTGTTTTTTCTTCAGAAGTACTATTGTATAAATCCATCATTTTTGCCACCGGAAAAGAACTTTCCATATGACCTATCAGAAAGTTAAGCAGCACTTCTCCATTAAACTCGTTAATCTTCCGAACCGTTTCTTCATAATCTTGCATCTCTTCCGCAATTTTCGAAAGTTCCTTCAACTCCCTGATGGCGGAAATTACATGAAACTTAATACGGTCCACGATTTCCGTTTTCTTTGGAATCAAACTGATATTCAAGCGCAATCCGACACAGCTGGCGTATACAAGAACATCGCCCCAATTCAGGGAAGCATCATCCGAATTCTCGATTCTGGAAACTTTGGATTGGGTCCAGCCGGTTTTCCGGGCGATATCCGCCTGGGAAATGTTCTGGCTGCACCTTGTGTTTATCAGCGCATCCACTAATCTGCATTTGCTGACCATCTTTTCGACAGATTCCTGGTCCGACTTATCCCCTGTCAGATAAGCAAGCATCTCCCCGGCAGAATTGAATTCTTTTTTCTTACTCATGATGGGCCTTCTCTTTCTTTATCGCTTCTGCTTTCTTATGAGATTCAAGCACGTCCTTTTTCTGGGTATCCTTGTCACCTACCAAAAGCAATTCAATCGTTTCGGTATGCTCCACTGGGAAAAAATACAGCCTTAAAGCTTTTTTGCCTTTGGACTTAACGGCTATTGCATGAACCCCCTTGCCTTCTGGATGTACATAGCCTGGCGGATTGCTCATATTGCCCTTTACTTTATTCTCATTCAGGCCTTCCAAAAGACGCTCCAGGCACGCGAAACACTTCTGCAATTCAGCCTTGTGCTGTTTTTGATATTGGCGGAATCGACTTCTATGTATCAGGTACCTTTCGCTCAGACTCCATACCATAAAGCAGAACCTTCCTGTTTCGGGCACTTAAACATGATCTCACAAGTAGATATTGAGCGCAAGACATATCCGTATATTCGATATCTTTACGATCATTATCAGATATAGAGATAATTACGCAGCTCGCGATATCTTCAAGAAGTGCTTGATTGTTTTGTGGATACTAGATCTTCAGATTTGCCAGGTCCTGCTTCACGGCATTGGCCGACGCCTGCAGGGCTTCTTTTTCTGAGGCATCCAGGTCGAGTTCCACAATCTTTTCCATACCGCCACCGCCCAGAATCACGGGCACGCCGATATACACATCGTTCAGGCCATACTCGCCCTGGAGCCAGGCGCTGCATGGCAGGACGCGTTTTTTGTCTTTCAGAATACCCTCGGCCATCTGCACGGCCGCCGCCGATGGTGCGTAAAAGGCGCTGCCCGTCTTCAGGTGGTTCACGATCTCCGCGCCGCCCTTGCGTGTGCGCTCGACAATGGCTTCGACCTTGGCGTCGTCCATCCACTGGCTGAGGGGAATGCCACCGATCGAGGTGAAGCGCGGCATGGGCACCATGGAATCGCCATGACCACCCAGCACCAGCGCCGAAATATCTTCCACCGACACGCCCAGTTCCATGGCGATAAAGGACCGGTAGCGCGCCGTGTCCAGAATTCCCGCCATACCGACCACACGCTCGCGGGGAAAGCCACTTTCCTTCAGCGCCACATAGGCCATCACGTCCAGCGGATTGGAAACCACAATCAGCACGGCCTCGGGAGAACGCTTCGCCACTTCTTTTGTCACGGCACTCACGATTTGCGCGTTTTTGTCAAGGAGGTCCGAGCGGCTCATGCCGGGTTTGCGCGCCAGACCCGCCGTGATGATGACCACGTCAGAGTCCGCCGTTTCGTCATAGCCGTTCGAGCCGACGACCATCGAATCGCGCCCGATCACCGGCGTGGCTTCCATCAGGTCCAGGCCCTTGCCCTGGGGCACGCCTTCCACGATATCCACCAGCACCACATCGCCCAGTTCCTTCGACACTGCCCAATGGGCCGCCGTAGCGCCTACGTTTCCCGCTCCGATTACCGAAATTTTGTTCCGTTTCAAAATCCGTCTCCTCTCTATGACATTCTCTTTATGAATATTAGCACATCCATCTGCATAAGACCCATTCCAAAAATGGAACAGGATTCCTCAAAGGTCCAAAGTATAATATCCTGCACTCCCATAGTCTGCACG
This sequence comes from uncultured Candidatus Sumerlaeota bacterium, assembly GCA_964462565.1. Classification (GTDB taxonomy): domain Bacteria; phylum Sumerlaeota; class Sumerlaeia; order UBA8349; family UBA8349; genus CAYWYC01. The sequence continues at coordinate 1,116 of CAYWYC010000328.1, read as the reverse complement.
GCCAGACCATATTGCTCAAGAAAAATGCGAAGCGCAAGGCCTGAAATTGCCAAATATGATACAAATAGCAGCCAAAATCCCCATCACCGGCGCACCTGCTTTATATGCTATTTTGCTTGCACTTTCCGGGCCGCTTGAGTAATTTGACAGGATGGACTGTTACGGGACGTGCCCGTATGGGTCCTGTTGATTTTCTGATCAGCAACGCAATTTTAACCAATGGACGAGGGAGGCAAACATGTCGGGACATAGTAAATGGGCCACGATCCGGCATAAAAAGGCGGCAGTTGACGCCAAGCGCGGGAAGATTTTCACGCGCATTATCCGGGAACTTTCGATTGCCGCGCGCATGGGCGGCAGCGATGAAGAGGCCAACCCTCGATTACGCGTGGCGATCCAGGCCGCCAAAGACGCCAATATGCCCAAGGACACCATGGAACGCGCCATCAAAAAGGGTGCCGGTGAACTCGAAGGCGTCAGCTATGAAGACGTTACCTACGAAGGCTACGGCCCCGAAGGCGTCGCCGTTTATGTGGAAGCATCGACGGACAACAAGAACCGCGCCGCCGCCGAAATCCGTCATATTTTCACCAAATACGCCGGAAACCTGGGCGAAGTCGGCTGCGTGGGGTGGATGTTCAAGAAAAAGGGCCAGATTATTGTACCTGCCGAAGGCGTGGACGAAGACGAACTCATGGAGATCGCCCTCGACGCCGGAGCCGAAGACATGGAAAAGCAGGACGACCTTTTTGTGGTCACCACGGAATGGCAGGAGATGATGACCGTGCGTGAAGCCATGGAGGCCAAGGGCGTGAATGTGGATTCCGCTTCCGTGGAAATGATCCCCGATACCACCGTAAAGGTGGGGGAAGAAAAAGCCGCCACGCTGATGAAGCTGATCAACGCCCTGGAAGAACTGGACGACGTGAACAGCGTTTCGGCGAACTACGACATCGACGATGAAGTGATGGCGAAAATAATGGAATAGCGGCGCTCATGCTTTTTTAGCTGGAATATAGCGCAGCCGTATCCCGATTATCGAGATGCGGCTGTTTGCTTTAGGGTCTGTGGAAAGAAATATTCGCGCCCGCTCGTAGTCAGCCACGTAAGTGGCGT
>CAYWYC010000327.1:0-4996 GCA_964462565.1 uncultured Candidatus Sumerlaeota bacterium | reverse complement strand
TAATCGAGATCAAGGCTGATAATGAGACAGGATTAACAAGATTGACAAGATTAACGGCAGTCCCCAAATCCTGTTCATCTTGTCAATCCTGCCCAATATTCTTCTTTTCAATTCTAGCAATCCCCTTGCGACTTCTTAATCAACCACGGAGGCGCGGAGGGCACGGAGGGACTCGCATAAAGGCCCCGCCAGAGCCCATAAATCTTGTCAAGCATCATCATCAAGCCTGACGTTGCAAATATCATCAACGTCCTCCGTGCCTCCGTGGTGATATTCTGCCCCTTGCCAGGCACAATAAAACACTTCATCGCAATCGCACGCGCAACCGTAATCGCAATCGGTATTTTTTAACCACGAAACAAACGAAATACACGAAAATTACTCCTGCTCCCGATCCCATGTCACCCGTATCATCCGCGGTTCATTTTCTTTGCCGTCAATCGCTCAGGCATTGCGAATATTACGGCTTTTGACTCTACTGCTTGAAGGATTAAGGGATGCAAGAAAGGCACAAAAAAACCGGGACCTGCGTCTTTCGCAAAATCCCGGAATCAGTTCTGGCAGGCAATGAATGAATCAGGCCTGGTTCAGGTCCTGTTTCAGCTCGTCTATCATTTTCATGAAGCGCTTGCCGTACTCCACGTAGTTCTTGTAGCGCACGTCGGCTTCGCTCTGGACGCTTTCGTCGTGAAAGACCACGGCCAGGTGGGGCTCCATGCTGATGCCGCCGTCGTAACCATCGGCCAGCAGGTCCTTCATAATCGCGCGAACATCGCCCTGTCCGTCGCCGGCCCAAGTAAACTGGCATTTCAAGTTATCCGGGTTTTCGGGATCGGGAACGGTGATGCCGTCCTTGATGTGGATATAGGCGATATGGTCCTTCACGTTGCGGTAAAATTCCCAGGACGACTGCTTGGGATAGGGTTTTGAGCGCGACCGGTCATCGGTGAAAACGGGGTTGCCCGTGTCGTACACGAGTTTCAGACCAGGGACGTTTTCGAGCAGCTTAAGCGTGTAGGTATAACCCATGCCGCCATAGTTCATGCAGTTTTCATGAACGGCCTGGATGCCCGCATCGGCGAACATGTCCACCAGCGTCTTGACGCGTTTGAAGCGTTCTTCTTCCATCTGGTCGTCGGGTTCGCGGTCCTTGAGCACGGCAAAGCTCATGATGCGGACAAGCTTCGTGCCCAGCCGCTGCATGCGGGGAATGGCGCGCTTGGTTTCTTCCAGCGAAGAATCAAAGGGATCGGTGATCTGCTTGCCCCAGTTGGCAATGGCCGAGCCGAAGCAGTTGATCTTGACGCCGGCTGCTTCGAGTTTCTCGGCAGCGGCTTCGAATTCCTCGTCGGAAATATCGTGAATATTGGCAGAACCGATGCGACGCGATTCGATATTTTCCCAGCCCAATTCCTTGGTGGCCTTGATCTGGACTTCAATATCGGGAGACGCCTCGTCGGCAAATCCGGTATAGTACATGGTGTTCCTCCTTGGTTAATTTTACTTTGCTAGTTCAGAATAACTTTTCCCAGATAATACTTCATCAATAAATCCAAAATGGGAATCATAGGTGAATATTTTCATATCGTATTGCAAAGCTGAAGCAGCAATCCAGACATCATTTTCCGGAATAGGTCGCCCCTTTTCTCGCAGGATGGAGTGAATTCGCGAGTAACACTCAGCAGTATCTCTATCTATCGTCATTAACCATAGTCGCTCTAATCTTAGAAAACGAAACAGTTCTTTTCGATTTTTCTGGTTCTGCTTGCCTTTTGAGAAGCCATTAAGCAGTTCCCCTATGACAATCGGGTTTACTCCAAGCATAGAGGACTTTTGAAAGATATCCCGCGCTTCGGGCCTTCCTCGCTTCATTGCAACATAAGCATTAGTATCAATAAGGATGGAACCTAGTGCCATTGTTCAGGGTCCACTTTTCTAGTATCAGAAACAGATTGCAGAAATTCTTCTGCTTCTTCTTCTGACCAAGTCCCCATAAATGAATCGAGGTCATGATAAACTATTTCATCTTCATGCTTTTCCTGACCAATCTTTTCTTTCAGAATGCGCCTTATTACCTCTTCTGGATTCTGATGCCTTTGCTTCGCTATTTTTTCGAGCCAAGCTATGGTTTCATGATCAAGGTTTTTAAGTTCGATACTATTTTTCATGGCTTGGCCCTTTCTTTAATACAGAAGTACTCTTCCACAATACTAACCTATTTTACAAAAGAACTGTCCATATCGTCATCTACTTTTTCGACTTCCTTGACGAAGGTGGATTCCTTGATGAGTTTTTTCAGCTGGCGTTCGTAGGCCTTGGCGTCGATGGGCAGGTCGATTTCTTTGCCCTTGAAGCTGGAAAAAAGCATGGCGTTGGCAAGTTCCACGGCCTTGATGCCTTCTTCCGCCGGGGCCAGCAGTTCATCGTCATTCAGGATCGCGCCGACGAAATTCTTCAGGATACCGTTATGCTGTTCGCCGTGATTATGGATCGGAATCTCGATGTTCCAGGTTTCGGGCGAGCCGAATTTCTGCTTCGTTGTTTTCGTGAATTCCGAAACTTTGTCCACCGTCCGCGTGAAGTGAATGCCGTTTTCCACGATGATCTTGCCGCGGTCGCCCATGATTTCCAGGCGGTTGCTGCCGGGGGCTTCTCCGGTGCTGGTGATGAAAACACCCGTGGCGCCGTTGGGGAATTCCATGTAGGCCGTCACTTCGTCTTCCACTTCGATGTTGTGGTATTTGCCCAGGTGGCACTTGGCCTGCATCTTCGAGGGCATCATGCCCAGCATCCACTGGAAAAGGTCCAGGTTGTGGGGGCACTGGTTCAGCAGCACACCGCCGCCTTCGCCTTCCCAGGTGGCCCGCCAGCCGCCCGAGGCATAGTAGGCTTCCGGGCGATACCAGTTGGTGATGATCCAGTTGACCCGCATGATTTCGCCAAGCTCGCCCTTTTCGATGAGGGCCTTGACCTTCTGGTAGCGGGGATCGGTGCGCTGGTTAAACATGGCGCAGAAAATCTGGTTCTTCGTTTCCTTGTAGGCGTCAATGAGTTTTTGCGCGTCGGCCACGTGGACGGAAATGGGCTTTTCCACGAGAACATGCAGCCCGTTTTTCAACCCGTCGATACCGATCGTCGTATGGCCGTAGTGAGGCGTGGCCACGAGAATGGCGTCCACCTTGCCCGATCGGATCAGCGTCTTGCTGTCGTCAAAAGTCTCAACCTCTTCGGGCCAGCCTTTCAGACGCTCGGGATCGATGTCACATACCGCCGCGAGTTCCAGATTCGGAACATCGCCTCTCATGATGCGGTTGGCATGATTGCTTCCCATGCCGCCAACGCCCACAATACCCAGTTTGACCTTACCTGCTTCGATGGTTTTCTTCTTCGCCATGTTCATCTCCTTTTTTTATTTCGATAATGTGAAATTTAACTTTTTGCTTCGTTCTTATCCAGCCAGCACATGTCCTTACTGAATATTCATTGAAGTCTGCAATATCTCTTTGGGATCGTCAATTCGTTTCTCTTAAAAATCGCAAAAAAATACAAGAGCAGGCAAAAATGGGATAAATTGGAATCGAAATAGAAGGATGGAAAGAGGCTGATCGCAGGCAAGCAGGCAAATTATGCGCGGTTTCTGGTGGTGGCGAATTTCCACGGAGCATACCCTTTTCAATCTTCCGTGGGACGTACCTTTTTGCGGCAGGCTTTTTTCTCCTGCTCTTTGCGTTTATCCGAATGGGGCTGTGCCGGAGGCGGCACGGGAACGCGGGGTTTGTATTTTTTCAGAGTTTTTTTCTTGCCCATATTGACTCCCCCGGAAAAAAGAAAGGATCAATAATCGCGATTGACGATCATCCTGGAGAATTTTTCAAACCATCGAGCCGCTTCGTCGCCAGCGAATTTCGGAATCTCCGCGATGGCGCGATTAATGTGTTCGTCAGCCTTTTCCTGGGTATATTCCAGACCGCCATACTTGTCGATCAGAGGCATAACCTTTTCCATGCGCCGTCCGTTTTTCAGCTCTTGGAGCAGAATTTCGCGGTCAGCCTCGTCAGCCGCCTGAAAGGCATGGACCAGCGGCAGGGTCTGCTTGCCATGGCTAAGGTCGTTCCCCACGGGTTTGCCCAGTCTGTCGGCTTCGCCCGTATAATCAAGGGCATCGTCGCGAATCTGAAAAGCCAGGCCGATTTCTTCGCCAAACCGGGCCAGATGCTTTCGGCGCTCTTCATCAAAGCTGGCAAGGAGGGCCCCCATTTCCGTGCAGGCCGAAAAAAGCCGGGCCGTTTTGGAAGCGATGATTCGGTAATACTGCTGCTCATTAATAACCGAATCGCGCAATTCGATCTCCATCAGCTCGCTTTCACACATGGTGCGGGTCGTGCTCAGGAGCAGGCGCAATATGTTACCGTCCAGTTCCGGCAGGACCATTCCAAAGGCCTCGGAAAACATAAGGTCCGCCGAAAGAATGGCCACGTCCTCGCCAAAGCGCGAATTGATCGATGGACGGCCCCGGCGGCTTTCGGCGTGGTCGATTACATCATCATGAAGCAACGAAGCAATATGCAGAACCTCGATACTCGCGGCCATCCGCAGAACACGCTCATCGCCGCCTTCCGGTTCGCGGGAATAAACCTGATTCGCACGGCTGGACAAAATGACCAACTTCGGACGCAGGTGTTTGCCGCGGTTTTCCGAAACATAATCGGCCACCCGACGCGCAAGGCCTTCCGCACCGTTCCATACGGACTGCATATAGGCCTCCACGCGGCGCATTTCCGGCTTGAAATGTAAAAGTCCCGCACTCAATCCAAACTCCCTGTCCACAGGGCCAAAGGCCCCAGCAAAGATGTAATGAGTCTAACGTCAGCGCCAAGCACTGTCAATCCTGCATTCGGACAAATGCATTCCGGCCGATACGTACCGCCGGCATCCTGCCGGCATGGCTGGTTTTCGACCGGTACGGCTTGTTTTCGTCGGGAATACCAATTCCACG